>CAVFDV010000047.1:0-12612 GCA_963621315.1 Oscillibacter sp. MSJ-31
ACAGCTGAATGGCGTAGCCGCTCTCGCACGTGTTGTACAGCTGGGCCAGCACGATCGCGGTGCCCTCGCAATAGTAGCCGCTCTTCATGGCGATGTCGTTTGCCTGCTCGAACGATTCATCCACGGTGTAGTAGGCCCCGATGTCGTACGAAAGCGTCCGGCTCCGGTCGGCCGTTTCGACCGCACCGCCTATCATCGTGCTCTCCTTGGAGGTGTCGATGTCCACGTCCAAGACGGCGCATATGTAGTGCCCGCCGTCGAGCTCGAACTCCCAAAACGAGTTGTCGACGAGGCGCGCGTCTGTCGGGTAGGCGAAATAGCTGTCCGCAGAACCGGAGCTGTACGTGCCCGACCCGCTGCCGGAGTCGGAACTGTACGCGCCCGACCCGCTGTCTTGCGAGCTATCGCCTGCCGTGATGTGGGAGCCGGAGTCGTGGCCGATGCTCGGGAAGGCAGACGAGAGATAGGAAAACGGGTTCGGCAGGCCGCATGCCGTCCACACGCCGCCGATCGCCAGGATGCAGACGACGACGAACACGCCCTTGCCCACGGCGCCGGCCAGAGCTTTCCCCACGCCCTTGCCCACCGCGCGCACGCCCCCGTGCGCGGCCTTGCCCACGCCCGCCTTGGCGCCCGCGCCCGGCTTGCGCGCGCCGCCCTTGGCACCTGCGCCCGGCTTGCGCGCGCCGGCCGGGACGCTTTTCACCGTCTCGCGCGTCACGCCATGCGAGACGCTGCTTCCCGCGCCGCGCTGCGCGCCCCGTTGCGCGCCGCTTTTACGCCGCGCGCCCCTCTCCAGGCGCTTTTGCTCTAGAAAATCGACGTTGTTGTCGTTGAACATGGCGGCCTACCTGCTGCTCGCCTCTTGGGCCTGGATCACCGTGTCGCGGATCTGCGCGGCCGCGTCGATGTTGCTCGGCATCATCAAGACCTTCGTGTTTTGGCTGCTGGAGATGTTGTTCATGGTGTCGAGGTATTGCTGGGTCAAGATGACGGACATGACCTCGTTTTCGGTCAGGCCCTCCTGGCGCATGTCCACGAGCGACTGGCGCAGCCCCTCGATGATCGCCTGGCGTTGCGCCGCGATGCCCTCGCCGTGCAGCCTGTTCTTGGTGGCCTCGGCCTCGGCGCGGGTGATCATGGTGATTTTGTCCGCCTCGGCCAGCTCCTTGGCCGCGACCCTCTTGCGCTCGGCCTCGTTGATGGCGTTCATGGCGTCGCGCACCTCGGCCGACGGGTTGATGTCGGTGACGAGCGTCTTGATGATGATGTAGCCAAACGAGCTCATGGACTCCTTGAGCGTCTGCTCGACGTCGAGGGCCAGCTTGTCCTTTTGCACGAAGGCCTCGTCGAGGATGAGGTTGGGGACAGCGTTGCGGATGTTGTCCTCGATGTAGGCCGAGATCTGCGCCTCGGGGTCTTGCAGCTCGTAGTAGGCCGCCTCGATGTTGGCCGGGTCGACGCGGTATTGCACCGAGGTGGACAGCGAGACGAACACGTTGTCCTTGGTCTTGGTGGTGATCGTCTGGTCGAGCTGCTGGATGCGCAGGGGCACCTTGGCGGCGATGCGGTCCACGAGCGGTATCTTGATGTGGATGCCCGCGGTGGAGGTGCGGTGGTACTTGCCGAAGCGCTCGATGATGGCCGCGTATTGCTGCTGGACCACGTACAGCCCGCACGCGACGATGGCGATGATGATGATGGCGATGATGATGAGAACGTACGATGTAGGCATGGATCCTCCCCTTTTGTCGAATGCGCCGGCGCGGCGGCGCGGCAGTTCAATGCTTGCGGCAGTGCCGGGCATTGCGGGCCTTTTCGCATGTGAAACATACACAACCCATATTGGGATGGCAAGGTTTTTCTAGCCGCGCACTACCCACCCGCGGCCGGCCGCCTGCGCCGCCCTTCCCTGCGGGGGCGCGGCTCGCAGTGGACGGGTCAGAGCCCCTCGTAGTGCGTCCACATCCTCACGACCTTCACCGTGCCGTCGTAGACACGGCCGCCCTCTTCGCGAGGCGCTCTCTCCACCTGGTATACGAAGCGGTGCTGCCGGTTGATCCGGCGGGAGTAGGCGCCGCCTAAATTGCCGCCGAGCGCTTCGTATGCCGGAAGGCGCGTGAACGGGTCGCCCCTGACCACCTCGACCAATGCCTTCGCTTTCGCATCGAGGCCTGCCGCCTTGAGCTTTTTCGCATCCTTCAAGGCCTGTTTGGTGAACTCGACGTACCACACCCCTACCACTCCAGGGCGTCTTCGCCGAAGCACTCGGAATGCGGGGTGTTCATGCCCTCGACAATTGACTCGGCCACCCCGGGGATGCTGTTCAAGTACATCGTCTCCTCGATGGACGACCACTCGTCCTCGCCGACGAGCACGGCGTTTTTGCCCTTGTTGCTCGTGATGGTGACGGGCGCGCAGTTCTCGTTCACGCGGGCGATGAGGTTGTAGATGTCTTTTCTGGCTGCTGTCGCGGTGATCGAGGTCATGGCTTCTCCTTCAAGACGCAGGGTTGTCCGTGCATCCATGATAGTGTACGTAAAAACGTACGTCAAACAGGCGAGCCGCGCGCCGGTTTCAGGCCGGTGTTTCAGAAGCTGTGCGACGATGTGTGGCGAATTCAGCTTTCTTGGATTGTCTGGATTTGAGTTTATACCGTCTGACCTGCGAAAATTTGGTCGGGGAGACAGGATTCGAACCTGCGACATCATGCTCCCAAAGCATGCGCGCTACCAGACTGCGCCACTCCCCGACGCGTGCGTGCGCGCGAGCAAGTATAGCGCATGCACGCACCCTCGGAAAAAGGCCGCCGTGCCCCGGCGGCCTTCCCCTTCATCCTTCATCCTGCGGACATCGGCCTTTCGCCCTCTTGAAAACACCTTCGGGGGCGGCCTTCGCCCCTCGGCCCCGCGGCCTCGCGGCCCTTCAGCCACATCGGCCCGCCGACGCCCTCGAAAGCAGCTGCAAGGGCGGCCTTGGAAACGGCGCTGGATGCGCCTTTCAGGCAAGGCGCGCGAACTTGCGCTTGCCCACCTGCACGACCGCGCCCTGCAAGTCGGCCGCGGGTACATGGTAGGCGCCCGCCGGCACCGCCGCGCCGTCCACCTTCACCCCGCCGCCGTCGATCAGGCGCCGGGCCTCGCCGTTGCTTGCCGCAAGGCCCGCCTCGGACAGCACGCGCGGCAGGTAGACGCCGCCCTTGTCCGCGTCCTCGTCGAGCGCGACCTGCACCTCGGGCACGTCCTCGGGTGCCTCGTGGTTCTTGAACTGGCGGTCGAACGCGGCCTCGGCCTCGACCGCCGCGTCCCCGTCGTGGTAGATGGCGACGATCTCGCGGGCCAGGCGGCGCTTGGCCTGGTTGGGGTCGGCCTCGCCTGCCTCCAGCGCGCGCTCGACCTCGTCCATCTCCTCGACGGACAACGCCGTGGCCAGGCGGTAGTAGCGCGGCATGAGCGCGTCGGGGATGCTCATGACCTTGCCGAACATCTCGGCCGGCGCGTCGGTGAGGCCTATGTAGTTGCCGTAGGACTTGCTCATCTTGCGCGTGCCGTCGGTGCCCTCCAGCAGCGGCAGCGTGAGGGCGACCTGCGGCTCCATGCCCTTCTTCTCCATCAGCTCGCGGCCTGCCAGCAAGTTGAAAAGCTGGTCGTTGCCGCCCAGCTCGACGTCGGCCTCGATCATGACCGAGTCGTAGGCCTGCATGACGGGGTAGAGGAACTCGTGCAGCGCGATAGGGACCTGACCCTGGTAGCGCTTGGTGAAGTCGTCGCGCTCGAGTATGCGCGCGACGGTGAAGTGCGAGCACAGCTCGAGCAAGCCGGCCAGGTCGAGCTTGCAGATCCAGTCGGCGTTGTGCGCGACCTCGGTCTTTGCCGGGTCGAGGATCTTCATGGCCTGGTCCATGTAGGTCTGCGCGTTGGCCGCGATCTGCTCGGGCGTGAGCTGCGGGCGCGTCGAGTTGCGCCCGGACGGGTCGCCGATCAGGGCCGTGCCGTCGCCGATGATGAGCGTGACCTTGTGGCCGAGGTCTTGGAACTGGCGCAATTTGCGCAAGGGCACGGCATGCCCGATGTGCAGGTCCGGGCTCGTGGGGTCCACGCCCAGCTTGATGTTGAGCGGCGTGCCCCGGTCGAGCTTTTTCTTCAGGTCGGCCAGCGGCACGAGCTGTGCCACGCCGGATTGGATGACGTGCAGTTGTTCTGCGGTTGAAAGCATCTGCCTCGCTGCGCCTTTCTTTTCAATCGTCGCGTCCACGTGCGCGGGGCGCGCCAGCCGAAGCGCAAGCCCGCACCGCCTACATAGCCCGCAAGCATACCATGCGCCCCGCCCCGTGGCGCGGGCGAACATGAACGGCGCAGGCGCAGGGCGCGCGTGAGCTTTAGCGAACGCCGCGAACGGCCCGGGCTTTCGCGCGCTCCAAAATCATCTGCCTTTTGGAAACGCACGCCCAAAAAGCAAAGAACAGCGCCTCATACGGCGGCGCGCGAAAACCCGCATCGGCCATGTTTTGAGGGCGCCGCCTCGGCATGGGCGGGGGTCGGGTCGGGGCCTGGCCCGACGCGATGCGGCGGGCGGCGGGCGCCGGGCGCCGGTTCATGCGACGGGGCGGAAGACGTGCCCGCTCGTCGTGTTCTCGTGCTTGCGCTGCGGTTTTCCCGCCACGGCGCGGCGCACGCGGTAGAACTCGGCCTCGGCTTCGCGCTCGTCCATCAGGGTCGTGTCCACGGCAAAGCCCACGATGCCGGCGTTCAGCAGGTCGGGCACGGCATGGGCCACGTCGAGCGGCACGGCGTTGTAGAGGCGCCCGCGCCCGTCGGCGTCCGTGGCCAGCGGGAACTCGTAGCCCTTGCGGTCGCGCAGACGCCAGCCCGCCGCGCGCCTCTCGCAGCGCGCGCAATGCCCGTCGCACGGCCCTGCCGCCATGAAAAAGCAATGCCCGGACACCATCAGCTCCTGGCGCCCGACCACGACCAGCCCGAGCGGCAGCGGGCTTTCGTCGGCGATGAGCTTCATCTGGTGGATGGTCAGCTCGGGCGACAGCCACACGAAGCTCGCCCCGAGCGCCGCCCATGCGCGCACGGCGTCCGCGTTCGTCGCGTAGAGCTTCGGGCCTATGGCGCATCCGGGCGCGAACTCCTCCAGCTCGCGCGCCACCTCGGTGTCGGAGAAGTCGATGCGCGTGGTGAAGGTGGCCTGCGCGCTCATGTCCACGACGCCCGAAAGGTCGAGCGCGCTTTTCGCCGGGCGCGGGCGGGCGGCGTCCCAGGCGGCCAGCTTGCGCTCCTCGTAGGAGGCAAGCGCGCGGTCGCGCAGCTTGTGCAAGGCGGAAAAGCCTATCCCCGCGCCCTCGGAAAGCTGCACGTCCCAGGCGCCGGCCGTATAGCAGGTCGCGCCCAGGCGCCCGACATGGGTCTCCACGTCCCCGCGCGCGACGGCCTTCGTGCGCGCCGGCTCGACTACGGCGCCTCTCGCGCGCCCCTCGACGCCGGCCGCGTCGCGTACGGCGATCTCCAGCGGCTTCCCTACGTCCATCTTCACGGTGAAGTCCAGCGGCAGCTTCCAGCCGGCCGCCGTGCGCGCGGCGCATGCGTCGCGCAAGGCAGCCGAGCGCACGCGAAACACGCGATCGCCGCTGCTCACCGCTCCCGTCACCCGCAAAAGCGCCTGCGCGCCGGCCGGCTCGTCGCCTGCCGCCACGTCCACCTCGTGCATGACGCGCCCGCGCTGCGTCCATATCTCGAGCAAATCGCCGTCCGCGACCGGCCGCGTGGCCTTCATCCGCACGCGCCCGCCCGCAAAGCCCGCGACGCGTCCGACGGCCACCCCCCGGTTGTTGGGGCGCTTGTAGCCCATCATCTCGTTGCCGCGCACGCCCGCAAGATAGCCCGTGGTAAAACCCCGGGTGAAGGCCTCGGCCACCTGCACGCGCTCGGCGTCTGCCGCGGCGAAGCCCTCGGGGGCCTCGCATGCGCGGTCGAGGGCGGCGCGGTAGGCGGCCGTCACGCTGGAGACGTACTCGGGCGACTTCATGCGCCCCTCGATTTTAAGCGAGGCGATGCCCGCCTCCACGAGCTGCGGCAGCATGTCGAGCGTGTTCAGGTCCTTGGGCGAGAGCAAGAACTCGCCGTCCGTGCCGACCGCGCGCCCGTCCGCGTCCACGAGCGTGTAGGGCAAGCGGCACGGCTGCGCGCACACGCCCCTGTTCGCGCTGCGCCCGCCCACCATCGAGCTGAACAGGCACTGGCCGGACTCGCATATGCACAAGGCGCCGTGCGCGAAGACCTCCAGCTCCATGCCCTCGCGGGCAAGGCGCGCGATGTGCCCGAGCGAAAGCTCGCGGGCAAGGGTCACGCGCGCAAAGCCCATCTTGCGCGCGATCTCCAGGCCGCGCGGGCCGCGTATGTTCATCTGCGTCGAGGCATGCAAGGGCAGCTGCGGCAGCTCGCGGGAAAGGCGGGCGGCAAGCCCCATGTCCTGGATGATGGCGGCGTCGACTCCTGCCTCGGCGGCGCCGGCCACGAGGGCGAGCGCCTCGTCCATCTCTCCCGGCATGACGAGCGTGTTGGCCGCGAGATAGACCGCGCATCCGTGCAGGTGCGCGTCGCGACAGGCGGCCCGCAGGTCGGCCGGCGCGAAGTTGTCGGCGTTGCGCCGCGCGTTGAAGCCGCCCGCCCCCAGATAGACGGCGTCGGCGCCTGCGGCCACCGCCGCCTCGAAGGCCGCGCGCCCGCCCGCCGGCGCCAAAAGCTCGGGTTTTCCCGACACGGCGCTCGGCGCGGCGCCCAGCACAGCACCCGGCGCGGCGCTTCCCGCCCGGGGTTTTCTTCGCCCGCAGCCGGCCGTCGCGGCGCTTCCCGCCCCCGCTTTTCCCATGTCGTGTTCAGTCATAGCGCGTCGTCCGTCCGCCTCGCACATGTTTTTCCATCTCTTTAGATGCGCGCCACGCCGCACCACGCCCCATCTGGGCCGGCGCGGCGCAGCGGCGCAACGTCGCTTAAGGATACATTGAAGCGACGGCCGCGCAGAGAAAAGACATCGGGCGCAGACGCTATCGCGCGCCATCGAACGCCGCCGCGCGTGCCGCCGCCGCGCCCCGAAAGCGCCCCTGGAAGCGAAAGCCTAGAAGCAGAAGCTGAGGGCTACGCCATGCACGGCATTTGCGCTGAAGCCGCCCATGCCGATCTGGCCCGCAAACACGCCGACAAAGTCGGTGTTGTATATGTAGGTCGGCGAGCGCAGCCACCACGAGGCGGACTCCATGCCGTCTTCATAGCCGCCCGGCACTCCCCCCGCATCGTCTGCCCTCGCGCGGGTGTAGAAAGCGAGCAGCTCCTCATCATCGAGCCAGTTCTCGCTGCCGACATTGGCCGCGCACCACGCGTATTGCGTGCCCTCCGCCGTCGTCGCATAGTAGTTGTCCTCGTACGTGAGGTCCGACGAGCACAGCTCGCTTGCGGACAGGCACCACAGCTTGTCGGTGACGGTGGAATACGACGTCCTGTCGCAGCCGTTGCCCGTGTTGTATTTCTTGCTCACCTCTTTGATGGCTCCCGTGAAGCTCGTGGTGAACTTCTTGAATATCTCCCCGCCTTCCCGCATTTTGCCGCGCAGGTCCGAAGCGGCCCAACCGCCGACGTTCGTCTCCGTCGCGTTGATCGCATATGCCGTCGGCAGCAAGTTGGTGGCCATGAAGGTAACGACCGACTCGTCGCCGTCGTGCCCCTCCGGCGAGACCTCGATGATCCTGAACTCGAGATACTTGTTCTTCTCGCTCGTGGCGCCCTGGTTGTCCGGCTCGTTTTCGCCGCCGCTATAGGTGGCGTAGAGGCGCACCGCATCGCCCGAGTAGTAGGCGTTCCACCTGTCGAGCGCCGCCTGGTAGTGCCTGTTTCCCACTCCGGCGTGCAGGCAGGCCATGTCGTATCTCACCCACGCGCCGCTGCGGTAGTTCGCATCGGCGGCAAAGGCGGCGTCCGTGACGGCCTCCGAGCCCTTCGTGGCCATCCAATACCCCGCCCCCTCGCTCCAGATCGCGTAGTAGGTGGTGTCGTCGGCGATGGTCGGCGCGTCGGCGGCCAACTCGTCTGGGCTCAGCGCGTCTTCGATGGCGCAGCCCTTGTCCGTGCTCCAGCCCACGAACTGGTAGTTGGACGCGCTAGACGCAAGCGACGTCGCGGCGGGGATCTGCGCGGCGGCAAGCGTCGAGTCCTTCAACACGCTCGACGAGACCACGCTGCTGCCGTCGACGGTCGTCGTCGTCTCCTCGCTCGGCGCGTTCGCGTCGAAGGTCAGCGTGGCCTTCTCCGGCGGCTCGCCGAAGGCAAAGCACGCGACGCGGCTCCATGCGGCGGTGCCGCTTGTGAAATTGTCCGAAGGCGCTCCTGTCGCCATGAAGCCCGAGTAATGCTGGAGCGCCGTGCTGACGCTGCTGGCCACCAGGTTGGGCGAGCGCGAATACAGGTATGTCCCGTTTTTGTTTTGGCCATACGGGGTCTTGCCCGCGCGGTTGGTGCCGACGACCAGGCACGCGTTGTTTCCGGCAACCATCGGCCGCGCCTTGTACCAGGCATATTGCGTGCCCTCCACGGTGTAGGCGCTCCAGTTGCCGCCCGCGTCTCCCAAAAGCTCCGCGATCGCCGGCGTCCACAGCTTGTCCTGCGTTTGCACCACATCGCTCGACCCGCCGCCCGCGGTGGTCTTTTTCACCACGGAGGCCAGGCTGTCCGTGAAGGCGTCGTTGAAGCTCTCGAACACCTCGCCGCCCTCGAGCATTTTCGCCCTGGGGATCGAGTTCTCCCAGTTCGCGGAATTGTCATCGTCGGCCGTGGTCGTCGCGTACGACTTGGCGAGGGCATGCACGGTCTGGAAGCTCAAAAGCTCGTTGCTGTCGTGCTTGCCCACCTCGACGATTCTGGACTCCACGTAGGCGTTCGCGGCGTTTTTCGTCGCCTCGGCCTCGCCGTAGTTTGCCTGCGTCCCGTTCCACTTCGTGTACAGGTGGTACTTGTCGCCGTCCATGATGTCCTGGTAGTACTTGGAGACCGTGCCCTCCGCGCCCAGCGTGCCCGCCTTCTCCTCGGCCGCCATCGTCGCCAGATCCTCCTGGATCTCGGTGCTCGACTTCAGCACGTTCCACTCCTCGGACACGTAGTTGTCGCGCGCCTTTGCCTCATCCCCTGCGGTGTTGGGCACGGCGGAGGCGTTTTGGCCGCTTGCGACATAGGTCGCGGACGGGCCGATCCAATACGACAGGGCGCCGGCCGCATCGCCTGCCGTGGGCACCCAGTTGGCGTAGAAGACCGTGCCCTCGGCGATCGTGCCCGACGAGAGGTCGGCCGCGTCCCCGTAGCAGGCCTCGTTGTCATACCAGCCCACCATGCTCAAGCCGGTGGAGGAGCCGTAGTCGAGCGCCGTCGGCACGCTCGTCACGCTGCCGTCCACGAGTGGCTTGGAAAAGACCTTCTTCACGCCGTGCTCGACGGTCGAGAACTTCACCGTCGCGCCGCCCATCGCGCAGGTCAGCGCCACGCCGCGGTCCACGGTCGCCAGGTTGTGGTCGAGCCGGCCGTCGTTGTAGACGCGGGTGAAGGTCTGGTCGCTGTAGGCGCTCGGGCTGCGCAGCCACCAGCTCGCGTACATCTCGTCGGTGCTGCCGCCGTGGTAGTCGGAGTAGTCGGTGCTCTGCCCGTCCGGCAGCCCGCCGGCGCGTGTGCGGTAGGCGAGGCACTCGTTGGTCGCGTCGCCTTTCGCGACGCCGCGGTGCTCGTAGTAGGGGTATTGCGTCGTGCCGTCGTCTGCGACCGCGCCGCTGCCCGCCGCCGTCGCGCCGTAGAGCTCTTGCGCCGAGGCCAGCCACAGCTTTGCGCTCGTCGTCTGCGTGGCGGTCCCCTTGCCGCCCGCGTTTGAGGTCTTGTCCACCTTCAAGATGTCGGAGAGGAACTCGTCTCTGAACATGGAGTAGACGTCGCCGCCCTCGGCGAGCTTTTCATACAGGCCGCTTGCCGCGTACCCGCCCGCGTTCGTGTCGGTCGCGCTCATTGCCTGCGCGCCCGGCAGCACGTGGGCCATCTGCCAGGTGATGGTCGTGCCGTCGCCGTCGTGGTCGCCCAGCGAGACTATGCGCCACTCGACGTAGTCGTTTGCCGCGATGGTGTTGCCGTCCGCGTCGGTCGTCGTGTTCATCCCGTCTTTGAGCTTGGTGAACAGGTGCACCTCGCTTGCAAGCGAGTCCGACGACCCGTTCATGTAGGCGGTGTACTCGGCCAGCACGCGCTCGTAGTCGGCGCCGGACCCCTCGCGCAAGGCGGCGATGTCGTCTTGGATGTCGCTTTTCGTCTTCAACACGCCCTGCTCGGGGTTTTCCGCCCCGGCGTAGTTCAGCCAGTAGGAGTCGGCCACGCTGTCCCACTTGGCGTAGATGGTCGTGTCGGCCGTGATGGTCTCGGTGGTGAAGTCGAATTCCTGGCCTTTCGTGCAATCCGGGTCCTTGTACCAGCCCTTGAACACGTAGCCGTCGCGCGTCGGGTCGGCCGGCTTCGAGGCCTTGGCGCCGTAGTCGAGGTACTGGGTGTCTGTCTTCGTGCCGCCGTTTGCCTCGAAGGTCGCTTTGAACCCGCCGAAGGAAAAGCACGGGGTCACGGGGTTGATGCAATTGGTGCCGGCGCCGTGCGCATAGCAGATGAAGTTGTCGCCCGGCTCGACCCAGCTGTGCCCGACCCACGACCAGCCCGTCGTGTTCACGGTCGGCTTCGAGCGGAGCGCGAACCACGGGTTTTTGGCGTTGGTCGGCTGCACGCCGCCCCTCGTGTGCTTCATGCCCGTCAAGGCCGGCTGCCATTCCAGGCCGAGGCCCCACGAAGCCGGGATCGACGTGGCCTCCGTGGCGGTGATGCCTATGTTCTTGTACTTCTCGTATTGGTCGCCCTCGCCGACATAGCCCTCGGCGGTATAGCCCGTCAGCTCGCTTACCGAAATCGGCCAGAACTTGCTCGCGCAGCCGCCGCCCAGCGTCGTCACGGGGGATGCCGCCGAGCCGCCCCCGACGACCGAGTCCTTGTACACGTCCATCGCGTCGTCACGCAGGGCCTGCGGGAACTTGGGGTACAAGGTGCCCGACGCGTTGTTGAGGTTGTAGTACTGCAAGGTGCTCTTCCAGCCGCCCGTGTTGTCGGCCGCATAGAGCATGTCGCTTGCCAGCGGCAGCGCGCTCACCGCCTGGAAGGTCAGCGCGGTGCCGTCCTCGACGCCGTTGGCCGAGTGCGTGCCGACACCGATGACCCTAAACTCGAGGTAGTCGTCGTCTTCCGTGCCGGCCGAGCCGTTCCATTTGCAATACAGGTGGTAGTTCTCGGCGTTCATCACCTGCTTCCAGGCGTCGATGACGGCCTGGTCGCCCTCGCGGATCTTCTTCACGTCCGCCTGAATCTCCTCGCTCGAGCGCTGGACGCGCCACTCCGGCGAGACGCAGTTCGTGTTCTCCACGTTCACGTCGGTCCCGACGGCCGTATTGCCCGTCGTCTTCTTCGTGGAGGTGGCAAGCCAGTATTTCGCCTTCTCCGTCGTGGTGGGCACCCAATTGGCGTAGAGCGTGGTGTCGGCGCTCACGGTGTCGTTGGCAAAGTCCCACTTCTTGTTGGCAACCGCGCCGGTGCTGCCTTCCGTCAGGCACCAGGGGTTGTTGTACCAGCCCTCGAGCGTGAGGCCCTTGGTGTCTGCCACGGTGGGCACGCTTGCCTTGCCGCCGCCTGCCACCTGCTGGGTCTGCACCGATTGGTCCTCGCCGTGCTGCTGCATGTCGAAGGTGACGTTGTAGTTTCCCCCGAAGGCAAAACACGGCAAGATGGCGTTTTCGCCGCGCATGGTGATGTCGTGGAAGCGGATGCAGTTTTCCGCCACATAACCCCAGGTCCAGTTCTCGGAGTTCGTCGTGTCGGGCGACCTGAACGCCCAAAACCCGTTGTAGTTCCCGCCGGAGGCCTTCTTCGGCAGCGCCCCGTTTCTCGTCAGCCAGCTGCCGGTGATGGCGGTGGGCGCGTTCAGGCGGGCGGCGCTGATGGCCGAGGCGCTCACCCCGATGGTCTTGTAGTACTCGTATTGCAGGCCCTCGCTGCTGAAACCCGCTTCCTCGTACCCCGTCAGCTCGGTCAGGGAGTACACCCAGAATTTCGAGGCGAACGCCGTCACGCCCGTCGCGGGCGTAGCCGCGCTCCCGCCGCCGTTCGTCGAGTACTTGTCCACCGTCGCCACGTCGCTCACAAGCCCCGAAGGAAACTTCGAGTACAAGCTGCCGCCTGCGGAGTTCAAGGCGGAGTAGAGCACCGAAGAGCCCCAGCCGCCCGCGTTGGTCGGCTGGACCGTCTTGTTCGTGCTGCCGACGGTCTCGGCATACGGCATGGCGTTGACCGCGCCGAAGGTGATCTGCGTTTTGTCCAAGGCGCCGTTTGCAGTGTGCGCCCCCACCTGCAGGATGCGGAACTCCAGGTAGTCGTCGACGCCTTTCGTGGTGGCGCCGCCGTACTTGCAATAGAGATGGTAGTTGTCGTGGGCCAGGTACTCCCTGTACTCGGCGGCGACCCCCTTGTCGCCCAGCTCCAGCCTCTTCACGTCCGCCGG
>CAVFDV010000048.1:0-12391 GCA_963621315.1 Oscillibacter sp. MSJ-31
GGCGAAGGCTATTCGGCGGCGGCGGGTGAAAGCGAGGCCTTGCCGACGGTCGCGCGCAAGACGAGCAGCACGGCGATAGTGGCGAGGTGGAGCCGTCTCTGGCCAATGTGCAGATGCGCGGTGCCGCCCCGGGCCCTACTCCTCGGTGCGCACGTCGGTGGCGTTGGGGTCTTTCACGATGTAGAGCTCGCCGGTTTCGGTGTCTTGGTACACGCTGCCGAACTCCGCATATGTGGCCGACGTGTCGGTCTGGTCTTTTTGCACCTCTTGCACCTGCTGGTTGACGTGTTCCATATCCTTTGGCGTGTCCTGCGCGGTCAAGTCGACGTTGTAGTGCGCCACCAGCGCGACGATCAGGCCGCATGCGAACACCAGCATCACGTCGGCCAGGTTCACCAAGCCCGTGCGCGGGTCCTCGTCGTCGCCCTCGGAGCCGAAATCCAGCAGCTTGGAATCGAGCAGGCCCTTGGAACCGATCGCCATGGCTACTCACCGGCCTTCCGCTCGGCCTCTCGCTTTGGCTCTTGCCCGGCCTTCCGCTCGGCCTCTCGCTTTGGCTCTTGCCCGGCCTTCCGCTCGGCCCCTTGCTTCGGCTCTTGCCCGGCCGCTCGCTGCCCCGTTGCCCCGCGTTCGCCGCCGCTTTGGCCGGCCGCGGAAATGTTTGCGACCGTGAGCAGGCGCTTTTTCGCAGTGCGCCCGGCCTTGTCGTAGTCAAACGTCGCCGGCGAGAACTCGTAGCCCTGCGCGTGCATGAGGCTCGCCTTTTCCAGCAGCGTGTTCATGGCCGCCTCGAGGCTGACCAGGTAATCCGCGTACCAGCGCTTGCGCAGGCGCGACGCCGTCATGCACACGACGGCCGTGAGCAAGCCGGCCACCGTGCCGTCGAACGCCACCAGAAGCGAGCTGGACAACGTCTGCGTGTCGCCTTGCCCCATGGCCACAACGCCCGGCCCCAGCGGGATGAGCGTTGCCATCAATCCCAGCATGGGCGCCACTTTCGACGCCAGATCCAGGCGCCCCGTCGTCTTCTTGTACGCGAAGCTTTCGTTGGCAAGCAGGCGCTTGGCCACCTCGGTGCGGGCATCCTCGGGCAGGTACAGGTAGTTCACCAGCTCGTCCAGGTCGTCTTTGTGCTGCCGCAAAAGCCCGCTCTCGTCGATGACGCGCGACAAATCGTCGGGGTCGGCCGCCTCGAGCTGGGCCACCAGCTGCGGGATGGCCGCGCGGTACCGGCGCCGCTCGCACACAGCCTCCACTATCAGCGAGCCGATGGCGCACAGCGAGCACACGATGAGCGCCAGCAGCAGCACGACCACCGGCACCAGCAGCACCGACCCGATCGTGTGCAGGATATCGTTGAGGTACAGCGAGTTCAAAACGTCCATGTCAAACCTTTCCGTGAGAACCTTGCAACCGGCAGATGGGGAACACCGCGCATGCGGCGCGTCAGGCGCGAGACCGCAGGCGGGAGGGCTTTGGCGCCGGCTCGCGGGCGGGAGCGCCGAAAAGCGCCGCTTCCTCCCACGCGCCCATGCCCGAACCGCCCCCGCCCCCGCCGCCGCGGCCGTGCGCGGGGTTCATGCAGGCGAGGCCATCGGCCAGCTTGCGCCTGAACAGGCAGTTCGCGCACACCTCGCCGCCCGCGAAGCGTTGCTCCTCGGAATCGTTGTCGGGCTGGAACAGGCCGCACCCGCCGTCGTCGCGCACATACGCCGCCCGGCGGGCGGGCGCATCCCGGCCGTTGCGCGGGCCGTCCTCCAAGCCGTCCAGGTCCGCCTTGCGCGCCGGCACGGCCACATCGCCGACCATCTTGCACACCAGCGTGACGGCGCCGCCCGACAGCACGGGCTTTGCCTCGGCGTCGAGCACGAGCAAGACGTCGTCGGACAGCGGCTCGCCGGACGCGTCGCACACGCGCGCCGCGCCGCATGCCATGGCCTCCAGGGCGCGGCGCACCACGCCCGCCGGAAGCGCCGCGTTGCGAACACCCAGCATGTCGGCCAGATCCCACTTGCCGCGAAAGCGCCCGTCGTCGCCTGCCAGGCGCAGCCCCACGCCGGCAAGCGCGCCGATGACGCCCCACCCCGTGCCGCCGTGCTCGGAAAGCTCGAGCCACGGAATGCCCGCGGCAAGCTCGTAGGCCTGCTGCTTGTCGCATATCTCGCGCTGCGCCCGCACGCCGAACGCCGCAAGCTCCGCCAGCCGGCCGCGTTCGGCAGCCGGCGCGTTTTCCCAGGCCGCAGGGCCTCCCACGCCTGCCGTGAACCACCGCGCCGGCATATCGGCCACGCACAGCCCCGGGTCGGCCGATGCCGCCGAAAGCACAGCGACCTGCTCCACCGCATGCGCGCGCAACGCACGGGCCGCCCCCTCGGGCATGCACGCCGCAAAGCACATGGACGAGTTGTGCGACGTATACGGCACGCCCTCGGCAAGCAGCAGCTGATGGCGCGTGATACCCAGCAAGATGCAGCCGCCCAAACCCTCCACCGCATCGGCGATGGCCTCGGAAACCGCGCCCGTGCTGGTGGAACGCGTCGCGTCGTCGGTGTCGTCCACGCACAGCACCACCAGGCGCGTCATGCGCGCGCGGTCCACCGCGCCGCCGTACAAAAGCCTGTCAGCCCTGGGCATTGCTCCCACCTCCGTTTCCCGAGCCCGAACCGTTGCCGCTGCCGCCGCCGGAGCCGTTGCCGGATCCGCTGCCGTTGCCGCTGCCGGACCCGCTGCCCGACCCCGAGCCGCCTCCGCCCGTGCTGCGCAGCCCCTCGCCGGAAATCATGCTGGCATATGTCTCGTCGTCTATCTCGAGACCCAGATAGTCGCGGTAGTAGTCCACCACCGTCTGCTTCAAGTCGACGTCGGAAAACAAGTCGGGGTAGGCCGTCGTGCCCAGCCACAGCATGGCAAGCGGCGTTTCCACGCTGCCGCGATGCCCCCAACGCGTCGCCCCCGTGGGTATGACGCGCACGCCGCCCTCGCGCACGGCCCGCAGGCCGGCCCACTGCGCGTCCGCGCCCACAGACGCCGCCGCCTCGGCGCTGTTGTAGACGAGCAAATCGGGGTCCCACGTGTACACCTGCTCGAGCGTGGCGTTGTAGTCGTAATCGGAGGTGGGCGCCTGGCCTGCGGAGACGTCGACGCACCCCGTCTCCTCGATCCACGACGCCCCAAGCGAGCCTTGGCCGTCGCACAAGAGCGCGTCGTTGATGGAGTGGTACACGCGCACACGGTCGGCGTCTGCCACGCCCGCCACGCGCGACACCACGCTCGTGCGCAGCTCGTCGTAGTAGCGGCGCAGCTCGATGGCCTTCTGCTCGGCCTGCTCCCCGCATGCCGTGCCCACGACGGACAAGGCGTCCAGCTGGCTGCCCACGTCGGTGTAGCCCACCAGCACATACGGGATGCCCGCGCGGTCGAGCTTGGCAAGCTCGCTGTCGGGCATGGTGTCGTGCACGATGGCCACGTCGCAGGCGGCGCCCACCAGCTCCTCGATGTTCACCGCATTGCCGGAAAGCGAGGGCAGCCCGGCAAGCTGCGGGCACATGCGCTGCAGCAGCTTGTCGGACTTCGTGCCGCCAGGCACGCCGCACAGCCTGTCGCCCGCGCCCACCATCACGGCAAGCTCGCCGGAAAACGAATCCATCACGGCGATGTGCTGCGGGTCGCGCGGCACCTGCACGCTGCGCCCGGCGCTGTCGGTCGCCCACCACATGCCCTCGGCGGCTTCCTGGGAGGGAGCGTCGGAGATGTGCCCCTGGCCGGCGTCGTCTTTCAGGCCGTTCAAAATCGCCCACGACCCCAGGTAGACCAGCAAGACCGCCACGGCGACGGCCACCACCGTGCCGATCACCAGGCGCTCGCGCCGCTCGGCCCGGGCCTGCTCGGCGCGTCGCGCGCGGTAGTCTATCTTGCCGCCGCCCTGCCCGGGCTGCTGCTCGTTGCTGCTCACTCCAAACCCCCTGTCGCGTTTCCAGGCCCGCGCCCGGCGCCCTCGCCCTCGGCCTGCCCGCCCTCTTCGGCCTCGGCCTCGCCCCCTGCGCCCGCGCCGCCCCCGCATGCAGGGCAACCCGCCTGCGAGGCGCCTGCATGTTGCGGCGCATCGGCGTCCGGTGCATCTGCCCGCGCGCCCGCGCCGGCCGCTATGGTGCGCATGGGCACGATCTGGCGGAGCATGCGCTCGCCCGGCGTGCGCCCCGGCGCCTCGACCAGGCGCGCCGAAATGCCGAACACGTCGGCCAGCAGCTGCTCGGAAAGCACCTGCCGCGGCGCGCCCTCGGCCACCACGCGCCCGCCGTCCATGACGGCCACGCGCGTGGAGACGCCCGCCGCCGCCAGGTGAAACGCCTGGTTGGGCGCGTGCGTCGCCATGAGCACCGTCGTGCCGCGCTCGAGCACCAGCCGCTCCACCGTTTCCAGAAACACCAGCTCGTTGCGGAAATCCAGGTGCGCCGTGGGCTCGTCCATCAGCACCAGCGGCGCGTCTTGCACCAACGCCCGCGCCAGCAGCGTCATCTGCATCTGCCCGCCGGAAAGCGCCGTGTAGGGCCGTTGCGCCATATGCGCGATGCCGCACCCCGCAAGCGCCTCGTCCACGCGCGCCATCTCGTCGGGACCGGGCGCGCCAAAGCCGCTGCCGGCCGCAAGCCCCATGGCCACGATCTGCTCCACCGTGTAGGGAAACGAGCGCTCGTGCACCTGCGGGACGTACGACGCCAGCTGCGCCAGCTGGCGCGGCCGCAGCTGCGCCGTGGGCCGCCCGTCTACGAGCACCTCCCCGGCCGCGGGACGGTGCTCGCCCAGCACGCAATCTATGAGCGTGGACTTCCCGCAGCCGTTCACGCCCATGAGGCATGTGCACGTGCCGCGGCGCACCTGCAAATCGACGCCGGAAAGCACGGGCACGTCCCCATACGAAAACTCAAGCCCGCGCAGCTCCAGCATGGGCGCCTCGCCCGCAGAGGCGCCGGCAGCCGCGCCCGCAAGGCCGCCCGCAGACGCCGCGCCCGCACCGGCAGCCGCGTGCCCATCGACGCGCGAACCAGCCCGGCAGCCGTTTTCAAGCGCTACCATTGGCGACCCCTTGTCCGCTTCAGCAAGTACACGAAAAACGGCGCGCCGATAAGCGCCGTCAAGATGCCCAGCGGCACTTCCGACGCCCACAGGCACCGCGCGGCAAGGTCGACCACCACCATGAACGACGCGCCCAGCGCCAGCGACGCCGGGATGAGCCGGCGGTTGCCCGAGCCCACCAGCATGCGCCCGATGTGCGGGATGACCAGGCCAACCCAGCCGACCTGGCCGGCCAGGCACACCGCCCCGGCCGTGGCAAGCGTGGCCCCGCCCACCACGGCGGCCTTGCCGGCCTGCACCGAAACGCCCAGGCTGCGCGCCTCTTTGTCGCCCATGGACAGCACGTCGATGCGCCCGGCGCACACAAGCAGCACGCACACGCCCGCAGCCATGGGCACCAGCGCCCAAAACTGCGAAAAGCCCACGCCCGACAGCGACCCCATGAGCCAGTACACGATGGAAGGCAGCTGCGATGCGGGGTCGGCCACGTACTTCATGAGGCTGATGAGCGCGGAAAACACCGACGACACGATGGTGCCGCCCAAGATGAGCATGATGGTCGGCGTCTGCCGGTACACGCGCGCGATCCAATACGAAAGCCCCACGGCCGCCACGCCGAACGCGAACGCGCACGGGTACACCGCAAGCCCGCCGCCCAACGCCACGATGGCCAGCGCCGCGCCGAAGCCCGCGCCGCTGCTCACGCCCAAAAGCCCGGGGTTTACCAGCGGATTGCGGAACACACCCTGATACGCCGCGCCGCTTGCCGCCAGCGACGCGCCCACGGCGGCAGCGGCGAGCGCGCGCGGCAGGCGCGTCTGCGCCACCACGGCAAACACCTCTTGCGAGACAGAGGGATGCGGCAGCGGGGTGAACGCCAGCAGCGCCGCGCACACCTGGTCGACGGACACCTGGAAGCGCCCCGCGAACAACGAGGCGAACACCAGCGCGAAGGGAAGCACGTACAGCAGCGCCAAAAGCGCCATGCGCCCGAGCGTCCCGCGCGCCGCAGCGTTGCCGCTCATGCGCGCCCGCCTTCCCGAACGGCATGCGCCCCCGCCTTCCCGGCAGTGCCCGCAACGTCGCCCTCAATGCCACCCGAGACGCCGCTTGCAACGGCCGGCAGGCTCTCGGTCGCCACCACGTCGACGCCCGTGCCCGCCACGTTGCGCACCAGCACCTGGCCTGCCGCGACGGGCGCGCACGCCCGCACGCGCCGGCACGCGCGCGCGACGTCGAGCAGCCGTGCGCGCTCGAGCTCGCCCGACGTGCGCACCGCCACCAGCGGCAATGCCGCGCCCGACACCTTCACCGTGCCCGTGAACAGGCGCATGGGCCGCGCCAGCTCGGCTGCCGCGTATGCCGCGCCGCGCTCGCAGGCGTTGCCCGTGCACGCGCCGTCCGCGTCCACGGCGACGATGCAGCCCGTGGGGCACACGGTGCACGCCACCAGACGCGTGCCGGGCGGCACCTGCGCGTCGAGCGCGTCGGCCACGCGCCCGGCGGGCTCTGCCACGTGCTTGCGTGCCAGGCACTCCAAGTCGGGCGGCAACGCGCCCGCGGCCTCGGCAATTCCGGCACCAGCTCTGGCATCCGCCCCCGCGTCCGTCTCGGCATCCGCCCCCGCGTCCGTCCCGGCATCGGCCCCGACACCAACCCCGGCGTCCGCCGCGCCTGCCGCAAACGCCGCCGCAGCCGCCCCGGCGCGCAGTCCCTCCTGCGTGACCTGGTCGGCCAGGTCGTGCGGCACGTTCGCGTTGCCGCACACGAACAGCCCCCGGTCCGGCCCTGCGTCAAGGCCGTCCACGACCTCGCGCTCGGGAATAAGCCCGCACGCGATGAGCAGCGCGTTGCAGCGCACGTACTCGTGCCGCGCCATGTCGAGCGAGCCGTCTTCGCGCGCCGGCGCCACGACGACGCCGCGCAGCCGCCCGTTGCCATGCACGCTGGCAAGCCCCCAGCCATAGCGGATGGGGATGCCGAAATCGCGGATGCAGCGCACATGGTTGCGCAACAGCCCCGTGGCCTTCTGCCCTAGCACCAGACGCACGTCGGCGCCTTCGAGCGTCAGGCGCCGCGCCATGATCAGCCCGATATCGCCCGAGCCCAAGATGACCACCTTGTCGCCGGGCAGCTGGTTTTGCACGTTCACCATGTACTGCGCGGCCCCGGCGGTGAGCACGCCTGAAGGGCGCGTCCCCGGGATCATCAGCTGCCCGCGCGTGCGCTCGCGGCACCCCGTGGCGACCACCACGGCGCGCGCCCGCACGCATGCGCGGCCGCCGAGCGGCACGCCCACGGCGTCCACGCGAAACGCGCCGTCCGCGCCGCGTGCCACCCCCAGCACGCATGTGGCCAGCGCCAATGCCACGCCGGCGTCCTCCATGCGCGCCCGCCAGCGCTCGGCGTACTCCGGTCCTGTGAGCGAATGCCCGTACAAGTGCAACCCGAACCCGTCGTGGACGCACTGCGGCAGCACTCCCCCCGCGTATTCCTCGCGTTCGAGCACGCACACGCGCTGCGCCCCGCATGCGCGCGCGGCGACGGCCGCGGCCATTCCCGCAGGCCCTGCGCCCACAACCGCCACGTCGAAGGTGCCGGTGAAATCCGCTTCGCACGCCATGCTACTTCACGCTCCTTTGCACGCAGCGGCCGCCGCCCTCGCCCTTGGGCACCTGCTCGCACGAGACGCCCAGCACATCGGCCATCACCGGCAGCGCGCGCGGCATGCAAAATCCGCCCTGGCAGCGCCCCATGCCCAAACGCAGCCGGTGCTTCACGCCGTCGAGCGTGGTGGGCGCAAGCGGGCCGGCCATCACGGCGCGCACATCGCCTTCGGTGATGCCCTCGCAACGGCACACCACATGCCCAAACGTGGGGTCGGCCGCCAGCAGGCGGCGCTGATCGGCAGCGCTGCGCTGCAAAAACGGCACATATGCCTGCCGCAGCGGGTTGAACGCGGGGTCGGCCCGAAGCTCGAGGCCCTCGTCTGCAAGCTCGCGCACGGCAAGCGCCGCCAGCGCCGGCGAGCACGTAAGCCCGGGGTTCTTGATGCCCAGCGCGCTCACGAACCCCGGCGCCGAGGCGCGCACCACGAAGTCCTTGCGCTCCTTGGCGACGTTGACGATGTTTGCCCGCGCCCCGGCGAAGTTGGCGATCGCCTGCGAGAAGTCGATGTCGGGAACGACCTTGCGCGCCACACGGCGCACATGCTCAAGCCCGCTTTCCAGCGATGCGGTGTCGCGGAAGTGCGCTACGTTGCGCGAGGTAGGCCCTGCCAGCAGGTTGCCGTCGACCGTGGGCGCCAAAAGCGTGCCGCCCTCGTCGTGGTCGGCCGCCTGGTACAAGACATGGCGGATGGCGCGCGCGGGGTCTTGCTTGTCGAACACCAGGTAGTCGCCGGCGCGCGGGCGCACCACCAAATCGGCATGGGCCACCTGCGCGTCGAGCATCTCGGCCGAATCGCCGGCCATGTTGGCCACGAAACGCGCCGCCACGCAACGCCCGTCGGCCAGATGAAGCGCATAGCGAACGCCCGCGGGCAGCCCCGCCGCCACCCCGCCCGCGCCCGCGCATGACACGTCCGGCGCATGCTCGATGCCTTCCACGCGCGCGTTGAACATGAAGCGCACGCCGTTGGCCTGCGCGTTTTGCGCCAATGCCAGCACCAGCGCAAACGGCGAGACCACGCCGGTGGAAGGCGCGAGCATGGCGCGCGTCACCGCAGGCGAGAGGCGCGGCTCCAGCGCGCGGGCCGCCTCGCCGTCCACCATGGCCAGCCCCTCGGCCCCGTTGGCGCATCCGCGCTCGTACTTGGCGGCGAGTTTTTCCTCGCCGGCGGCACTGAAGGCCACCATCATGCCGCCGCAGCGCTCGAACGGCACCTGCAATTCGGCGGCAAGCCGGTCGAACGCGGCGTTGCCCGCCACGCACGAGGTGCCTTTCAGCGAGCCGCCGCGCGGCTGGAAACCCGCATGCACGACGCCGCTGTTGGCCTTGCTCGAGCCCTCGCCCACATCGTGCGCGCGCTCGACCACGCACACGTCGAGCCGGTAGCGCGAAAGCTCGCGCGCCACGGCGCACCCCAGCACGCCGCCGCCCAGCACCGCAACATCAACCACATCCATCTCGTCAGACCCCGTATCCCGGCGCGGGGGCGCTGTCCAGCCCCCCTCGCGAAACCAACAGCTATCCCATCCGCAAACGCGAGCCGGCGGCAAGCCCGCGGTGCAGGCGCAGGGCGCGCGCGGCAACACCCGCAGGGCCTGCGAGAAACACGCACAGCCACAGCGCCAGCCACAACCACGCGATGCCGGTGACGTCGGCGGTGGTGGAGCTTGAATCGACATCGCCCTTGCCGCCACCCGCGTCACCCGAGGCTCCTCCGCCCACCTTGTACAGCTGCCCCATGGACATCAGCGACGAAGCGCTCAAAGCGCTTGAGGTCGAGGGCTCGTCGGCAGAAGGCGCCGCCCCGCCGCTTGCGTCGGCCGCAGAGTTGACCGCAGATTCGGCGGGGGAAGCCGCCACCTCGGAAAGCGATACGCCCGTCGAGCCGGAAGCGCCTTGCGCCGCATCGCCCTGCCCGAAAGCGCCGGCTGCGGATCCGGCAGGCGTGCCGGTCGCGTCGTCGGAGCCTGTGTGCCCGCCGTCGGCGCCATCGGCGCTCTTTGCGCCGGCTTGGCCGGCGCCGCCTTGCCCGCCGCCGGCGCCGCCGGAGTTCTCGCCGCCGCCGCCGCCGGACTCCGGATCCGCATCGTCGCCGGCCCCGTCGTCCTGCCCATCGCCATGTCCGCTGTCGTCCGGGGATGCATCCGGCACGGGGTCGGTGTTGTCGCCCGTTCCCGAGTCGGGCTGGTCGCCCGAACCGCCGTCGTCTGCAGAACCTGCGGTGGAAAACGTGTCGGAATAGGTGTAGTGGTCATCCGGCTTGCCCGTGCCCTGGTTGGCCTTCATGCTCACCTGATAGGAATGCCCCGGGATCAAGCCGCTCACGCGGTACAGCACCGACCACTTGTAGCGCCGGGGAAACCCCAGATCGTCCACCTCGGAGCCAACCTGGGTATGCCCCAAATCGCTCACCTGCTCAATTGAAATCTCCAACCCCGTCTCCGCGTCCACAAGCGTTGGATAGCCGCGCCAAACGCCACGGCCTTCGGCGAGGTCGTAGGTCATGCTGATGATCAGCCCGCTTTTCAGCGCGTCGATGCTCACCTCCGCGCCGTTGATGGGGTTGCCGTGTCCATCGGTCATTTCAAACACCGGAGACGCGAACGCGCGCGACGGCGCACACACGAGCGCGCACGCAAACGCGCATGCAAGCGCGCACGCAAAGCACGCCGCGACGCGCAACCCGGCACATATGCAACGGCAAAACAGGCCTTTCATCGCAGCGCCCCCTTCCGCTTGGCCACGCGCACGCAGCCGACGCCCACGCCCGCGACGAGAGCCAGGCCCACCACCGCATATGCGGCGATCGCATGGATAGTCCAGCCGCCCCCCAAATCGTCGGTGGTGGTGAACTCGAACACATAGGGTTGCGAGCTGAAATCGGTGCCGTTGGCCGCCTCGATGCCCGAATCGACCGTCACGCGATACGCGGTGGCCGGCTGCAGGCGCTCGCTTAAACGCAGGTATATCACCTGCCGTTCCGCATGGGAATTCGTCCCCTCCGCCCAAAAGCCCTCTACATCCCGCCCGTCTGCCGTCTGCAGGTGGACTTTCGACACGTTGTTTTCGACAAACGCGTCGTCTGCGCCGTCTTTCGCAAACGACACGTTCTTGTCGAACTGCAAAGAGCCCCACCACATCCAATGGTCGGGGTCGTACTGCGGGTCGGGGTCCGGCCTGCCGGCGTCGTCGGTGTGCGACAGCGTGATGCCCGTGCACGAAACGCCGCCCTCGGCAAATGCAAGCGCAGGCGCCGCCATGCATATGAACGCGGCAAGGGCCGCCACGAGCGCGCCGCGCAACGCACGCCGCATCGATGCGCCTGCCCTGCAGGCGACACCCGCCCCGTTCAGATACATGCGCACCTCCTCCGAAAACATGCAGGATGCCGGACTCTATGTCCTTTGCAAAGATAGTTAGGACGGTCGTTAAGGTACCTTACTGTCTGGTGAATTGCAAGGATTCTTTCCAAGAATAGCGCATGCACGGTTTGGAGATTTGCAAGGTACCTAACATTTGGGGCGCGCCCGCGACCCGCCGTCCGCTACAATGAGGCGAAACAAGGTTGGAATCGAGGCTTGGACATGGCATATAAACCGAAGAAGGACCTATATTCGCTCTTGCACGAAACGGGCATTGCCATGGGACGCGGCCCGCGCCAGGGCCTCTCGGTCCGCCCCGGCCAGAACAAGGTGTTGAAAATCTTGGACAAGCATGGCGAGATGCGCCAGCGCGAGCTGTTGGACAAGCTGGGCATCCGCGCCGCGTCGCTTTCGGAGCTTTTACGCAAGCTCGAAAACGACGAGTATGTCACGCGCCGCCGCAACGAGGCCAACGGGTCCGAGATCATCGTCACCATCACCGAGAAGGGGCGCATCAGCGCGCTGGAGTGCCAGCTGGCCCAAAAGGAGCGCGACGAAGAGCTCTTCGGCTGCCTGGCGCCCGAGGAGCGCGAGCAGCTGTGCGGCCTGCTGAACAAGCTGCTGGGCACCTGGCGCGACAACGACGGCGAGACCGAAGGCCAGCGCCGCGAGCGCCGCTGGAGCGAAAACGCCGCCATCCAGCAAGTCCAGCGCGAAGCCGACACCATCATGGAAGCCGCCCTGCAACACGCCGGGTAGCGCACGCGCCGAAGGACCGCGGCACAGCGTCCGGCCGGATTGCAAAGCCGGCCGGACACCTCAAAAGGAAAAAACGAACAAGAGCGGCATGGGCGGGCATGCCCCCGCGCGAGAGTACCCCCATGCAGGCGCCCCGCACAAGGACGCCCTCGTACGCACGGGGGGCGCCCTCCGCATGCACGCGAAGAATGCCGGGAGATGCAAAAAGAAGGGGTGCCGCCTGGGCACCCCTTCTCTCTTTATGCGCGCGATGCCTCTCGGCAGGCGCGTTCTTGCCGTTGCGGGCTACTCGCTGGCCGCCTCGATGGCCTTCTCCACGTTTGCGGAGACGGCGCTCGTGCCGCCGAAGATGTAGCAGTTCACCTGCAGCTTGTCCTTGTTCAGCTTCACGACCTTGTCGACGTTGCTGAGGTGCTTGTCGTCGACCAGGGTGATGACGGAGTTCTTCTTGCCGCACAGGGCCGCGCCGGCGAGCGCGTCGTAGTAGCTCTTGCCCGTGGCCACGCCCATGTGCGCGGCGCTCATGC
>CAVFDV010000049.1:0-6481 GCA_963621315.1 Oscillibacter sp. MSJ-31
AAACCGGCGTCATGCTGCCCTCCACGCCCGTGCAGCACCTGCTCTTCGGCGCGCTGGACACCGGCAGCGTGCTCGTCATGACGAGCGGCAACCGCAGCGGCGAGCCGATCGTCGCCGACGACGCCGAAGCGCTCGACGCGCTTTCGGGCATCGCCGACGTCTTTTTGGGGAACAACCGAGCGATCGTGGCGCGCTACGACGACTCGGTGCTGCGCGTGCAGCATGGCATATGCGGTGAAAACGCGCGGCGCGACGTGGGCGGCGGCGCGAGCGGCGCAAGGGCCGCGGGCGCGGGCGGCGAAGGCCCGGAAAACGACGCAGACGGCGCGGACGGCGCGGACGCCCCGCGCGCATCCGGTTTCGCCCAGTTCGTGCGCCGGGCGCGCGGCTACACGCCCCTGCCGCTGCCCGTGCGCCTGCCGCAAGAAGAAGGCGGCGGCGCGGGCAATGCGGGCAATATGGACGTCACGGGCGACGCGGGCAACGCAAACGGCGCGGACGGCGCGCCGCCTTGCGCCGCGCCCCTTGCCATATTCGCCGCAGGCTCCGAGCAAAAGGCCACCTTCGCCTATCTCGCCCCCGCGCCCGACCGGCGGCGCCACGCGCCCAACGACGCCCCCGGCTCATCTGCCGGCGCCCCCATCATCGCCGGCGTCAACGCACCCGAAGACGCCCCCATCGCCCCCGTCGTTCCCGCCGTCCCCGAACGCGTCTGGATCTCGCAGCATCTGGGCGACCTGGAGCACCCGGGCGCATGGCGCGCCTGGGAGCAGGCGAGAAAACGCTACGAGCGGCTCTTCGGCTTGAAGCCGGATGCGTTTGCCTGCGACTTGCACCCCGAGTATCTCGCGAGCAAGTGGGCGCGCGCGCAGGCGCGGAAAACAGGGCTGCCGCTCGTCGAGGTGCAGCACCACCATGCCCACATCGCCGCCGTCATGGGCGAAAACGCGCTGGACGGCACCGTGCTCGGCGTGGCGCTCGACGGCACGGGATTTGGCCCGGATTCCACGATATGGGGCTGCGAGCTTCTCGCCGCCTCGCGCGCGGACTACCGCCGCCTGTGGCATCTACCGGCGTTTCCCCTGCCCGGGGGCGCGGCCGCCGTGCTGCACCCCGCGCGCAGCGCCTTCGGCCTATTGTCCGCGCGCACGGCCGCCCCCGTGCCAGACGAAGACCCGGCCGCCTGGATGAACTCCCTTTTCACCATGGAAAACCCGCAATGGCGCCCCTTCCTCGACGCGCTCGAAGACCGCGCGCTCTATGCGCAGATGATCGAGCGGCGCCTGAACTGCCCCGACGCCTCCTCGCTCGGGCGCTTCTTCGACGCGATATCCGCCTTGCTCGGGCACGCGCGCGGACGCATCGGCTACGACGGCGAACCCGCCTGCCTGCTCGAGGCGGCCGCCTTGCGCGAGCTGCGGGAAACCGGCGCCCTCCTGCCCGCCCCACGCGAGATTTCCGCGCAGGCCGCGGCATGCCGGGCGCGCCTTGCCCAAGGAGAACCGCTCACAGCTTTCAGCGCCCACCTGCTCGTGGTGCAAACTATCATCGAGGCCTGCGAGAAAGCCCGCGAAGCCACGGGCCTCGGACGGGTCGCCCTGGGCGGCGGCTGCATGGTCAACCGCATCGTCTACGAACTGCTCGCCGGCGGCCTTGCGGCATCCGGCTTTCGCGTGTATGCAAACATCGACCTCGCGCCCAACGACGCGTGCCTGTCCTACGGCCAGGCGATCGTCGCGCGCGCGCGGCTTTCGGAAGGAGAGGCGCATGTGCCTGGCGATACCGGCGAAAGTGCTGGATAAAAGAGAAGACGGGATGGCCGAGGTCGACATCTTGGGCGTGACGCGCGAGGTGTGCCTCGACCTCGTGCCGCGCGCCGAGGAAGGCGGCTACGTGCTCGTGCACGCGGGATATGCCATCGAGGTGGTCGACGAGCGCTATGCGCGAGAAACGCTCGACCTCATCCGCGAGATGCCCGATTTGGTGGACGGCGAGCACCCCGGCATGGGCGCCGGCTTTGCGGACGCGGCGCGCTAGAAAGGAGCGGCCATGGCACTCGACCTGACGGCGTTTCGCGACCCGGCGCTCGGGCGCGAGCTGATAGAGGCCATACGCGAGACGGCGCCGCGCGCTGCCGCGAAATGCGGCGGCACGGTGCACTTGATGGAGGTGTGCGGCACGCATACCGTGGCCATCGCGCGCAACGGCTTTCGCTCCATATTGCCCGATTGCGTGAAGCTGGTCAGCGGGCCTGGGTGCCCGGTGTGCGTGACGGCCAACGCCGACATCGACACCGCGCTTGCCATCGCGCGCATCGACGGCGTGACGATGACGACCTTCGGCGACATGAAGCGCGTGCCCGGCTCGACCAGCTCGCTGTCTGCCGAGCAGGCGGCGGGACACGATGTGCGCATCGTCTACTCCCCGCTCGACGCCCTGAAGATCGCCGCCGAAAACCCCGGCCGCGAAGTCGTGTTCGTGGGGGTGGGCTTCGAGACGACCACGCCCCTCGTGGCCGCCGCGGTGCGCCGCGCCGAGGCGATGGGGCTGGACAACTTCAGCGTCTTTGCAGCGCACAAGACCGTGCCGCCCACGCTTTCGGCGCTCGTAGACGACCCGGACGTCGCGCTCGACGCCCTCATCTTGCCGGGGCATGTCTCCACCATCATCGGGGTGAAGCCCTATGAGTTTTTAGCCGCGCAACACGGCATCCCGGGTGTGGTCACCGGCTTCGAGCCCATCGACTTGCTCAGCTCGTTTTTGCTGCTGTTGAAGATGCTTGCCGACGGGGCGCCCGAGGTGGTGAACGACTACCCCCGCGCCGTTGCCTACGAGGGCAACGTCACCGCGCAAGAGGCGATCGCCGAGGTCTTCGAGCCGTGCGACGCCGTCTGGCGCGGGCTGGGGCGCATCGAGGGCAGCGGATATGCGCTGCGCGGAAAATACGCGGCCTTCGACGCGGTGAAGCGCTTTGCCCCTGCGGTGGAGCCGACCGTCGAGCCGCGCGGCTGCCGTTGCGGCGACGTCTTGCGCGGCTGCATGCCCCCCGACGAGTGCCCCCTTTTCGCGCGCGCGTGCACGCCGGAAAACCCCGTAGGCCCGTGCATGGTCTCGAGCGAGGGCAGCTGCGCCGCCTTCTACAAGTACCTGCGCTAGGAGAAGGCTTGCGGCAAAAAGAAAGGCGGCGCCGCATGTCCGCAGCACCGCCATCGTCTTTATGAAAGCGCCCGCCGCACGCGCAGGCGCCCCGCGCGCAACCTTAGGCTTCCGTGTAGCCCTTCGTCACGTCGGGGTTCACGGGCACGCCCGGCCCCATCGTCGAGGACACCGAGACGCTCTTCACGTAGCGCCCCTTGGCGGCGTTGGGCTTGGCGCGCAAAATCTCGTCGTAGAGGGCGCCATAGTTCTCGGCCAGCTTGGCCGGCTCGAAGCTGGCCTTGCCGATGATCACGTGGCAGATGCCGAAGCGGTCGGCACGGTACTCCACCTTGCCGCCCTTCAAGTCGGCGACGGCCTTTGCCACGTCTTGCGTCACGGTGCCGAGCTTGGGGTTGGGCATCAGGTTGCGCGGGCCCAAGACCTTGCCCAGGCGTCCGACCTTGCTCATCATGTCCGGCGTGGCCACCGTCGCGTCGAAATCGATCTTGCCGGCCTGCACATCGGCGACCAGGTCGTCCGAGCCCACGATGTCGGCGCCCGCCGCCTGCGCCTCCTTGGCCTTCTCGCCTTCCGCGAACACGGCCACGCGCACGGTCTTGCCCGTGCCGTTGGGCAGGCTGATCGACCCGCGCACCTGCTGGTCGGCCTGGCGCGTGTCGATGCCGAGGCGGAAATGCACCTCGACGGTCTCGTCGAATTTCGCCTTCGCGTTGTCCTTCACGAACTGAACGGCCTGAAACGGGGTGTAGAGCTTGTCCGCCTCGACCTTCTCCGCAACCGCGCGGTAGTTCTTTCCGTGCTTTGCCATGCCTGAAACCTCCTTCGTGGTGCAAACGAGCCGCATCCTGCGCGCTCTCCCACCTCTCATGCGGCTTTTCCGGATGAAAAGCCGCGGATTACCTCGTGTGCAGACCAAGCCCTATGGGTCTTGGGGGTCTGCACTTGCCGGCTTGCGGGCAAGGTGCGCTGCAGCGCCTGCCCGGGCGCGGGCCGCCCGCCTAAGCTTGCTAGCCGAGCGCGCCTTCCTCGATGGTCACGCCCATGGAGCGCGCCGTGCCCGCCACGATCTTCATCGCGGCCTCGACGTCGTTGGCGTTCAAGTCGGGCAGCTTCGTCTCGGCGATCTCTTGCAGCTGCGCCTTGGACAGCTGGCCGACCTTCTGGCTTTGCGGCACCGGCGAGCCGCCCTTCAGCTTCAGCGCCTCTTTGATCAGCACCGCAGCAGGCGGGGTCTTGGTGATGAAGTCGAAGGTCTTGTCCTCGTAGACCGTGATCTCGACCGGGATGATGGTGTTGCCCTTGTCCTGCGTCGCGGCGTTGAACGCCTGGCAGAACTGCATGATGTTCACGCCGTGCGCGCCCAGCGCAGGTCCCACGGGGGGCGCCGGGTTTGCCTGGCCGGCGGGAATTTGCAGCTTGATGATGCTATCTACTTCTTTGGCCATTGCCGTATCCTCACTCGTCCGCGCAAGGGCGCATGCCCCGCGCGTCTTGCCTTTGCCTGTCCTCTATCGAAAACGCGGCCCGCACCGAAATGCCGTGCGCGAGAAGCCCGCCCTCCACATGGGCGGCACGCCTGCACCAAAAGGCGGCCGCGAGTTCTTTCACCTTAAATCTTTGCCACCTGCTCGAACGACAGCTCGACGGGCGTCTCGCGCCCGAAGATGCTGACCATGACCTTGACCTTGCCGGATTCGGGGTTGACCTCGGAGATGGTGCCGTCGAAATCGGCCAAAGGCCCGGAGACGACGCGCACGACCTGCCCCTCCACGAGGTCGGTCGTGGTCTTTTTCGCCACGGTGCCGCCGGCCTTGTGGGCGCCGCGCTTGGTCATCTTCTCGAATTCCTCGCGCGAGAGCGGCTCGGGCTGGCCTTCGGCGCCGACGTAGCCCGTCACGCCGTTCACATTGTGCACGGCCACCTGCGTGCGGTCGTCGAGGTCCATGCGCAGCAGCACGTAGCCGGGAAAGACCTTCTTCTCGGTCGTCACGCGCCTGCCGCCGTCGCGGATCTCGGTGACCTCCTCGGTGGGGATCAGCACCTCGAAGATGTTGTTCTCGAAGCCCTGCGTCGCGATCATGCGCTCGATGTTTTGCTTGACCTTGTTCTCGTACCCGGAATAGGTATGGATGACGTACCACTTCTTTGACATGGAAACCTGCTCCCCACTACGCCAGGCCGGCGATCCAGTCCAGCGGAATGACGATGATGTTGTCGATGATGGCGATGTAGACGCCGAAGAAGATGAGCGCGGCCACCACGATGAGGCTCGCGTTGATCAGCTCCTGGCGGGTCGGCCAGGTGACGCGGCGCATCTCGGCACGCACCTCGCCGAAGTAGTTTTTCACGCGGGTGAAGACGCTTGCCTTCTTCGGCTTGCCGTTGGCATCGCGCGCCGGCGTCTGCTTGGAGCTTGCCGTCGCCGCAGCCTTTTGCGTGGGCTTCTTCTTCGCGTAGATGGAAGTCTCCGTGCCCGTCTTGCCGCCCTTCTTGCGGGCCTTCTCGGGCTTGGCCTTGGCCGCCTTGGCGCCCTTCGCGCCCTTGGCGTCCTTTGACACGTCCTCGCCGGATGCGTCCTTGGCGTCCTTGGCGGTCTCGTCGTTTTTCTTCAAAACCATGGTAGAAAACTTTCCATCCGTTTTGCGTTCACGATATGCGCGCCACATGGGCGCGCGGTTTTTCAATGTCGCGAAAAGCCGAAAGAGCCGGCTTTTCCGTTTTCCCGTCTCTCGCATCTGGCAGGCCAGGAGGGACTCGAACCCCCAACATCCGGTTTTGGAGACCGGCGCTCTACCAATTGGAGCTACTGGCCTGTGTGCCGCATGCGAACAGTGCTACAGGTTAGCACACCTAGCGGGTCTCGCGGTGCAGGGTATGGTGCCCGCACCACTTGCAGTATTTCTTCGTCTCCATACGGTCGGGAGTGTTCTGCTTGTTCTTCTTGGTCGTGTAGTTGCGGCGCTTGCACTCGGTGCAGGCCAGCGTGACCAGGGTTGCTACCATTTCTTCCTCCTAAAGCGCAAACCAGCCCGGCGACCCTCGTGTGAAGAGCCGCCGGGCTCGTGTCATGCGTCAAACTCGCAAGCTCGCGCGCGTCTTACTCGATGATCTCGGTGACGCGGCCGGAGCCGACCGTGCGGCCACCCTCGCGGATAGCGAAGCGCAGGCCCTCTTCCATGGCGACGCCGTGGATGAGCTCGCCGGTGATCTCGACGTTGTCGCCCGGCATGACCATCTCGGTGCCCTCGGGCAAGGTGACGGTGCCGGTGATGTCGGTCGTGCGGAAGTAGAACTGCGGGCGGTAGTTCGTGAAGAACGGCGT
>CAVFDV010000049.1:6491-12253 GCA_963621315.1 Oscillibacter sp. MSJ-31
ACGTAGACCTGGCCCTTGAACTTCTTGTGCGGGGTGACGGAACCCGGCTTGCACAGGACCTGGCCGCGCTCGATCTCTTCGCGCTTCGTGCCGCGCAGCAGGATGCCCGCGTTGTCGCCGGCGACTGCCTCGTCAAGCTGCTTGCGGAACATCTCGATGCCGGTGACGACGGTCTTTTGCGTCTCGCGGATGCCGACGATCTCGACCTCGTCGTTCATGTGGCACACGCCGCGCTCGACACGGCCGGTGGCCACGGTGCCGCGGCCGGTGATGGTCATGACGTCTTCGACGGCCATGAGGAAGGGCTTGTCGACGTCGCGCTCGGGGGTGGGGATGTACTCGTCGACCGCGTCCATGAGCTCCCAGATCTTGTCCTGCCAGTCCTTGTCGCCCTCGAGGGCCTTCAGCGCGGAGCCGCGGATGACGGGCACGTCGTCGCCGGGGAACTCGTACTCGGTGAGCAGGTCGCGGGTCTCCATCTCGACCAGGTCGATGAGCTCCTCGTCGTCGACCATGTCGCACTTGTTCAAGAAGACGACGATGTAGGGAACGCCGACCTGGCGGGCGAGCAGGATGTGCTCGCGGGTCTGGGCCATCGGGCCGTCGGTGGCGGCGATGACCAGGATGGCGCCGTCCATCTGCGCCGCTCCCGTGATCATGTTCTTCACGTAGTCGGCGTGCCCCGGGCAGTCGACGTGCGCGTAGTGGCGCTTGTCGGTCTCGTACTCGATGTGGGCGACGGAGATCGTGATGCCGCGCTCGCGCTCCTCGGGAGCCTTGTCGATGTCCTCGAAGGCGGTGAAGTCGGCGGTCGCGCTGCCGTGGGACCCGTCGTTTTCAGACAGGGTCTTGGAGATGGCCGCCGTCAGGGTGGTCTTGCCGTGGTCGACGTGGCCGATGGTGCCGATGTTCACATGCGGCTTGGTGCGCTCGAACTTTTCCTTCTCTGCCATGTTTCCTCCTAATGCCTTTTGCTTCGTTGCCCCCGCACGAAAGGCGGAAGCGCATGACCTATATGATGTCGTGCAACGCCGCGCGGCGCGCGACGAATGTTGCCTGGTAGCGGCGACTGGATTCGAACCAGTGACGCCACGGGTATGAACCGTGTGCTCTAACCAACTGAGCTACGCCGCCACGTTTGGACGCCCTGGGCACGCCGTCTGCTGCGTCAGGGCACCTGCGCGTCTCGGTCACGGCGCTTCAGGCCGCTCCCTCGATGCTCGGCGCCCTTCCTTGCATCCGGCGCACCCATGGCGCCCAACCGGACGTCCCGAGTGCGGCATCTGCCTGCCGGGGCACCTGCGCGTCTCGGTCACGGCGCTTCAGGCCGCTCCCTCGATGCGTTTTGAAAGCCGGGGCGCATGCCCCGGGTGATGGAAATGGAGCCTGTGATCGGGATTGAACCGATGGCCTCTTCCTTACCAAGGAAGTGCTCTACCCCTGAGCTACACAGGCGATGGTGGGCGCGCATGGATTCGAACCATGGTAGGCAAAGCCAACGGATTTACAGTCCGCCCCGATTAACCGCTACGGCACGCGCCCTTCGTGTGATGAAACTCGCTATGTGCGCTTTTCAAGTTGCACGCTGCGCAAACGGACACACGCCCGCTGCACAGCGGTCAAAGATAGTACCGCGCGAAAGATGGGCTGTCAACGGAGAAAGCGCAATACCACGCAACCGGGCGTATCCCTCGCGTTCGAGACCGTGTAGCCAGGCTCCCTGCGGCGGCCAGAACGCAAAGAGCCTCCCCCGGGCGCGCCGCGCCCATCGAACGGGCGCGGCAAGCTGGCGGCGGCATGGGATAGAATCGCCCGCATAAAACACCGCCGGGCAGACCGCGCGGATGGCAAGCGGCGCGAAGGGCAAAGGGCGCGAAACAAAGGGGGCGTGACGATGATCTTCTACTTCACCGCGACGGGAAACAGCCTGCATGCGGCGCGCGCGATCGCCGAGGCGACAGGCGATACGCTGCGCAGCATCCCCCAGGAGATGCACGATGCGGGCATCTCCCGCGCGCCCGCGAAAACAGGCGCGCGGCCGGCGGAAAGCGCGGGCGGGGACGCGGGCGCAGACGGGAACGGGCGCCGCTACGAAGACGAGGCGATCGGCTTTGTCATGCCCGTCTACGCGCACGACCTCGCACCGCTTGCCGCCCGCTTCATCGGGCAAAACAGCTTCTCGGCGGGCTACGTCTTTGCGGTCCTCACCTACGGCAACCGCGCGGGCTGCGCCGTCCGGACCTGCGAGAGGCGCCTCGCGGCATCAGGCGCGCATCTCGACTACGCCGAGCTTTTGCTCATGGCCGACAACTGGCTGCCCTCCTACGACGCGCACGAACAGGCGCTTGCCGACAAAGGCGAAGCCGGCGAGCTTGCGCGCATCGCTTCCGAGATCGCCGCGCGCGTGCGCCGGGTACGCGCGGCGACCGAGGCCGACCGCGCGGCAGACGCCGACCTTTTCTCGAAGGGGTTTTCCTTTGCCACCCTATGCGACGAGGGCTTCCTCGGGCGGCTCTTGCGCATAGAGGACACGTGCACGGGGTGCGGCACCTGCGCCGGGGTATGTCCTGCAGGATGTATACGCCTGCACGAAGGCCGGGCGCTGCGCGACGTCGGGGCGGGCCTTGGGTGCACGGCCTGCCTCGCCTGCATCCACGCATGCCCGCACCATGCCATCTCGATGCCGGGCGGCGAGGTGAACCCGCAGGCGCGCTACAGGCACGAAGGCGTGACGCTGCACAACCTCGTCGAGGCGAATCGCCGGATCTAGCACGCCTTGGGCGCGCCCTTGGCACGTCTCCGACTCGCGGCCAATGCGTCTTGGGGCCAATGCGCCTTGGGCGCGCTCCCGGCTTGCGGCCAATGCACCTTTGGCGTGTCCCCAGCTCGCAGCCAATGCGTCTTGGGCGCGGGCAACGACGCCTGATGCAGATGCCCCCGGGGCGCCCCCAAGGCGGGCGCGCGCGGCGGATGCAAAAAGCCGAATCGCGCCGCCCTCTTCGTGCTACACTCCACGGACGCGCATGGCATGCCAGCGTGGCGCAACGGTAGCGCAGCGGTTTTGTAAACCGTTTGTTGCAGGTTCGATTCCTGTCGCTGGCTCCATCCCCTCTCCTTTCCCCGCCGCCTTTTCCCCGAAGCGACGCGCGCCAAGCCAAAGGCGCGGCACGCCCCGCATCCCATGCCCCGCACCTTGCCTTTTGCGGGATCTTGCCCGAAAAGCGCATCGCGGGCATCGGCCGGCCGCCTTGTCCGGACGCCCCGGCTCGGACGGCACGCCCCGGCTCAGACGGCGGCCTCCGATGCATCCCAGCGCATCCCATACATCCCGCACATGCGGCGCATGGGCAACGCGCACAGCCGGCGCACGGGCATCCTGCCGCGCCCGCTTGCGCTAAGATGGTGCGACTTGTCCACGCGAGATTTTGAAAGCGAGACGAAAAGGCCCATGCTGAAGATCTACAACACCGCGACGCACCGCAAAGAGGAGTTCGTGCCCCGCACGCCGGGCAAGGTCGCGATGTACGCGTGCGGGCCTACCGTCTACAACCACATCCACATAGGCAACGCGCGCACCTTCCTCACCTTCGACGTGGTGCGCCGCTATCTCGCGCACAGCGGCTACGAGGTCGCCTTCGTGCAAAACGTCACCGACGTCGACGACAAGATCATCGCGCGCGCGGCCGAGGAGGGGCGCAGCACGGCCGAGGTGGCAGGCGACTACACCACGCGCTTCATCGACGCGATGCACCGCTTCGGCATACTCGACCCCGACGTGCGCCCGCAGGCCACGAAGGAGATAGGCCCGATGATCGCCTTGGTGAAAAAGCTCGTCGCCGGCGGGCATGCCTACGAGGCAGACGGCGACGTGTACTTCTCCGTGCGCAGCTTCCCGGCCTACGGGCAGCTCTCCGGCCGCGACATCGACGAACTGCAAAGCGGCGCGCGCGTGGAGATCGACGAGCGCAAGCGCGACCCCCTCGACTTCGCCTTGTGGAAGGCGGCAAAGCCGGGCGAGCCGAGCTGGCCGAGCCCCTGGGGGCAGGGGCGGCCGGGCTGGCATCTCGAATGCTCGGCCATGAGCGAGAAGTACCTGGGGCTACCCATCGACATACACGGCGGCGGCGCGGACCTCGTCTTTCCCCACCACGAAAACGAGAAGGCGCAAACCGAGGCCGCCACGGGGCAGCAGTTCGTCAAGTACTGGCTGCACGGCGGCATGCTGCGCATCAACTCCGAGAAGATGTCGAAGAGCCTGGGCAACTTCCTCTTGCTCGTCGACGTGCTCGACGCGTGCGACCCCATGGCCTTGCGCCTGCTCATGCTGCAGACGCACTACCGCAGCCCGCTCGATTTCTCCGACGCGCGCCTGGCCGAGGCGGGTAAAAGCTACGAGCGCATAAGCGGCGCGGTGCGCAACCTGCGCTGGGCGGCAGAGCATGCAGGTGAAGCAGACGACGCGGACGGGGCAAACGGGGCGGCAGGCGCAGACGACACGGGGGCAACCGGGACGGCCGGGACGGCAAGCGCAAACGGCAGCGGCACGGGCGCCGCAGACGATGCCGACGCGGCCGGCCAGGACGCGCAGGCCCGGGCGCTTTACCGGGCAGTGCAAGACGCGGACGCGGCCTTCCATGCGGCCATGGACGACGACTTCAACACGGCAGGCGCCCTGGGCGCGCTTTTCACCCTCGTGGGCGAGGGCAACACCTTCATCGAGTCCCACCCGCAGCTCTCCGACGACGCGCGCCGGGCGGTACGCGCCGCAGCCGACGCCATCGAGGGCCTGCTCGGCGTGTTAGGGATCGCGCTTCCCGCCGACCAAGCCGTCTGGCCTGCCGAGACCTGCGAGCTTGCCGCAAAGCTAGCCGGCTATGCGGGAGACGACGCGCACGAGGCGGCAGACGCGCTGCTGGACGCACGCGAGAAGGCACGGGCGCAAAAGGACTGGGGTGCCGCCGACGCCATACGCGACGGCCTTTCCGCGCTCGGCTTCACCATAGAGGACACGGCAAACGGCGCGAGGGTGAACTATGGAGCGTGAGTATCTGGAAGGGCGCCGCGCGCTGGTCGAGGCGTTGTCTGCGGGCATGCCCGTCGAGCGCATATGGGCCGGGCGCGCCGCGTCTGCGGACAAGGCGACCGCCAAGTTGCTCGAGCGCGCGCGAAAGCTCGGGGCGCAAATCGTGCCCGCCACAACCGAGCAGCTCGACGCGCATTCCAGCCACGGTGCCCACCAGGGCATCATCGCCGAGGTCGCGCCCTACAGCTACGCGCGCCTGGCCGACCTGGCGCGCCGCGCGGCCGGCAAGGAAAACGCCCTCGTCGTGGCATGCGACCACATCACCGACGCGGGCAACCTGGGCGCCATCGTGCGCAGCGCCGAGGTCGTGGGCGCCACAGGCCTGCTCATCCCCAACAAGCGCAACGCCCGCGTGACGGCCGCCACCTACAAGACCTCTGCAGGCGCCGTCGCGCATCTGCCCATCGCCATGGAGGCAAACCTCGCGCGCAGCCTGGAGCGCCTGAAAGACGAGGGATTTTGGGTGGTCGGCGCAAGCGAGCATGCCCGCGGCTGCGCCTGGGACGCCCCGCTTTCGGGACGCGTCGCGCTCGTCGTCGGCTCGGAGGAAAAAGGCCTTGCCCCGCTCGTGGAGAAAACCTGCGACTTGCTCGTGAAGCTGCCGCAGGCGGGCAAAATCGAGTCTTTGAACGTCGCGCAGGCGACCACCGTCTTGGCCTACGAATGGATGCGGCAATGC
>CAVFDV010000050.1:0-12070 GCA_963621315.1 Oscillibacter sp. MSJ-31
CCAGCACGAGCCCCAGGGGTTTTGCAGCTTCACGGGGGTGACCACGCCGCGCTCGCGCAAGTCGAGCCTGTCGGAGGGGTCGAGGGCCGTCGTGGCAGCGGACGTGGCGTTTGCGCCGAAGTCCGAGGCCTGGGCCGTCGAGGTTGCGCCGCCAGCGGCACCCGCGCCGCCGGCCGTGCCCGCAAGAATGGAGGCGGCCGCCTCGCGCCAGGCGCCGGCCATGCCCGAGGACGACGCGCTTGCCAGCGCGTTCATCGGGATGGTGAAGGCGAAGACCGCGGCCAGGGCGACGATGAGGAACGCGCGCATGCCGCCGGCGCCCCTCCTTTCCGCCGCCGCCTTCGCGTTTGCCGCATGCGGGGCTATCGGCGTGCGTGTCGGGCTGTGCATGTGCATGGCGCGCTCCTCTCCAATCCGCCGCACAGGCGGCCCGGCGCGTCCTAGGCCCGCCGAGCCGCCTGCGCGAGACGCTCTATTCCTTGCGCGAGCTGCGGCGCGTCCGTGCGAGCACGAACGCGACCGACGCCGCGACGCAGATGACGGCGGCAAGCGCGGCGATGGTCGCCGCCGCCTCGTCGCCGGTCTTTCCCGTGGTGGCCGCGCGGTCGAGCGCCTTGTCGACTGCGGCCTGGCCGGTGTTCACGCTCACAGGCTCGATGGCCGCCTCGTCTACGGCCTCGGCGGCGCCCTCGTTCACGTCCCCGTCCGCATTCTCGTCGGCGGCCTGCTTTTGCATCGTGCCGGCGGCGGCCGTGACGGCGAGTTTTTCAATCGCGGCGTTCACCGTCGCGGAGTCGGGCGTCGTGTTTGCCAGCGTGTGCCCGTAGTCCTCGCCCGCCAGCGCGAGCGCCGCCTTGGCCTCTTCGACGGCAGCGGCAAGCGCGTCGCGGCTCTCCTGCGTCATCCAGGTCTCGGAGGCGTCCACGTCGGTCCCGTCGACGCTCGTCTTCGCCGTGGCGAGCACGGCTTGCGCCGCGTCGATCGCCGCCGCGAGCCGGTCCAGCTCCTCGACGGAAGCCCAGCTCTTCACCTTGGCAAACGCCTTCACCGGCGCGTTGTCGACCGCCACCTCGTCGTTGTAGTTCTTCTCGATGATTCCCTTCACGTTGTCCTTCCAGTCCGCCCACACGGTGGTCTGGGAGGCCGGCTGCGTCGCGTCCGCGCCCTCTTTCACCGCGCCCGACCAGCTCTCGCCGTCGTTTACCACCGACTCGAAGTAGGCGTTCGCGTAGATGTCGACCGACGCCTCCACTTCCTTTTCGACGATTTGGGCAAACGGGGCCATGCCCAGAGCTTTGTAGGTGGTCTCCGAGGCGAGCTGCTGCGCCTTCTCCTCGGTGTAGGGCTGGCCCGTGTCCGGGTCGGTCGAGGCCTTGACCTTCGCGTAGACCAGCGGGTAGATGACCTCGTAGTACTTCTCGTTGGTCTCCACCATCGTGTCCTCGCGGTACTTGGCCACCTGCTGTTCGGTGGGCTTTATCCTCTCGTTGACGGCGGCGCCCTGGTAGTACTTCCCGTTGTCCAGGCATTGCTGCGTGGTGACCACCGAGTAACGCTGGCCGTTGCGCATGGCGACCCAGGAGCCCTCGTCGATCTTCGTGCGGTGGTAGCCGCCGAACTCGTAGGTGTCCTCCAGGGTGCACGCGAGCGTGCTGTGGTCCGGGTCGGTGGGGGTGGCCGCCTCGCTGTCGAGCAGGTAGACCTCGTAGCGCACCTTCGTGTTCGGCTTGTAGGTGGCGCACGACACGGTGGAAAGCGAGATGTCGCTTGTGGCGGTGAAGATGTTGGCCATGCTCATGGGCGTCGCCGACTCGAGCGGGGCCGCCTCGGCTTGCGGCAGGTAGTCGTATTGGTCGATGTAGTACTGGTTCTCGTTTTCGTCCTTGTTCACGTCGAAGTCGTAGGACTCGAACATGCACACCGACTTGTCGTAGTACGACAGCCAGAAATAGCCCGTCGACTTGCCGTCCTCGTCGGGCATGCCCCAGTCGCCCGCGTTCGGGAACTCCTCGGTCTGCGCGCCCCAGCTGTTCTTCACCAGCCACGCGCCGTCGGCCTCGGGCTGCTTGGACGTATCGCCGCCGCCGAAGTTCTCCTTGCTGTAGCCGTTGTCGTAGCCGACGATGGTGACGGCGTGGTTCGGGGAGGCGTCGTCGTAGGTGTAGTGCGCCCATGTCTTCTGGTTCAGGTAGACGGCCTGGCCGCTGGTCTGGTTGGGCTTGGACTGGTCCGAGCAGAAGGCCATGGAGACCGCCCGGCCTGCCTGCAGCTCGCTTTGGATGTCCTTCACCGCGGACAGGTCCGTGCCCGTGCACGCGCCGCCTTCGTCGAGGATCCTCGTCTCGGGCAAGATGTTGCCGTCTTCGAGGTTGTATATGGCGCTGGCGTAGAGGCTGTCGTCGACCGACCAGTCGGTGTAGACCATGTTGCCGTCTTTGTCCTGGTAGTTGCCGGCGAATTCCACCCTGTTGATGGACTTGTAGCCGCTGGCGTCGCCCTCGTCCTCGATGCGCTTTTCGATCGCCTGGGCCTCTTCTTCGGTGATGTAGAGGAGGTCGAGCTTGTTCGTGCCCGTGCTCGGGTCTATCTCGGTGTAGGCGACCTTGCACGCGATGATGGGGGTGTTGTCGTCGGAGCCTATGGCGCCCTTGTTCGTGTAGGGCGCGGCGCTTTCGGGCAGAGGGCCGAGCCCTGCGGCGAACATGGTCGAGCCAAACGAGGGAAAGCCGCCGTAGTCCATCCCCGCGTTGGGGTTTTGCGAGCTGTTCCGGTAGCCCTCCCCCGCCTGCGACTCGTCGACCGACGCGGGCACGCCGCCGACCTTGTAGGTGGAGTTTTCGAGCTGCAGCTCGGAGAGGTCGAGCTTGGAGTCGGCGTAGGTGGTGCCGAGGTCGGAGAGGATGCTCGTCTCGCAGGCCGCGATGATGGAGAAGTCCCAGCACGAGCCCCAGGGGTTTTGCAGCTTCACGGGGGTGACCACGCCGCGCTCGCGCAAGTCGAGCTTTTCAGACGGGTCGAGGACGACCGGGGAGGCCGGCAGCAGCGTGTTGCCCGACGCCGGCTCCACGGTGGTGTAGGTCTGGGCGCTCTTGTCGGACAGGGCCGCCGCGGCCTGCTCCCATGCGCCTGCGATGTCGGCGCCATCTGCAGCGCCCGGTTGGGCAAGCGCGGCAAGCGGGATGGAAAGCGCGAGGCACGCGCTCAAGCCGGAGGCGATGGCGATGCGCGAGGCGCGCTGCCGCGGCTTTTGCCGCCCCGGATGCGATGCGCTGCCGCGCACCTTCGCGCAAGGGCCGGCTTTAGACGTTGCGTGGGTCGTCTTCATTGAAAGCGTCCTTTCCCCTTCTTCCACCCGAACGCGCCAGGCGCGCCCTTTGAGGGGAATTGTACCCAATGGCGCCCGTGCGCCGCATGTGCGCGGGGGTGAATTTGCGTATTTTTGCAATTTGCCAGCTTTTCCTCGCAAATTGCACGTTTCGCAGATTTGCGAGGATTAACACCCTCGTCGCGGCGTTACTAGTTCCAGCTTCAGAACCTGGAGACGTGGATTCGCGCCCCGACCCGCCTTGAAAAACGCAGGACGCATCTTCAATCGCAAAAACAGCGACATGGAAGAGGGAGCAGCATAATCGAGCCTCTCTCCAGCCCCTTTCCGGCAACCTAAAAAAATTAAAGGAACCTAAAAGTTCTAAAACCCCTAAAGTGAAACACGACCTTGCCCGCACGCGCGTCCTCAAGGCAACGCTTGACGAGCTGTCCGACAACGACCTCGCGTTTCTCGACGCGATGGCAAGGCGCCCCGGGCCTTCCACCGCCGCCCAGGTGGGCGATGCGCTCGGCAAGGGCAGCGCGCATGTCTCCACCTACCGGCGGCGCCTTCTCGAACAAGGCGTTATAGAGAACATGGGCCGCAACAGGTTCGACTTCGCCTTGCCCATGCTGCGGAGCTATCTCCCGGAATACCTGGAAACGCAGGTTTGAGATATGCGCGGACGCGCAGGCGCTGCGGCTCCGAGCTTTTTAAGTGTTTTGCCGCAATATGAACGGGAAAAAACTATTCCGAGTAGTTAAGGGTTTTCATGACCGAGCGCATGACGACGAAGCAGGCGGCGCGCGGGTGGGGCCGGGATGCATGTGGCGCTTGCCTCGAAATGCAACAGCGTGAAGGCGCGCGGCCCGCCCTCAGTCCCAGGACGCGGCCGGCATGCGCCACTCCATGACGGTCTTGAAGGGGTTTTTCTCGTCGAAGGAAAACGCCGCCTGCACGTCGCCGACGCTTTCCACCGCAAAGACATGCGCCACGACGCGGCGCACGCGTGCGGCAAAGCCCCCGTCGGAAAACAGCTCGACGGCCCGCTCGAAGTCGCCTTTCGAGCTGCGGCTGTTGCCCTGCAGGGTCAGCCCCTTTTCCAGCACCATGCGCGTGTTCACGGGCACGGGCTGCTCGGAGACGCCCATCAGGCTGACGACGCCTTGCGGGCGTATGCACCCGACGATTTGCTCGATGGCGCTCGTGCTCCCGTCCATGCCCCCCACGCACTCGAAGGCGTGGTCTACCGCGGGCACGCCGTCGGCGAAGTCCTTGCGCACGTTGTGCCGCTCGTCCACGAAGTCGAACTTGGCCATCTTGTGCTCGTGCGTGCCGAACAGCAGCAGGCGCGCGTCGGGCAGCTGCGCGCGCAGCACGCAGGCCATGAGGTAGCTGACGGCGCCGTCGCCCCACAGCCCTATCGTCTCGCAGCGGTCCACGTGCCGCACCTGCCCGAAGGCCTCCCAGGCGTTGCAGCACACGCTCGTCAGCTCGGCCATGACGGCCACGAGCGGGTCTATGCCGGCAAAGGCGACGAGGCGCTCTGCCGGGATGACGACGTAGTCGCGCATGAAGCCGTCGGCGCTCGAGCTGGCAAACTTGCTCGAGCGCGCGTAGTTTTCCTTGCTCTTCGTGTCGGGGCTGTCCGCGTCGGGCAAGTTGGGGACCATGACGACGGCGTCGCCTCGCGAGAAGGCGCCCGTCGTGTCGGCCACCACCTCGCCGACGGCCTCGTGGATGAGCGCCATGGGAAGCTTCTCGCGCAAGGCCTTCGGGTCGCGCCGCCCGGACCAATAGCGCTGGTCGGCCGCGCATATCGCAAGATGGGTCGGTCGGACCGCCGCATAGCCGTCGGGCAGCGTACATCCCGCCTCGTCGATGCGAAAGGCGCCGGGCTTCACCAGACGGTAGATCGCGTTTTCCACAAATCCTCCCTCAGGCATCTCGCACGCAAGCGCCGGCCGCCGCGCCGCCGCAGACCGCCAGGATGCTCTCGCAGGTGCTCAGGTCGCTTTTCGTGGTGATCTTGATGTTGCTGTACTCCCCCATCACGAGGTGCACGGGCTTGCCCGCGAGCAAGTAGACCTTGCAGGCGTCGGTCAGGCTCTCGCGCTCGGCGCCCGACAGGCCGGCATATGCCGCGCGGTACTCCGCGATACGAAAGCTCTGCGGGGTCTGCCCCTGGTAGAAGCGGCTGCGCGGCGGGATGTCGTCGATGGCCTGCCCCGCATCGGAGACGACGATCGTGTCCGTGGCGGGCACGACCGTGTCCACGCACCCGTGCTCGCGCGCGCCCGCGATGTTTTCCTCGATGATGCGCGCGGTGACGAAGGGACGCACGGCGTCGTGCGAGACGAGGATGTCGCCCTCGCGCACCCCGAAGCTCTCGTCGATGAAATCGCAGATGTTGGCAAGCGACTCGAAGCGCTCGCCGCCGCCTTCCACCACGTGGAGGCGCCCGCGCTCGGCGGTGGAAAAATTCTCGGACATGAGCACTTCCGTGTACTCGGCCCAGGCGGCGGGGCAGGCGACGACGACGGCATCGATATCCGGGCAGGCAAGGAAGGCCTCGAGCGTGTGGACGATGACGGGCTTGCCCTGCGCGCCCAGGTGCAAAAACTGCTTGGGGCGCTCGACGTCGCCCATGCGCGAGCCCGTGCCGCCCGCCAGTATGCCCGCGTAGTTCATCCGCGCTCCTTCCATCCAAAACAGCCGGGCCGCAGCAAGGGGCGTGCGAGCCCCTGCAGCGAGGGCCTCGGAAACCCCCTCCCCGTCTCGCCCGCCGCAAGTCCGGATATCATAGCGCACACCTTGCGCGCCCAACCCGGTCTTAAAGCAAAACAACATGGGATCAGGTCAAGACCGGCGGCTAGAACCCATGCCCCGCAAGACGAGGACATGCCGCCGGCACATTCGCGCAATGCCGTTTACCGCGCACCGCACGGACAAGGGCGCGCAACAACCCGACACATGCGTTCAGCTATGGGGACGGCCGCATCCCGCGATCCGTTTTTTCAGGTCGAGGCGCTCGTCGAGCGCATCGAGCCGTGCACCGAACTTCTTGTCGAGCGCGGACATAAACGGGCGCTCGACTGCGCGGGCGCGCAGGATGTCCACGACGATGCAGACGAGCAGGACGGACAAAGACGCCAGCAAGCAAACGGCGACGATCTTGACGGCGCCCATGCTGTAGACGAACTCGAAGCGAGGCCACAGCAGCTTCATGACTATCGGGTTGTCGTGGATCAGGTAGACGCCGAAGACCGCCCCGCCGCACGTGTTGATGAGGGGGATATGGGGAATGCTCAGCTTGCTGAACACGGCGAACATCCCCAGGGCGGCGAAAAAGGCCGGCAATGTGTTTTGGGTGACGAACCACCTCGTGCCGACGACCTTGAAGCCGGTTTCGACGCGGAGGAGATTCAAGACGAAGATGCTGCCGAACAGAAACGCGAAGGCTACGAGCATGGTCGCCAGCGGGTGCTTGACCGCGACATAAGCGGGGTTGAGCCAGGCCGCCTTTGCCGGGGGGCGCGCCGCCAGGGACGGGTTGTCGCGGAGGTCCCTGATGCACCCCCCGATGAAATACAGGTAGAAAAACCAGACCAGGTTCGAGGTGTACGAATTGGCGAGCAGCAACGTCGGGATCACGGAAAACACGACGAAGCCGGTTGCCGCCACCGCAAAACGCCCCCGTTCGGAAAGCCAGGTAAAGACCAGGTTTTGGATCGGGATAGAAAGCATCATCACCACGAAGGTGGTGACAAACCAATACTCGCCGGAGCAGATGGGCAGAAGCGCCGCCTGGACGCGGCGGAAGTCTATCGGGATGTCGTCTGTGCCCGCGCCTCCCGTGGCCACCACGAACACCGCGAAGATGAGCCACGAGTAAAAGACCGTCTCCAACACGAGGCGCAAGACCCCGCGAATCCTGAAGCGGGACCTGACCATGAAATAGCCGGTGATCAAAACAAAGATGTCGCAAGAGATTTTCCCCCCGAAAGACAAAAGGTCTATCGCCAGATCTGCTCCGAAGGATTTGCCCGAAGGCCAAGAGCCGTGGACGCCGAAATGATAGATGACGATCATCAGCATCGCGACGATGCGCAACAGCTCCACGTTGGAGCTGCGCTGCTTAGTCGCATGGACGTTGCCGTTCATCCGCGTCCCTTCCATCTAAAACAGTCCCGCCGGGCGGGAACCCCGAAAAAACCTCGCCTCGCCTGCCTCGAGTCCGAGTATCATAGCGCACGCTTTGCTCGCCTAACCTGACCGGGAGACAAGATAACGCGGGGGGGGTAAACAAGCCGCGTCATGATAAACAAGGACTCCGTGCGGCAACAGGACTTTGTTGCCGAACCGCGTAATGCCAAGACGGCAAGCGTCGTCATTCCCGTCTACAACAAAGAAGAGTTCCTGCCATCTTGCGTCGAGTGCCTGGAGAACCAGACGATGGACAAGGACCTCTTCGAGGCGGTCTTCATCGACGACGGGTCGACAGACAGCTCGCTTTCACGCCTACGCGAAATGCAAAAAGGGCGTCCGTGGATACGCGTTCTCTCTTTGGGGGAAAACGCCGGCGTGCAGGCGGCGCGCAACCTCGGCATCGATTCCTCGGGCGGGCGCTATATTTTCTTCCTGGATCCGGACGACACGCTTTCCCCGAACACTTTGGAAGGCGTGAGCGCTTTTTTCGACGAGCACGCAGATGAAACCGATTTGGTCACCTATCCCATCGAAACATTCGTCAACGGGAAGAAAAGCGCACCGCATTTTCGCTACGAGGTTCTGAAGGAATCCGGCGTATACGATTTAAACGAGTGGGACAACCGCCTTGTCTGCCAGACGACCATGAACGTGTGCATATCCAACTGCAACACCGAGGCCCCGCGCTTCGACTTCGAGGCGCCCAATGGCAAGACGATGCACGAAGACCAATTCTTTATCGCGAAAATCCTGCGGGCGAGAATGGCCATCGGCTACTACGCAGATGCCGTATACCGGTGGAACAAGGCGGCGTCAGGCACGACGCTCTCGTTTTCAAAACCGTACTATATCTGGGAAAACACTGTTCACGCCTACGAGAACTTCTTCGGGTCTTACAAAGGAAACGTGCCCGTCTATTTCCAGGCAATGCTCGCACACGACCTGGCTTGGAAAATGCGCTGCAACGCCGCCTTGCCCGTGCACCTGCACGGGGCGCAGCGTGAAACGGCCATGCGGCGCCTTTCCCGCCTGCTAGACCATGTGGAAGACAGGGTCCTTCTCGAACAGCCGAATATGCATCTCTACCATGCCCTCTACTTCATCAGCCTGAAAAGCGGCGCACCGGTGGAGGTGGCGTCGAAAGGCGGCGGCCTCGTGTTGATGCGCGGGTCGGATGTGGTCCTCGACTCGTTTGCCACCGAGATGCTCATACTGAAAACACGGGTCGAGAAGGGCCGCCTCCAGATACAGGGCTTCCTGAAATCCCCGGCGTTTTCCTGTACCCGGCAAGGGGTTCCGCATCTTTTCGCCACGACCTTGAACATGCCCGGCGAAGACGAGGCGGACGGGAAAAGAGCCGGCGAGCCCCATGTCGAGGAGCTGCCCCTTTCCCGGTCCGAGTGGGGGCGCGTCGCCTGCAAGAGCATGGTGGCGGCATGCTACGATTTTTGTTTTTCCATCGACTGCGAGCAAGAGACGGAGACCGTGTTTTCCATAAAGCTCGGCGCTCTCTCCCTGCCCTTCGACGTCAAAAGCCGGGTGCCCTCCTCGAATTTCAACACGAAAAACGCCTACACGTTCAAACGCGGCGAGAGCTTTTTCACCCTCTACCCGAAGGAAGGCCGCATCATCGTCTCGCGCAGGAGGAAAGCGCCCCACCCCTCGAGGGGGGCGAAAAGGGAGGCGAAGCGCCTCCTTTGCAAGGGAATTGCGGGGGTCTTGCACGACAGGAAGCAACGTGTGTGGCTCTATAGCGACGCACGCGGGCGGCTGGACAACGCCTGGATCCAGTTCTGCCATGATGCCGCCATCGAAGACGGCGTGCAGCGGTATTACCTGGCGAACGGAGTCGACGCGCCCGCAGACCCCGCTTGGAAACACGCTGCCGTCATAGAACATGGAAGCAGGCAACATGCGCTCTTGTTTTACGTGGCGGACAAGATACTCGCCTCGGATACCGCCCGGACGTGCTGGGCCCCGCTTAAAGACCGGGCAGACGCGTACTACCGCGACCTTTTCCGCGCCGAGCTCGTATACCTGCAGCACGGGGTGCTGTGGGCGCATCTGCCGTGGCTGTACTCGAAGAGCCGCATGCTTTTCGACCGTGTCGTCGTCTCGACGTCGTTCGAGCAGGCAAATCTCGTGAACAACTACGGCTTTGCCCAAGCGGACCTGATATGCAGCGGCATGCCGCGCTATTCCCAGATGGACGTGGGAGCGCAAGCCGGAAAGCGCATCTTGCTCTGCCCGTCGTGGCGGCAATACCTCGTTGGCGGATTGAACGCGGACGGCTCGCGCCGGGTTCAAGATGACGTGTTCCTGGCATCCGATTACTACCGGGAGATTCGCTCCCTGCTCGAAGGCCCCGCATTGCACACCCTCCTCGACCGACATGGCTGGACGCTCGATTTCCAGCTTCATCCGAACTTCAGGTGCTATGCGCATCATTTCGAGGACGTCTGCACGGGTCGCGTGCGCCTTGTGGATGCCGCCCGCCCCGAAGACTACGCGCTAGCTATAACCGACTACTCGTCGTTTTCCTTTGATTTCCTCTACCTGAACCGCGCCCTTGTCTACTTCGTTCCCGATTACCGGCTCTTCTGCGGCGGGGTCAACCACTACAACGAGCTCGATATCCCGCTTGAGGACGCCTTCGGCGAGTTCACGACGACGGGAGACGGTGCGCTTTGCGCCATAGAGCATGTGATGGAAAACGGCGGAAGGCCGCTTGCGTGCTATGCCGAAAAGACAAACGGCCTTTTTCTCCACCACGACACGCTTCAATGCGACCGCCTCTACGAGTGCCTCATGTCCGACGGGCGAGCACCGCTTCACCTATAATGCGCCCGTTGTCTTCCCTTTGCAGTATCCGGTTCCCATCATGAAAGGCAGGGCATTTCACATGGCATTGACGCCCCCCCCCCGACTGTATGTGATTGTCCCCTGCTACAACGAGGAGGCCGTGCTGCCGACCACCGCCCCCCTGTTCTTGGAAGAGGTCGGGCTTCTCCGCCGCAAGGGCTTGGTCGCCCCCGAAAGCCGCATTTGCTTTGTCGACGACGGCTCGGGCGACGACACATGGAACATCATCGTCTCCCTCTCCGAGGAAAACCCCGCCTTTGAGGGGATCTCCCTCTCCAGAAACCGCGGCCATCAAAACGCGTTGCTCGCCGGCCTCATGGACTGCCGCGGCAAATGCGACATCACCATCAGCATCGACGCGGACGGGCAAGACGACGTTTCCGCCATGGAGGGCATGGTCTCGGCGTACTTGGACGGGTTCGATGTCGTCTACGGCGTGCGCTCCTCGCGCGACACGGATTCGCTTTTCAAGCGCGGCACCGCCCAGGGGTTTTATTCCCTCATGCGAAAACTAGGTGTGGAAAGCGTCTACAACCATGCGGACTACCGCCTGCTGTCCGCAAAGGCCCTCGAAGAGCTGGCAAAATACGAGGAAGTTCACCTGTTCTTGCGCGGCATGGTGCCGCTGATAGGGTTCAAGTCGACTTCCGTGGAATACAAACGGCGGGAGCGCATGGGCGGCAAGAGCCACTACCCCCTCTCCAAGATGCTGGCCTTGGCCGTCAACGGCATAACGAGCCTTTCAGTGCGCCCCATACGGATAGTGGCGCTCGCGGGATTTGTCACCGCGCTTGCCGGGTTTGCGGGAATCGTCTGGTCGTTTGCCGGATGGCTGCTGGGCAATACGGTAAGTGGCTGGGCCTCGCTTGCGGTGATCATCTGCTTCTTCGGCGGCATCCAGATGCTCAGCCTCGGAATCATCGGGGAATACGTCGGCAAGACCTACATGGAGACGAAGCGACGCCCGCGCTTTGCCATCGATAGACGGGCAGGCGGGCAGGCGTGAGCGCGCTGTCCGGGCATTCCGGGAAACCGTCCGCCTTCCCTTCCCTTTCCGAAAGAGATGCTTTGCCTGCGGGCGGCAAAATACTCTGCGCCGTCTTTGCCATCGTTTTCGCCTGGATTTTGTTGCAAGCCCTTGCGAGCACCTGGAGCTTCGGAGCTTTCAAGTTCGCGCTTGTCGTATGTGCTGCAGCGGCGGGCATCGCCGTGTTCGCGAAGGGAGGGAAAGACGTTGCCGCAAAAGTGCTCGGGCGCCTGCAATCCCCCAAAGCCCTCGTGCCCATTTGCCTTGCGGCAAGCGTCGCCCTGCTCGTCGTGGCGCAGTTCCTCTCGACGAGTATCGTGGACGGGACATGGGATTTTCCCTTCCTCGGGCGCGACGCGTATGCCATCGCCTCGACAGGCACGCTTCCCGACGGAAGAGACGCCTACTATGCCAGATACGCAAACAACCAGACCCTGCTTCTCCTGGCAAGCGGATTGTTCGGCCTCGTCTTGTTTCTGTGTCCGCAGGCAGATCTCCTGGCCTGCCACCATGTGGCGATAGCAGCCAACACGCTTTGCATCATCGCGATGGTGTGCCTCGTTGCCCTTGCCCTGAGAAGGGAATACGGGGCGAAGGAGGGCACCGCATTTGTCCTTCTGGCGATACTGTTCGAGCCATTTTGGACATATGCGGCAATCTATTAC
>CAVFDV010000051.1:0-11798 GCA_963621315.1 Oscillibacter sp. MSJ-31
CGTCTACTCGCTTGCGCCCTACCTTTTGCTGGGCGTCGTCTTGTGGGCATGCGTGTTCCTCTCCGGCATCGAGGCGACCATCGCAGGCGTCGTGCTGGCCTTCACCATCCCGACGAAATCGCACATCAACCCCCGCATCTTCGGCAAGTGGACCATCGCGAAGGTGCTCGAGGCGCGCGACCGCTACATCCCGGGCGAGCCTATTTTGGGCCAAGACGAGTTCGCGCGCACCACCCGCGTGATCAGCCGGGTCTCGCGCCGCGTCGAGGCGCCCCTCACGCGCCTGGACACGACGCTGTCGCCGTGGTCGAACTTCGTCATCTTGCCGGTGTTTGCCTTCTTCAACGCCGGCGTGCACCTGGCAGGCGTCGACCCCATGTCCATCGTCTCGGACCGCGTAACGCTCGGCGTGTTCTTCGGCCTGCTCGTGGGCAAGCCCATCGGCATCTTTCTGGCCAGCTTCATCTGCATCAGGACGGGGCTTACGCCCATGCCCTCCGGCTGCACCTTCAAGCACGTGCTGGGCGCGGGCATGCTCGGCGGCATCGGGTTCACCATGGCCATCTACGTGGCCAATCTCTCGTTCACGGGCGCAGACGTCGCCACGGTCACGGGCATGGCCAAAGCCGCCATCCTGTCCGCCTCGACGTTGTCCGGCGTGATCGGCGTGCTCTTCATGAAAAGCGTCATCGCAGGCGACAGGCGCCGCGGCGCGGTCTTCGTGGACGAGCCGAGCGTGCGCCGGGAGGCGGCCGTGGACATCGAGGAGCTTGCCGACATCTCCGATGTGGACGGCGCCGAAGACGACGAGGAGGGGCTTGTCCTCACGAACCGCCTGGGCGCGGTCTCCGACGAGGAGCTGATAAAGAGCTTCATGGAGGCGGCCGGCAGCGAGGAGGGCGCCTGGGAGCTTCCCGAGGACGCGGGTACGGCAGACGCCGCCGGCGCGTCGGATAGCGCGGACGCGGCAGGCGGCGCAGGCGCTGCCGAGGCGGCAGGTGCCGCAGACGAAGCGGACGGCGCGCGGGCGCAAGAAGACCGGAGGCCGGAATAGGGCGATGGAGTCGAGCGTCGTCTTTCAAAACCACGGGGTGGAGGGCGTGGTCGTCGCGGGCGTCATCGTCGTCGCGGCGACGGTCGCTATAGCCGAGCTGCTCGCGCGCCTCGCCGGCCGCGCCATCTCGCATGCCTCCAACGGCATGGTGGGCGGCTCGATATTCTCCAACATCATCCGCGCCTGCATCTGGGTCGCGGGGCTGTGCCTGCTGTTGCGCATATGCTTTTCCATCGACGCGTCCGTCTTGTGGGGCGCGCTCGGCATCGGCGGCATCGCCGTGTCGTTAGGCCTGCAAAACACCGTGTCGAATCTGATCGGCGGGCTGCAGGTCTCGCTCTCGCGCGACGTCGCCATAGGAGACTGGGTGCAGGTGGGCGCCGTGGAAGGCGAGGTGAAAGACGTCACCTGGCGCTACATGCGCATCACCGACGAGGACGGGTGCGATTCCTTCGTGCCGAACTCGGTGCTGAACACGACGACGCTCACGCGCATGACGCCCTACCAGCGCGTGCCCCTGGCCTTGCTGCTCGAATCCGGCGCGGCGCTGCCCGAGGCGGCCCGCGACATATGCGAGCTGGCATGCGAGGCCCTCGACGGGCGGGGCATGCGCGCGAAGGACACCCCGAAGCCCGCCATGAGCGTGGGCGGCACCCAGCTCGGGGGCACGACGGCGACGCTCGTGTGCTACGCACGGCGCGATTTCACCACAGGGCAGGTCGCCGACGCCGCCATGTCGGCTGTCATGCCCTATCTGGACGAGCACGGCCTTCTGGGCGCCGAAGGCGGGACAGGCGCGCCAAGTGCCGTACAATAAGGCACCTGTATTCCCTCGCTACGCAAACGACCGAGAAAGGACGCACCCGTGCGCGACGTGGCCGAAAAGCTGGTGAAAGACGCGATAGCCGCCGCCGTGGAGGCAGGCGAGCTGGAGCTGGAGGCGCTGCCGGACGACGTGGGCGTCGAGCGCCCCAAAGACCCCTCGCACGGCGATTGGGCAAGCTCCGCGCCCCTGCGCCTGGCAAAGGCCGCGCGCAAGGCGCCGCGCGAGATCGCCGAGACGGTGGCGGCGCACATGCAATCGGATGCGGCCATCGCCTCCGTGGAGGTGGCAGGGCCGGGCTTCATCAACATGCGCCTGGCCGACGCCGCGTTGCAGCAGGTGTTTGCCGACGTGCGCACGCAAGGCGCCGCCTTCGGGCGGGGGCGCGCGGGCGAGGGCGTGCGGGTGGATCTCGAGTTCATCTCGGCCAACCCCACAGGTCCCATGCACCTCGGGCACGGGCGCTGGGCGGCGCTCGGCGACGCCATCGCGCGCGTGCTGGAGTTTGCGGGCTACGAGGTCGTGCGCGAGTTCTACATCAACGACGCGGGCAGCCAGATGGACAAGTTCGCCGCCTCGGTCGTGGCGCGCTACCTGCAGGTGGCGCGGCTCGCGCAGGAGGGCCTCTCGTGCGCGCAGGCCGTCGCGCATATCATGGAGCATGCCAAGGAGTACCGCGCGGAGCTGCCCGAAGACGCCTACGGGGGCGCCTACGTCGTCGACATCGCCGCGCGGATCTACGCCGACGAGGGCGACGCGTGGCTTTGCGCCGACGCCGCCGGGCGCGAGGCGCATTTCAAGGAGACGGCCTATAGGGCCGTGCTCGCGCACGTGCAGGAGCTGCTGGAGGAGTTCGGCCTCCACTTCGACGTGTGGTTTTCCGAGCGCAGCCTGCACGAGGTGGGCGCGGACGGCACGAGCGCCATCTCGCGCGTCGTGGCCGAGCTGGACGAGCGCGGCTATCTCGAGCGCCGCGAGGGCGCGGTCTTTTTCAAGACCACCGAGTTCGGCGACGACAAGGACCGCGTGCTCGTGAAGGCCGACGGCGCCTACACCTACTTCGCGCCCGACATCGCCTACCACAAAGACAAGCTCGACCGCGGCTTCGACCGCTGCATCGACTTGCTCGGCGCCGACCACCACGGCTACATCAAGCGCATCCAAAGCGTCGGGCAGGTCTTCGGGCGCCCCGGCCAGCCCGAGGTGGTCATAGGCCAGCTGGTGAACCTCCTGCGCGACGGCACCCCCGTGCGCATGTCCAAGCGCACCGGCGAGATGGTCACCTTCGAAGAGCTCCTCGACGAGGTGGGCGCCGACGCGACGCGCTTTTCCATGCTCGCGCGCTCGACCGACCAGCCCATCGACTTCGACATAGCCCAGGCCAAGCGCCAGGACTCGACCAACCCGGTCTACTACGTGCAATACGCCCATGCGCGCATATGCTCTATCTTGCGGCGCGCGGCCGGGGCAGACGACGTGGACGCCGACGTGGACGCGCTTGCCGCCGAGGCCGTGGGCACGGCATGCGACCTGTCGTGCCTGCACGATGCCGCAGAGCTTGCCGTCGCGCGAAAGATAGGCGAGTTTCCCGAGACCGCGGCCGGCTGCGCGCGCGACCTCGCGCCGTTTCGCCTCACGCACTACGCCTACGACCTGGCCTCCACCTTCACCACCTTCTACACGAGATGCCATGTCCTCGACGAGCCTAACGACGTGCGCCGCGCGCGCCTGGCTGTCTGCGACGCCACGCGCATCGTCTTGGAAACGACCCTCGGACTTCTCGGCGTGTCCGCGCCGAGGCACATGTAAGGAGAGACGCCCATGTCCATCGCACAAGCACGCGCCCATGTCGAGCCCGACCGCCTGAACGCGCGCGACCTGCTGAAAGTCGCCCCCTGCACCATGCACGTCTCCGAGAGCGGCGCGGTGTCGGTGGGCGGCGTCGACTTGCTCGACATCGCGCGCGACTACGGCACCGCGCTGTTCGTCTACGACGAGGAGCACCTGCGCCGCCAGTTGCGCAGCTTCGTGCAGGAGTTCGCGCGCGTCTACCCGCAAAGCTCGATCGTGTACGCGGCCAAGGCCTTCTGCAGCGTGGCCACCGACAAGATCGTGGCCGAGGAGGGCTGCCTGATCGACGTGGCAAGCGGCGGCGAGCTGGCGTTCGCGCAGGCCGCGGGCGTGGACGCGGGCCGCATCTTCGCGCAGGGCAACAACAAGACGCCCGACGAGATAGACGAGTGCGTGCGCGCGGGCGTGGCGCGCTTCGTGGTGGACACGCACGAAGAGCTCGAGCGGATCGACGCGGCCGCCGAGAGGGCGGGCGTCGTGCAAAAGGTCGTCGTGCGCGTGTGCCCCGGCATCGAGGCCGACACGCATGCCTATATCCAGACGGCCAACGAGGACTCCAAGTTCGGCTTCAACATACGCAACGGCGCGGCCGCCGAGGCCGCCAGGCTCGCGCTGTCCCTCGACCATGTCGAGCTGACCGGCTTCCATTGCCACATCGGCTCGCAGATCTTCGAGCTGGAAAGCTACCGCGAGGCCGTGCGCGTGATGTTCGAGTTTTTGGGAGATATCCGAAACGAGCTGTCCTTCACCGCGAAAGACCTCGACATGGGCGGCGGGCTGGGCATCGCCTACACGGTCTACGACCAGCCGGCCACCATCGGGCAGTACGCGACGGCGCTTGCCGGGGCCATACGCAAGTACGCCGAGCGCCACGACTACCCGCTGCCGCATCTCTACGTCGAGCCGGGCCGCTCCATCGTGGCAAACGCCGGGCTTACGCTCTACACGGTGGGCTCGGTGAAGGAGGTGCCGGGCATCTGCACCTACGTGGCCGTGGACGGCGGCATGACGGACAACATACGCACGGCGCTCTACGAGTCGAAATACGAGGCCTTCGTCGTCGAGCACGCGCTGGAGGGGCGCGAGCGGATCTGCGACGTCGTGGGCAAGCATTGCGAGAGCGGCGACGTGATCGTGAAGAACTCCCCGCTGCAAGACACCCGCGCAGGCGAGCACATCTGTGTGCTGGGCACGGGCGCCTACTGCAACGAGATGGCGAGCAACTACAACAAGCAGGTGCGCCCGGGCGTGGTGCTCGTGAAGGACGGGAAGGTGCGCGAGATCGTGCGCCGCGAGACCTACGAGGACCTGCTCGCGCGCGAGCTGGGGTAGACGCGAAGGGGCGCGGCGCCGGCAGGCGGGTTCGCCTCGCGGAGGCGCCCGGGGCGACCGCGCGAGGGTGTTCGGATCGAACCGGGCCGACCCGCCCGCCGCGCGCACCCCTTTCACCACGAGAAGAAGAAGGCGAGAAGATAGGAAGATGCGGGATATGAAGACAGTGGGAATCGGGCTTGTCGGCGTGGGCACCGTCGGCGGGGGAGTGGTGAAGATGCTCGCGCGCCATGCAGACGACTACGCGCGCCACCAGGGCGTGCGCCTTGTGCTTGCGCGCGTGTCGAGCCGCACGAAGCAGCGCGCGCTGGACGCCGGCGTGCCGGAAGGGGTGTTTTGCGACGACTGGCACGAGGTCGTGGCAGACCCCGGCGTGGACATCGTCGTCGAGCTGATCGGCGGCACGGGCACGGCGGCCGAGGTCATATTGGAGGCGCTGCGAAGCGGCAAGCACGTCGTCACGGCGAACAAGGCCGTCATGGCAAGCCGGGGCAAGGAGATCTTCGAGGCGGCCGCCGCGGCAGGCGTCGAGGTCGCCTTCGAGGCAAGCGTGGGCGGCGGCATCCCCATCATCGACCCGCTCAAGCACGCCCTGACGGGCAACGAGGTCGACTCGGTGCTGGGCATAGTGAACGGCACGACCAACTACATGCTCACGCGCATGAGCGAAGACGGCATGGACTACGACACCGTGCTGGCAGACGCGCAGGCGCGCGGCTTTGCCGAGGCCGACCCGACGGCAGACGTCGACGGGCTGGATGCGGCGGCAAAGATCGCGATCCTGGCCTCCATCGCCTTCAACTCGCGCGTCACCGCAGACCGGGTCTTCTCCGAGGGCATACGCGGCATCGAGCCTGCGGACCTGGCCTATGCCGACGAGATGGGCTACGTGGTGAAGCTGCTGGCCATCGCGCACAAGACGGACGGTGCGGTGGACGTGCGCGTGCACCCGGCCATGCTGCCCAAGGCCCATCCGCTCTCCTCGGTAAACGGTGTCTACAACGCCATCTTCGTGCACGGAGACGCGGTGGGCGAGGTCATGTTCATGGGCGAGGGCGCCGGCAGCGGCGCGGCGGCCAGCGCCGTCATGGGAGACGTCATCGAGGTGGCGCGCCACGTGACGCTCGGCGTGCCCCCCATCGTGGGCGACACCTGCACCGACGCGCTGCCCTTGCGCGCCCTGTCCGAGCTGTGCGGCAAGTACTACCTGCGCATCGCGGTCAAAGACGAGCCGGGCGTGCTCGCGGCCACGGCCAAGGTCTTCGGCGACAACGAGGTCTCCATCTACAGCATGGTGCAGCGCGGCGCCGCCGACGGGTGCGCCGAGCTGATCTTCATGACGCATGCCGCCAACGAGCGCCATGTGCAAAACGCCCTGGCGGGCATAGAGGCGCTGGCCCAGGTGCAGCGCATCGCCTGCTTGATACGCATCGAGGAGGACTAGATGCCGCACACGGAGACTTTGACGGAAAACGACGTGCGCGCGATCGCGGAGTACGCGCGCATCGGGCTTTCGGGCGAGGAGCTGCCCGCCATGACCCGCGACCTCAACAGCATCATCGAGACCTTGCGCCCCATCACCGAATACGACCTCGGCGGCGTCGAGCCGACCTTCCACCCCATAGGGGATCTGGTGAACGTGATGCGCGAGGACGTGGAGGAGCCGGGGTTCACCCAAGAAGAGGCGCTTGCCAACGCCACGACGAGCGAGGACGGCTGCTTTGCGATTCCTCCCATCCTGGGCGGCAAAGGGGGCGGTGCCTGATGGTGGACGAGATCCAGACGCTGGGCGTGCGCGACATTCGCGACGGACTGCTCTCGGGCGCGTTTTCGGCCGCGGAGCTGGCCGAGGCCTCCATCGCGCGCATGGAGGCGCACGAGATGCAGGTGAACGCCTTTCTCGAGCAGACGGCCGAGATGGCGCGCGGGAAGGCCGCCGAGGTGGACGCGCAGCTGGCGGCAGGAGAGGAGCCGGGCTTGCTCGCGGGCGTGCCCTGCGCCTTCAAGGACAACATGAACCAAGCGGGCACGCACACGACCTGCGCGTCTGCCATGCTGGAAAACTACGTCAGCCCCTTCACCGCGACCTGCGTGCAAAAGGCCGTGGACGCGGGCTGTGTGCCCATGGGCAAGACCAACATGGACGAGTTCGCCTTCGGGTCGTCGACCGAGACGAGCCACTTCAAGAAGACCTCGAACCCCTGGGACCTCGGCCGCGTGCCGGGCGGCAGCTCGGGCGGGTCGGCGGCGGCCGTGGCAAGCGGCATGACCTGCGTGGCCCTCGGGTCCGACACGGGCGGCTCCATACGCCAGCCCGCCTCGTTTTGCGGCGTGGTGGGCTACAAGCCCAGCTACGGCCTCGTCAGCCGCCAAGGCGTCGTGGCCTTCGGCTCGTCGCTCGACCAGGTAGGTCCGTTTGCGCGCAGCGTGGAAGACGCCGCGCTCGTGATGAACGCGATCGCCGGGCGCGATCCGCGCGATTGCACGAGCCAGGAGGCGCGCTTCGACTTCACCGAGACGCTCGATGCGGGCGTGAAGGGGATGAAGGTGGGCGTCGTGCCCGCGCTCATGGAGCTCGACGGCCTGGCAGGCGAGGTGGCCGACGTCTTCGAGTCGTGCGTGGCCGATTTGCGCGCGGCCGGCGCCGAGGTCGTGGAGGTGGAGCTGCCCCATGCGGCAGACGCCATCAGCGCCTACTACGTGCTCGGCCCATGCGAGGCCTTCTCCAACCTCTCGCGCTTCGACTCGGTGCGCTACGGCCTGAACGCCGGCGGCGCCGACATCGAGTCCCGCGAGGACGCGTCGCGCGCGGCGGGCTTCGGCGCGGAGACCAAGCGCCGCATCCTGCTCGGCGCGTGGCTGCTCGCCAGCGGCGTCTACGACAAGTACTACCTGCCGGCCCAAAAGGTCCGCACGCTCATCACCGCCGACTACGCGCGCGCCTTCGAGCAGGTCGACGCCATCGTTTTGCCCGCGTTTCCGCGCACGGCCTTCAAGTTCGGCGAGGTCTCCGACCCGGCGCAGATGTATCTGGGCGACGTCTACACGATCTCGCTCAACATCGCGGGCAACGGCGGCATGAGCCTGCCGGCCGGCTTCGGCGCCGACAGCGGGCTGCCCGTCGGGCTGCAGATCGTAGGGCCGCAGTTCGGCGACCTGTCCATATTCCGGGTCGCGGCAGAGCTGGAGCGCATCCGGCAGGTGAAGAAGCTGCCTGATGCCTTTGCGGGAAAGGGGGGCGCGCGATGAGGGAGCTGACGCAGGTCTTGCAAGACTGGGAGGCCGTCATCGGCCTGGAGATCCATGCCGAGCTGACGAGCCTTTCCACGAAGATGTTCTGCGGCTGCAAGCTGGAGTTCGGCGCGGCGCCCAACACGCACACCTGCCCCGTGTGCCTGGGGCTGCCGGGCGCGCTGCCCGTGCCCAACAAGCAGGCCGTCGAGTCGATCGTCTTGGCCGGCCTGGCCACGAACTGCGACATAGAGAAGCGCACGATGTTTTACCGCAAGGGCTATTTCTACCCGGACATGGCCAAGAACTTCCAGACCACCCAAGGACCGAAGGCCTTTTGCATGCGCGGGCACCTCGACCTCGAGGTGGCGGGCGCCGGCGCGGCCGAGCGCATCGACGTGGACAGGGACGCCGAGGGCGGGTACACGGCGCATGTGGGCATCACGCGCATACACCTGGAGGAAGACGCGGCGAAGATGGTGCACGTGGGCGGCGCGGAAGGCCGCATCGACGGCGCCGAGAAGAGCCTCGTGGACTACAACCGCGCCGGCACGCCGCTGATGGAGCTGGTCACCGAGCCGGACCTGCGCACGCCGGAAGAGGCGCGCCTGTTCATGCAAAAGCTGCGCCAGATCTACCTCGCGCTGCAGATCTCGGATTGCTCGATGGAGGAGGGCTCGATGCGCTGCGACGGCAACGTCTCGCTGCGGCGGCGCGGCGAGACGGGCCTTGGGGTGAAGACCGAGCTGAAGAACATGAACTCCTTCAAGACCCTGCACGACGGGCTGGCCTACGAGATATGCCGCCAGGCCGAGGTGCTCGAAGACGGCGGCACGGTGCGCCAGGAGACGCGGCACTGGGAGCCGGGCGCCAAGCGCACCATCGTCATGCGCGTGAAGGAGACGGCAGACGACTACCGGATGTTTCCCGACCCGGATCTCGCGCCCTTCTCGCTGTCCGACGAGTTCATCGAGGGCGTGCGCGCGAAGCTGCCCGAGCTGCCGGATGCCAAGGCCGCGCGCTATGCGGACATGTGGGGGGTCGCCAAGAAGGACGCCGCCGCCATCGCAGGCGACGTGGCGGGCGCCGCGTTTTTCGAGCAGGCCGTGCAGGGTCTGGAAGGCGCCGCCGCGCAAAAGCTTGCGAAGCTCATGGTAAACGAGGTGGCCGCCTGGCAAAACGAGACGGGCGTCGCGCTGGCAGACAGCAAGGCCGCGCCCGCGCAGCTGGGGGCGCTCGCGCGCCTTATGGCAGACGAGACGATCAGCTCCAAGCAGGGCAGGGAGGTGCTGCGCGCCGTGCTCGAGGAGGGTGCCGACGCGGCAGGCTATGTCGCGGAGCATGGCATGAAGCAAGACACCGACACGGGCGCCGTCGAGCAGATGATGCGCGAGCTGATGGACGCCAATCCCGACAAGGTGGCCGCCTACCGCGACGGCAAGAAGGGCCTGCAGGGCTTTTTCATGGGCCAGGTCATGGGCAAGCTGGCAGGCCAGGGCAACCCCAAGGCCGTCTCGCAGGTGGTCGCGCGGATGCTCGAGGGTTAGGGTGCGGCTTTCGACGGGCGCGCCGGATGGCATGCGCGGCTGCGATGCGCGTGCCGCCGCCGCCCCCGCGGCCCCCGCGGCTTTCGATGCGCGCGCCCTGCTCGCGGATTGCACCTTGTGCCCGCGGCGCTGCCATGCGGACAGGACATCCGGCCGGCGCGGCGCCTGCGGCGAGGGCGCGGGGCTGCGCCTTGCGCGCGCGGCCTTGCATTTTTGGGAGGAGCCGCCCATCAGCGGAAAGGCGGGCAGCGGCACCGTGTTTTTCAGCGGGTGTTCCCTGCGATGCGCCTATTGCCAAAACGCGCAGATAGCCTCAGGCGAGGTGGGGCGCGCCGTGTCCGTGGAGCGCCTGGCCGAGATATGCCTCGAGCAGCAGGCGCGCGGCGCGCTCAACGTCAACTTCGTCACGGCGACGCATTTCGCCCCGCTGGTCGTGGAGGCCGTCTCCATGGCACGCGCGCGCGGTTTCAGCTTGCCCGTGGTATGGAACACGAGCGGCTACGAGACGCGCGGGACAATCGGGCTGCTCGCGGGCACGGTGGACGTGTGGCTTTCCGATTTCAAGTATGCCGCAGGCGAGGTGGCGGCCCGCTACTCGGCCGCCCCCGACTACCCAAATGTCGCCTCCGCGGCCCTCGACGCCATGCATGCGGCGGCAGGAGCGCCCGCCTTCGACGCGGCGGACGGTTGCGATGCGCATGCCGGGCGCATGACGCGCGGCGTCGTCGTGCGGTTGCTGCTCTTGCCGGGCCGCCTCGACGACGCCTTCGCCGTCGTGCGCCTGCTCGCGGCCAAGCCCTACGCCGCCGACCTGACCCTGAGCCTGATGAGCCAATACACCCCGATGCCCGGCGTCGGCGCGCGCTTTCCCGAGCTGGCAGCACCCGTGGACGCCGACGACTACGACGCCCTCGTCGACTACGCGCTCTCGCTGGGGTTTGCCCGCTCCTTCATGCAAGACGGCGCCGCCGCAGCCGACTCCTTCATCCCCGCCTTCGACTACGCCGGCGTCTAGCGCCATATGCCGCGAATGCCGCGAATCCCCGATCGCCGGCATCGTACGTTGGCAACGCCGCGCAGGCGGCGACCCTCAAGACCCTCGCGAAGGATGCCGCGCGGGCAGGGAACCCCCGGTTTTCCGTCATCGAAAGCGCACGATTTGGAGTAGCATGCCGTCCGCATGGCAATCGAGCAAGAGGAGAAGCTGCCGTTGAAGCGCAAGACGTGCGAGGAGAACGCGCACACCGAGGGAAAGCGCGGGGGCAGCGCAAGCTCCGTGCCCGCAGGGCCGTCCCGCCGCGCCCGAGCGTCTAGATGGCTCAAGCCCGCTGCTGCGACGCTCGGGGCCATATTGGCCACGTGCGCCATTTCCTATGTCGCCAACCTCGAGGAAACCGGAGCCGATGCGGCCTCTGGCCTTCTCGCGACGACGAAGGCCGTCGCCGAGGCGTGCCGGCTGCAAGACATCCTCGTGGCTTTGCCCTTTGGAATCCTGATTTGCTGCGACTCTCTCTCTTGCCGCCGCGCCCGGCCGCGGTCTGTCGTGCTGCTTGCGCTCGTGCTCGACCTCGTTGTCTTCGCCTCCGCCGCCATGGGGCAGACTCACCACCTGGCCTCCCTGTATGCAGACAGGACGCACGTTATCCTCTCCCTGCTCTTTTTCCTGGTGCTGTGGGTCTACCTGTTCTACGTGCTCCGCTTCATCTTTCGCAAGTCGGCGTCTCTCGTGCCGAGGCTCTTCAACGCCCCGCAGCCCTCCGGTGGGCGTGGCTCCTCTCTACCGCCGGATTCGGATCCTGAAAAACGGCGCCGCGGCATGCGCTCCTCAAGGGCGAGGCTCTTTCTCCTCTCGTTTGCCGTGTTGCTCGTCGCATGGTCTCCGTACGTCGTCTCCATGGCGCCGGGTTCCGATTGCCCGGACATGGGATCACAGCTCTTCCAGTTCGTGACGGGCTCCTAC
>CAVFDV010000052.1:0-5863 GCA_963621315.1 Oscillibacter sp. MSJ-31
TTCCAGGCGCTCGGCCACCTGCGCGGGCGTGAGCGCGCGGCAGGTGCCGGCGTAGATGGGGCTGCCGTCTTTCGCATGGGGGGCCGAGGCCGCGTGGAGGTCTGCGCGCGAGCAATAGCACGGGTAGAGCAGCCCAGCCGCCTGCAGGCGCGAGAACGCCTCCTCGAAGCGCGCGGGATGCGCCGACTGGCGCTGCGCCTCGCCGTCGAAGTCCAGCCCCGCCCAGCGCAAGTCGTCGACGATGAGACAGGCCGCCTCGCGGCTGCGGCAGCGCCCGTCGAGGTCTTCGAGGCGCACGATGAAGTCAAGTCCCGAGCGCCGCGCCGAAAGCCACGCGAGCAGGGCGCTCATCATGTTGCCCAGGTGCATGCGCCCGCTCGGGCTGGGGGCAAAACGTCCGGCCGGCCTCATGAAAGCACTACTCCCCCGCCGCGCCCGCGCCCGCGTCCGCGGCTCCGGCGTCGGCGCCTGCGGCTTCACCGGCTTCGCCTGCGACCCCGTCCGCGCCGCCTGCATCGGAGCCCGTCCCGCCCGCCTGCTCCAGCGGCACGTCCACGTCGTAGGACAGGCCTTGCGGCATGTCCGAGACGACGACCGACGAGCGCGAGCGCAGATCCGACAACCACGACTCGAAGGCGCTCTCCCGCTCCTGTTCGAGCGTGTCCTGGCGCAATTGCTCGACTATGGGCGCGGGGATGCGGTCCAGCGAGACGAACTCCTCGCCGCGCCCCACCTCGAAGACCTCGTCGCACAAGACGAGATACCAGGTCCCCTTGTCCTCGAAGGGCGCGCACACCGAATGCGCGGCCAGCCCCTTCAGCGCCTTGGTGTAGGCGTTCGACATCTTCGCGCGGTCTGCCGAAAGCGAGCTCCAGCCGGCGTCGCGCACGGCCTGCCCCTCGGCGGCCAAGGCGGCAAACGCCTCGTAGGAGACCTCGCCGGCGCCCGCGGCGGCCAGGCGCTCCTGCGCGCCTTGGGCCTCGGCTTGCGAGGAGAAGGCCAGATACCACGAGTGCCGGCCGTTGTAGCTGCGCGCCTTCTCGTTTGCCACGACCTGCACCACGTCGTCGGTGGCGTCGGCGGCCACGGCGTCGGCGTCCACCACCGCCTGCGAGAGCTTCTTTTCCAGCAGGCGGTCCTCCTCGTTGTCGCGCCACGAGGACGCGTCGTAGCCGTAGCTGGCGAGCACGCTGTCCCACGAGTCCTTGCCGTAGCGCTTCTCGTAGTAGCTCTTCTCCGCGGCAACCAGCGACTCGAGGTCCTTGTCGGTGACCACGATGTCGCGCGCGGCGCACTCCTGCTTCACCAGCGCCTCGGGGATGAACACGGTGTCGAGCACGTAGTGGCGCAGCCCCTCGGCGGTGTAGCCCGCGTCGGCGAGGAAGCTCGCCCAGCCCGTGTCGTTTTCGTAGTCGACGTTTTCCGAGCGGAAGCCCTCGATGTAGGCCGTGACCGCGTCCTCGGAGATCTCGGTGCCGTTCACCGTGGCCGCCACGGCGCTTTGCTGCGAGGAAAACGCATGGGGCTTGACCCCCGCGACGGCCAGCGCGGCGACGGCAAGCGCGCAGGCGCAGAGTATGAGGACGGGGCGGCGCACTACACGCCCTTTCTCCCGCCTGCAAACGCGGCGAGGTTGGCCTCGACGGTCTTTGCGGGCACGCGGGCCTCGATGGTCGCGCGCCACGCCCCTTCGTCGAAGGGCAGCACGGTCGAGGCCGCGCCGAGCAGGGCGATGTTCACCGATTTCGGGCTGCCGGCCTCGCGCGCGATGCGCCCGGCCGCGACGAGGTGCGCGCCGATCTTCTCCAGGCGGCCGTCGATGTCGCGCGGCAGGCGCTCCTTGCCGCAGGCGACGGCCTGGGGAAGCAAGAGGTCGTCGTTGGCGAACATGACGCCGCCATGGCGGGCAAGGAAGCCCTGGGCGCGCAAGGCCTCGAGCTTGTCGAAGGAGACGACGAGGTCGGCGCATCCCGGGTCGGCCACCATGCTGGCCACCTCGCGTCCGAAGCGCACCACGGTGCTGACCGAGCCGCCGCGCTGCGACATGCCATGTATCTCGGAGAGCTTCACATCGAAGCCCGAGGCGAGCGCCGTGCGGGCGAGCACATCGCCTGCGAGCACCGTGCCCTGCCCGCCCACGCCCACGAGCAAGACGGTCGTCGTCGCGTCGGCGGGCGCGCCTCCCTGCGCCTGCGCGCCCATGGTTTCCCGTATGCTCATCGCGCGTCCTCCTTTCCCTTGCCTATGCAGCCGAAGGGGCACACCTGGGCGCATTGGCCGCACCCTATGCAGCGCGCCGCGTCGATGGCCGCATGCCCCTCGGCGTCTGCGCCGATCGCGGGGCAGCCGAGCTTCACGCACAGGCCGCACGCGCGGCACTCCCCGACCTGCAAGGCGGGCTTTCTCGTCCTGTCCACGAGCCGGCAGGGCGCGCAAAAGATGCGCACCGAGAGCGCGTCCGGCGCGTCGAACGCGCTTTTCAAGGCCGCCCGCACCGCGTCGAGGTCTTGGGCGTCCACCTCGAGCACGTCGGCAGCGCCCAGCGCGCGGCACAACGCGGCCAGGTCGAGCCGGCGGTCCGGCGCGACGTCGAGCGGCGAGGCGCCCGGCTTGGCCGACTCGGCCAGCGTGAGGCCGTTCACCGGGTTTCCCTGGCAGCCCGTCATGGCCGTCGTGCGGTTGTCGAGTATGCACAGCATGCCCGCGCCGGCGTTGTAGAGGGTGCCGAGCAGGCTCGTGATGCCGGAATGCGCGAAGGTGGAGTCGCCGATCACGCCCACGACGGGCCGCCCCGTGCGGGCGGGCACCCCCGCCAGCTCCATGCCGTGGGCCATGGAAAGCGAGGCGCCCATGTCGATGGTGGAGTGCACGGCCGACAGCGGCGGCGTGGCCCCGAGCGTGTAGCAGCCTATGTCGCCGCACACGATGGCCTTCATGTCGCGCAAGGTGGCAAAGACCAGGCGGTGCGGGCAGCCGGGGCACAACGAGGGCGGGCGCGCGGGCACGTCGGAGGGGCTTGCATGCCGGCGTGCCGGCGCCTTGGCAAAGGCCGCGGCGATGTGCTGCGGGGTCAGCTCGCCTGCCGCCGGCAAGGCCGCGCCCGGCGGGCAGGAGACCTCGACGCCCATCGCGCGTATGGCCGGCTCGAAAAAGGCGCAGGCCTCCTCGACGACGTAGAGCTTGTCCACCGAGGCGGCAAAGGCGGCGACCTTCTTCGGCGGCAGCGGCCAGGACAGCCCGAGCTTCAAGATGCTGGCCTCGGGCAGCGCCTCGCGCACGTGCTGGTAGACCGCGCCGCTGCACACGACGCCCGTCTCGCGCCCGCGCATCTCGACGCGGTTGAGGTCGCTGTGCTCGGCGTACTCGACAAGCCCGGCCGTCCTCCCGTCGGCGTTTTCGCGGCGCTCGCGCGCATGCGCCGGCACCATCACCCACTTCGACGGCTTGTCCTCGTAGTCGCGCGGCTCCACCCGCGCCCGCGCGCCGCCTGCCTCCACGACCGTCTTCGTGTGCGCGATGCGCATGGTCTCGCGCACCATGACGGGCACGTCGAAGGTCTCGGAGACGTCGAAGGCGCGCATGGTGAACTCGCGTGCCTCGGCGGAATCGGCCGGCTCGAGCATGGGCACGCGCGCGAATGCCGCGTAGTTGCGCGAGTCCTGCTCGTTTTGCGAGGAATAGCACGACGGGTCGTCGGCGGCCAAGAGCACGAGGCCGGCGCCCACGCCCGCGTTGCACACGGACATCAGGGGGTCTGCCGCGACGTTCACCCCCACGTGCTTCATGGTGACGAGCGCGCGCACCCCGCCCATGCTCGCGCCTATGCCCACCTCCAGCGCGACCTTCTCGTTGGGCGCCCACTCGCACGCAGGCCCTTCGCGGCGCGCGAGCGCCTCCAGCGTCTCGGTGGACGGCGTGCCGGGGTAGCCCACGCCCACGGCCACCCCCGCCTGCCATGCCCCCAAGGCCACGGCCTCGTTGCCCGACATCAGCTCCTTGTTCACCATGCTCCGCCTTCCTCTCGCGCCCACATGCAGCTCAGGCGCGGTTTTCCCTGTCAACGAGCCGCTCCGCGTCGTAGGTGCGCCGCAGGAGCGGTTTTTCTATCTTTCCCGTCGCGTTGCGCGGCACCTCGGCGAATATCACCCGGCGCGGCCTCTTGTAGCGCGGCAACCCCAGGCAAAAGTCGTCGATCGCCGCCTCGTCCACGCCCTCGCACCCCGGCTTCAACTCGACGATGGCCGCCGCCACCTCGCCCAGGCGCGCGTCGGGCAGGCCTATGACGGCCACGTCCTTTATCGCCGGATGCGCCGCGAGGAAGTTCTCCACCTGCACGGGGTAGATGTTCTCACCGCCGGAGATGATCACGTCCTTCTTGCGGTCCACGAGCCAGAAGAACCCCTCCGCATCGCGGTAGGCCATGTCGCCTGTGAGCAGCCAGCCGTCGCGCAAGACCTCGGCGGTGGCCTTGGGGTCGTTGTAGTAGCAGGTCATGACGCCAGGACCTTTCACCCGCAGCTCGCCCACCTCGCCTGTGGAAAGCTCGCGCCCCTCCTCGTCGGCGACTTTCGCCTCCCAGCGATACCCCGGCACGCCGATCGCGCCGGCATGCTCGATGTTGTCCACGCCAAGATGCACGCACCCCGGCCCCGTGGACTCGGACAAGCCGTAGTTCGTGTCGTATCGGTGGTGCGGGAAGACGCGCCGCCAGCGCTCGACCAGGCTTTTCGGCACGGGCTGCGCGCCGATGTGCATGAGGCGCCATTGCGACAGCTCGTAGGCGGCCAAGTCGATCGCGCCCGACTCTATGCCCACGAGTATGTCCTGGGCCCAGGGCACGAGCAGCCACACGATGCTGCAATGCTCGGAGCTGATGGTCGAGAGTATGGTCTCGGGCTCGACGCCGCGCAGCAAGACCGCGCGCGAGCCGGAGATCAGGCTGCCCATCCAGTGCATCTTCGCCCCCGTGTGGTAGAGAGGCGGGATGCACAAGAAGACGTCGTCTGCCGTCTGGCCGTGGTGGACCTGCTCCATCTGCGCGGCCTGCGTGAGCGAGCGGTGCGGGTGAAGGATGGCCTTGGGAAAGCCCGTCGTGCCCGACGAGTAGTAGATGGCGGCGTCCTCGTCTTCGGACAAGGGCACCTGCGGGTCGGCCGACGAGCAGTTCGCGGCCAGCTCGCGGTAGCTCTCGGCAAAGCTCGGGCAGTCCTCGCCCACGTAGAAGAGCAGGCGGTGGGGCTGTATGGAGACGGCCACCTCCTCGACGCGGCCCGTGAACTCAGGCCCGAAGACAAGCACGTCCACCTCGGCCTTGTGCACGCAATAGTCGATCTCGGCGCCGGTGTAGCGGAAGTTCAGCGGCACGGCGCATGCCCCGCTTTTCAGCACGCCGAAGTAGATGGGCAGCCATTCGAGGCAGTTCATCAGGAGTATGGCCACGCGGTCGCCCTTGCCCACGCCGCGCGCCATGAGGAGGTTGGCGAAGCGGTTTGCCTTCTCGTCGAAGACCTTCCAGGTGATCTCGCGGCGGTAGGCGACGGTGTCGGTGGGCTGGATCAGGTCGTAGTCGCGCCACGTGACGGCGCGGCGCTCGCGCAGCTTGGGGTTCACCTCGACGATCGCCACGTCGTCGGGGCGGGTCGCGGCGTTGTGGCGCAGGAAATCTGGGACCGGCATGGACGGGCATGTCCTTTCTCGAAAAACGTCAAGCCCGCCCATACTAGCGCACATGCGCGAAAGGGTGCGCCCGCACGCGGCACCCGGACGGGCCGCCGAAGCGACGGGGCGGCAGGTGCGCGATCCGAGGGGGTGGTGAAGCTCCGGAGCCGCCCTGCGAATCGCGCCGTCTGCGGCAGGCGCACGC
>CAVFDV010000052.1:5873-11771 GCA_963621315.1 Oscillibacter sp. MSJ-31
TGGCAAAGCTCGTCTAGGGGCGCGCCCGTTTGGGGGGCGCGGCCGCGCGGGGAAAGGGGAGGGGCGCCTGTCCGGGGGCAAACGCCTTCCTCTCAGAGAGCCCGTTTCTTCCGGAGGATCCGGCAGACGATGAGGGCGAGCACGAGGTTGCCCAGAAGCGAGACGATGGCGAGGGCAAGGCCCGTGTAGACGAAGCCGTCGATCGAGCGGTCGGGTTGTCTTGAGACGGCGCCTGCCACTTGGGTCGTCGAGTCGGTGTAGGTGACCACGAGGTCGCCGTCGTCGTTGATGGACACGGCGCTGATGCCGCGGCCGTCCTTGCCGGAGGCGCCGTCCGTGTTCGTGCCCCAGCTAGGCGACGCCGACGAGCCTGACGAGGCGGAGGAAGAGCCCGACGAGCCGGAGCCGCTCGCGCTGCCGGAGCTGCTCGCGTTGCCCGCAGAACCCGAGCTGCTCGCCCCGGCCGCGTTGCTTTGCCCGCCGTTGCCGCCGTTTTGGCCGGCGGCGCCGGTGCTCCCGCTCTGGCCGCTCGCAGCGCCCTGCCCGCTGTTCGAGCTCTGCCCGTTGCCCGAGCTTTGGCCGCTGTTCGACCCGGAGTCGTTCGTGGCGCTTTGGCTGTCGATGTTGGCATAGGAATCGACGCTGCCGTCCGTCGACTTCAACGTGGCGAACCACTCGTCCTGGGTGCCGGAAAAGCCCTTGGACACGACAATCCTGTAGGCGGAGACCTGCGCGTTTTGGTCTTGCGCGCCCGCCTTGGAGCTTGCGCCTGCCTTCGCGCCCGAGGCGTCCTTGGCGCCCGCGCCCGTCGCGCCCGCGCTGTCGCCCAGGCTCGAAAGCCAGGCGTCGCGGGTCATGAGGCCTTTGTTGTGGTCGATGCTTGATGCCGTGTCGCAATAGACGGCATACCCGCTCGCGCACCCCGTCGTGGTCTCGAACAGCTCGACCGCGCGGTACTTCACCTTGTCGAAGTCTATGTTGGTCCAGTTGAAGCTGGAGTTGTGCGCGTACACGGTGTTCATCAGCGCGTTGATCAAATCGATGTCTTTGTGCGCGTAGTCCTCCGTCGTCGCACACCCCTTCACCGCCGCGTTGTACTCCGCCTCGGTGAATATCATGACCTGCCCGTATATGCCCTGCATCTCGGCCGTGGTCATCTTGGCGCACGCCGCCTTCAAAAACTCGTTGGCCAACGCGAAATAGCCCTCGTAGGCGCCGCCGGCGCCGATGCAGGCCTTGAAGAAATCGTCGCGCGACATCGGCGTCACGTCCCCGTCGCTTTCCTTCAGCGCCTTCACGTAGGCGTCGTAGACCCCGTCGCCGTTCGAGTTTTTCGCGTCCTGGCAATACGAGAGGAACTTCTCCTTGGTGAAGAGCTTGCCCGCCACCGCGTTCTCGCGGTAGAGGTCGTAGGCCGACTTGCCCTTTTGCTGCGCGTACCACTCGGACAAAGAGCCGGTGAAGCCGTTTTCGCGCGCCAGGTTGTAGGCCGCCTGCGCCGTCTCGCCGTAAACGTCGCCCAGCCATTCCACAAGGTCGGCGCTGTAGCCCTTGTCGACGTTCAGGCCGTAGGGCGAGCGCGCGTCGCTGCCGTCGATGCCGCGCATGGCGTTCACCCAATCGATCTCCGAGCCGGAAAAGCCGTGGTCGCAGGCCAGCTGGTAGGCCGACTTGCCCTCGGCGCCCTTCAGGCTGGCCAGCCAGTCGCTCAAGGTGCCCTTGAAGCCGTTTTTCAACGCGAGCTGGAAGGCGTTCAGGCCGTCTTTGCCGTCCTGGCCGCTCGCGCCCGTGTCGCCCTTGTCTCCCTTGGCGCCGGTGTCTCCTTTATCGCCCTTGTCTCCCTTGGCGCCCGTGTCTCCTTTATCGCCCTTGTCGCCTTTTGCGCCGGTGTCTCCTTTATCGCCTTTGTCCCCTTTGTCTCCCTTGTCGCCTTTATCGCCTTTGTCGCCCTTGGTGTTTTGGGAGCTGTCGGTGCTGCTGTTGTTGTCGCCGCTGCTATTGCCGTCGGTGCCGCTGTTGTTGCTGCCGGTGCTGCTGCCGTCCTTCTTGGCGCTGTCGTCGCTTTTCCCGGCATCGCTGCCACTGTCGCTCTTGCTGCCATCGCTCTTGCCGATGTCGCTCTTGCCGCTGTCGCTGCTGCTATCGCTTTTCTTGCCGTCGTCTTTCGTCACGGTCTCGGGCGTGTCGGCCTTCGACGTCTTCGCGGCCGCCGTGTTCTGCCCCGTGAACAGCAGCAATATCGGCGTCGGGTTGATGCTCTCGATGCCCGCGCGCTTGCCCGACTTCAACGAGCAATGCACAGCGTAGTACATCATCGAGCCCGTCTGCGTGGTCGTGGGGTCTGCCGTGAAGGTGTAGGACAGCATCCCGTTGCCGTCCGGCGTGGCGTCGAAGGGCGCCGACGTGACCGCGGACCAATCCCCCTGCGTGCGCCCGTCGCGCTGGTAGACCGAGTATTGCAGCTGGTCGGCGGTGAAGAACTGCCGCCCGCTCCCGTCGTCTGCCGGCAGCTTCCACTTCACCGTCACGCTGGTCGTGCCGTCGCTGTTTTTCACATACGACGCCTCGCGCATGCTCACGGCAGGCGGCGGCGACGTGACGTTTTTCAATATGTAGTGCAAAAGCGGCACGGACACGGTCTCGCCGTTGCCCTTCGTGGCGACCTGTATGTTGCCGCCCGCGAACGCCCAGGAAAACCCGTAGGCTTCAAGCGTCCTGTCCGAGTTGGCGTTGTTTGCCATCAGCGCCACCTTGTCCATGTTGTAGACGGTCGCCGAGTTGCCCGAGCTTTCCGTCTTCGTGTCGCCGCCCGAGTACCCGTAGGTCTGCTGCTGGGTGAAGTAGAAGCCCACCTTCACGACCTTCGTCCCGCCCTGCACGGACAAATCGCTCGAAAAGCCGTTCATCGTCTTCCAGTGGTACTCGGTGGCCGACGCGCGCGAGATCGAAATCGTCTCGGTGCCGGCCGACTTGCCGTAGCGGAACCACGTGGCCTCCGAGCTCCAGTCGCCGGCGTGCGCGTTGCCCGTCGTGTCCTGGTGCACCCAGCTGTCGTCGGTGATGTTCGTGCCGCCGAGATGCGACGCGTAGCCCCAGGGGTTGCCCACGTCGTTGAGCAGCGACTGCTCCTCGATCTTCATCAGCTCGTTGGTGTTGGAGAGGTCTTCCGTCTTCTTGCGCTCGGCCAGCGCGGCGTTGTACTGGTCGACGAAGGTGTTGTAGTCGTCCACGGAATATTGCACGTAGTAGGGCGCGCCCGGCACCACGCACTTCATCTCGCTGTCGCTGCCCGGCGCGGCGTTCAATATCTTGTACTTGTAGATGAAGGTGGGTATGCGCCGCATGACCACGTTCGTGATGCGCGTCGCCGAAAAGCTCTGCGAGTAGGTGGTCTGCCGCGACTTCTTCCAGCCGCTCGACCAGTTGCCCACCCAGCCGCAGCGCCACGTGATCGAGCCCGTGGGCATGAGCGAGCCCGCCATGATCGTGCCCTGGTCGGCTTCCAGGCTGATCGTCCCCGCAACCCCGACGCCCCAGGTGTGGCTCCACTCCTGGGAGTCGGTGATGGCGCTGTAGGACAGCGTCGTCGAGTAGGTGGTCGTGCCGTTTGTCTGGTTGGCGCCCTTGAAGGTGGGCGCGGCCTGCAGCACCGCCTGCACGTCCGGCTCCGTGTAGGCCAGGTCCACGTCGTCGTAGCTGACCTCGATGCCGTCCTTGCCGATGTCGATGCACACGATCTCGGAGCTGAAGCGGTCCTCGACGTTGGAGTTCATCTTGTTGCAGGTGTAGGTGTCGTGGTTTTTCATGTCGTTGTAGTAGAAGCCCGTCGCGTCGTTGAACTCCTTGATCTTGCCGTTGTCGTCTTTGACGTCTTTGTCGTACTCGCCGCCGATCGACATCGCGGACACCGAGTCCTCGTGCATGCCCTCGCGCTTGTAGCCGAGCAAGATCATCAGCTGCTCGCGCCCGTTGATGTTCTTGTCGAAGTTGCCGGCGACCACCGAGCGCGTGTAGGTGTTCGTGACGAGGCAGTCCCACGTCGTCTGCTTGTCGGATTCCTGGAAGTACTGCGGCGTGTAGACCCAGGTCTCGTCGATCTGGCCGGAGTTCCCGCTCATCTTGTAGACGTTGCCGTCCACATAGAGGGCCTCGGGCTTGTGGTTGCCGTTCACCTTGAAGTACTTCACGCCGCATCTGGCCTGTATCTTGTCGTTGTGCCAGGTGCCGGCTTCCTTCCAGTCGTTGGACTTCAGGTGGTTGTTGAACTGGATGGTCTGCAGCTTGCCGCCCGTCGCGCGGTACGTGCCCACGCAATACTGACCCAGACGGTAGCCGTCCCATGCCTCGCCGCCGTCGGTGCCCTTCGTGAAGTCAGTGGTGTCCGCGCCGGTCTTGACGAACCACTTGGTTGAGGCCAGCGAGATCTCGTCCACGTCGTCGCCGTCGGCATCGCCTACGGAAAGGCCGGGGTTGCGCATGGTGGCCCAGTAGTGGTGCCCGTCGCCGCCGTCGTTGACGTAGTCGCCCGCCGTCTTGTTCAAGACGTCGCCGACGTTGCCGCCGCTTTTGCCGTAGCACACGGAGAGGTAGGGCATGAAGCGGCAGGCCATCGAGCTGTCCATGTTGGTGGGCTCGCACACCGAGGTGACCACCGCCAAGTCGTCGATGCCGTCGCCGTCGAGGTCGCCGGTGTCCAGCGAGCAGGTGAGCTTGTCGTAGACAAGCGTGCTGCGCAGCCAGGAGTTGCCGCCGAGCGCCGTCTTGTAGTCGGGGTGCATCGAGCTGTCGGAGACCTTGCTGACCTTCGGGTTTTCCATGTCCTGCCAGTCGATCTCGAACAGGCCCATGTCGTCGACCACGTCGCAGCCGTGGCCCGGGAAGTAGACGACGGTGCTGTCGTAGCCCTTGCCGTAGTAGTTGCCGGCCGTGATGGCCATGAAGTTCAAAAACTCCGAGGAGTAGGTCTGGCTCTTGATGTTTTGCCATTTCACGGTGCCCACGACCACGTTTTTCGAGCGCTTCTTGTTCGTGTAGTCGTACATCCAGGTGACGAACTCCGCCTCGTCGGAGGCCGTCGGGTTCAAGCCGATGTAGGCCACGCAGTCCTTGCGCGAGTTTTCCTTGTGCGGGTTGAAGGCCACGGCGCGGATGTTGGAGTACGCGATGTCGTCGGCGTCGTACTCGTTGCCTGCGGTGAAGTTCGAGGAGTACTTCGAGACCTTCTTGCCCTTGAAGGCCTCGCTGTCGCCGTCTTTGATGCCCGTGTCGGCAAAGGGCGCGTTGGTCAGGGTGTTGCCGTAGTACTTGCGCTGCTCGTTCAAGTAGGTGTCGAAGACGATGTTTTGCCTCGAGCCCTCGGCGCTTTGGACGAAGGCCAGCTCGTTCATGGGGTTTAAGATGGTCTTCGAGACGGTGCCGTCGGCGTTCACCTCGGAGACGGGGTTGGTCTTGCTCTCCTTCACGTCGTCGAGCTTTTCCTCCGCCGCGGTGTTGCCGTCCGTCATGTCGGCGAACTTCTCGTCGTAGCTGCCGCTCACGTTCACGTTTTCCGAGTCGCCCGTGGCGCCCGAGTTGGCCGAGCCGTCCGAGTTGGCCGAGCCGTCCGTAGAGCCGCTGCCGGACCCGGAATCCGAGGAGCCGTCGGCAGAGCTTGAACCGGAAGCCGAGTTCGAGGAGCCGGAGTTCGAGCCGTTGTCCGCGGAGTTGGAGCCCGAACTGTTGTCGGATGAATTCGAGCCCGCGCCCGAATTGTCGTCGGATGAATTCGAGTTCGACGAATCGGAGCCGCCGTTTTGGGAGCTGCCGCCTGCCGAGGCCGAGTTGTCCGTCTGCTCCGTGGAAGAGCTGCCCGAGCCGGCGTCGGCCTGCGTCGCGTTTTGGGAAGACGAGGAGGTGTCT
>CAVFDV010000053.1:0-1134 GCA_963621315.1 Oscillibacter sp. MSJ-31
GCGTTCAGGGCGCTCCTGCCGTCGAGGTCGTTGAACCTCGTGAAGCCCCCTCCCGCGCTCCTGGGGACCACGGCGAGCTCGGACCAGTAGCGCGCGATCTCGCCCTGCGCCAGGCTCCAGTAGTAGCCGACCGTCGAGACCCCCTGCGTCAGCTGCTCGTTGAGGTGGCTCCTGCACGAGGCGCGGACGAACCCGCCTCCGCCCCCGGCGTCCTCGACCGTGTCGGCGAGCTTCGCGTAGGGGTTTTCCTGCACTCTCCTGGCCAGCGTGTCGAAGGTGAAAAGCCCTCCCGCGAGCCGGCCGATGTACACGGCGCCGTTTACCGCGACGACGAGCAGGGCGAGGCACGCCGCGACGCGGTAGGCGCGCGCCGGCCTTCCGCGCCCGGGGCCGTTCGAGGAAAAGAGCAGGGCGAGCATCGCCAGGGAGAGCACGAACCCCGGGGCAAGCGAGCAAAGCTCCACGACCCCGCCTTTCGAAAATCGGAAACCGTATGTCCACAAGAGCAGGAGCGCCGCCGCCGCGTACACGCACACGAAGCCGATGCATATGCCCTTCAGCTTCGTGCGGGAGCCGGCGGCCACGAGGTCCCACTGCCGCGAGACGAGCCAGGCCGCGAAAAGGGAAAACGCCCACGACCAGCGGTTTTGGGGACGCGAGAAGCCGTTGAAGACATACGCGCAGACGGGGAGGAGGAGGAAGGCGAGCAGCACGCAGGCAAGGGCCCGCACCCCCGCGTCGCTTCCGCGCCGCTGCGCGAAAAGGGAGATGAGCGCGATCGGGAAGGCAGGGCCGATGGCGAAAAGCGACCACCCCGTCTGCGAGACCACCGGAGAGAGGAAAGACGCCGGCAGCTTCGCGTAATAGCGGAAGCCGTAGAGCAGGTCCACCTCCACCGAGACGCCCTGGCGCGCCCCCTCGGAGAAGAACAGGACGACGGGCAGCAGAACGCATGCCGAGACGAGGATGCCGAGCGCGCCCGCGCCAAGGGCCCGCCCGAGGTCGGCCGCCGTGCCCCACGCCCGGCGCACCCGAAACCTGCAGGAAAGGCGCCAGGCGAGGTAGACCAGGACGGCCACGGCGACCATGTAGGCGAAGTAGAAGTTGGAGACGCAGGAGAGCGCGACGGCGGCG
>CAVFDV010000053.1:1651-2794 GCA_963621315.1 Oscillibacter sp. MSJ-31
CGGCGAAGACGAGCGTGTAGAGGCCGACGTCGCGGCGCGAGATGTGCCTTTCCCCTGAAAACATGCGGGCATTATAAACCGACATGCCCGGCGCCTACGGGCAACAACGGTTTCGTTACGGCAAAGGCGGACGGGGGCGGCACCTCCGTACAATGGGCGGTACCACAAGCGCCGCGCGCCGGCGCCGCCTTGGGCGGCGCGGCCGGCCGGGCAAACGCGCGGGCGCGGCGCGAAACGAGATGCGCGCCCGAAAAAGAAGGAGCAACGCCATGGAAGACGGCAACGAGACCCGCATACTCGTCGTCGACGACGAGCAGTCCATCACCGATTTCGTCAGCTTCAACCTGGAAAAGGAGGGCTACGAGGTCGACACGGCCGCCACGGGCGACGCGGCGGTCGAGATGGCCGAGCAGGGCTCCTACGAGCTTGTCATCCTCGACGTCATGCTGCCCGGCATCGACGGCTACGAGGTATGCCGCCGCATACGCCAGAAATCCAACGTGCCCGTGCTCTTCTTGTCCGCGCGCGACACCGAGCTGGACAAGGTGGTCGGCCTGGAGCTGGGCGGCGACGACTATCTGGCAAAGCCCTTCGGCATACGCGAGCTGCTTGCCCGCGTGCACGCGTTGCTGCGCCGCAGCCCCGCGCCGGGCGACATGGCGGCAGAAGGCGCGCGCGTGCTCGACGTCTCGGGCGTCCATCTGGACGAGGCGGGGCACCGCGCCACCTACGGCGGCAAGGAAATAGAGCTCACCCCGCGCGAGTTCGAGCTGCTCCTCACCTTGATGAGCCACGCAGGCACCGTGCTCGGGCGCGAGCAGCTGCTGAAAGAGGCATGGGACTGGCAATACGTCGTCGAGACGAAGACGGTGGACACGCATATCAAGCGCCTACGCGACAAGCTGGGCAGTGTCGGGCTCGACCCCGGCATCATCGAGACGGTGCGCGGCTACGGCTACCGCTTCGTCAAGGATTTCGAGAACCCAAGCGCCTAGGGCGCGCGGGGAAAACGCCCCTGCGCAGCGGTATGGCGGATGTGCGGCGGGTGTGCGGCAGGCCCGGCGCGTCGCGCCTGTTTCGCGCCCTACCTGCGCAAGAGTCGCGCCCCGCACGCACCCTGCCCGCGCCAGTCCCTACTACCCT
>CAVFDV010000053.1:2804-9253 GCA_963621315.1 Oscillibacter sp. MSJ-31
ACCCCAAGGCGTTGCCGGGGTGGCGGGCGGCCTTCAAGCGCGCCCACGCCACGCGTTTTGCCTGCGCGTCGTGCAGGCACTCCGCAAACCCGGGCACCGCGACGAGCGTGTAGCCGTCCACGCATATGGGAGCGTCGGGGGCGAGCTGCGCCGAAGCCCGGCCGAACGCGGCCGCAAGCAGCGCGACCGATGTCTCGTCTATGCCGACGACGCTCCAGGGGTCGGCCTGCTCGATGCCCTCGGCGAGCTTTTCCGCGTCCATGCCGCCCACCTCGCACACCGCATACCCCGCCACATGCCCGAGCGCCTCGCACGCAGACGCAAGCGCGGCCACCACCTCGCGGGCGGGGCGCTTCTCGCATACGACGAGCAAGGTGGGGTCTGCGCTTTCGGGCATGGTGAAAACCGGTGTGGGGAAAAGGGCGGTCTTGGACAGGGAAACCCGGCGCGCGCCTAGACGGCGGTCACGGTCACGCCGGTGTCGCGGTCGTCGCGCTCGATGGCGTCATGCGCCTCGTCGAGCAGCGCGCGCACGTCGTCGAGGGCGGCCTGCACCTTTTGGAGCTGGGCGGCAGAACGCTCCATCTTGCCGTTGTCGGCCAGATGGTACATCTGGTGCGTCCAGCGGCGCGTGAGCGCTATCGTCTCGTCGATGTGCTTCACCGTGTCTTGCAATTGCTGGGTGTTCACTCCGTTTGCGCACATATCCGCCTCCGCATCCTGCGCGCCGCGTCGTCGCGGCGCACATCAAAATCCGCTTTCCTATCTGCACGAAAGCCTAGCACGACAAGGGGCTGCGCCGCGAAACGCGCACGCGGCAGCCGCGTGAAAGGCGCGAGGGGCGAAAGAGCGGGCGACATCCTTCAGGAAAAGACGCTGTAGGAGCTGCCCAACCACATGAGCGCGTCGAGCAAGGTGAGGGCAAAGGCGACGAGAAAGACGCGCCGCCACATTATGCCCGCTCCCTCGCGCACGGCCGTCTCGCGCGTGCAGGCGTCCGCAGGCACGACAGCGCCCGCCGGCAGCGCTTGCGCGGCCTTTCCATCCGCCAAAGCCGCACCCGCGCCCTGCACGGCCGCAGGACCTGCGAGCATGCCGTCCATGTCCGCCGCGACCAAGATGAACAACGCGCCGGCGCCGAGGGCAAAGCCGAAGTCCATGTAGTAGCGCTCGATAAGGCCTCCCCCGTTCGCGTCGAACGCCGCGAGCGCCACGGCAAGGGCAAACGAGAGCACGCATGCCGCGCACAAGCCCTTCTCGCGCAGGCGCGCGCGCATCCCCTTCGAGAAGAGGAGCATGAAGGCGAGCGCCGTTGCGGGAAAGAGCGCGAGCAAGCCGCCCACGGGCCGCTCGAGGGACATGGTGCCGAAATAGCCCTGCACGCCGTCCGTCCCCGCGATATAGGGGTAGTTCACGCAATAGGAGGGCAGCTGGAAGAGATAGACGAAGGCCCCGGAAAGCGTGCGCTGCATGTCGAAGCCGCGATGCGTCAGGTCGTTGGACGTCAAGTTGTAGGAAGCGCCGAAATCGAGGGGGCTGCCGAAACGCGCGGCGTTGTAGCACGCCGCGAGCGCGAAAAAGAGCACATAGGGCGCAAGCGCGCACCCCAGCAGGCGCATGCCAGCGCCCATGCTCTCCTGCCGGCGCAAGGCGGGCGCGACAAGCACAGGCCCTAGCAGGGAAAACGCGAGAAGCTGCGGGCGGGCGAGCACGACGGCCGCCATGCACGCAGAGCCCGCGAGCGCCCATGACGCGCCCGGGCGCGCGCCGGGCGCCGCGACGGCTTTCACCCAAAAGCCAAGCCCCCATGCCACGAGCGCAAGCCCTGCGACGATGGGCACGGCATAGATTGCGGGAAAGCGCAGCGCATCCCCCGTGAAGGAGACGGCCATCACGCACACGTAGACGACGACGAGCTCTGCCGCGGAAAGCGGGCGCCGCCAAAGCCGGGCCAGCGCATGCGCGAGAAAGAGGACGCCCAGGGCAAATGCCGCCGTGCATATGCCGGCCGCGAGCCAGTTGGGAAACGCGGCGCCGGAAAGCACATAGCACGGCAGGTGGAACAGAAGGACGGGCAACACGCCGAAGTACACGTAGTAGCGCCCCCGGAAATAGGCGGTGTCCCAGCGCGCCGAGACGCCGGCGGCGTCGCGCAAGGCCGTGTCGTAGGGGTTGGACAGGCCGGCGAGCGCATCGGAGGGCGCATCGTCGAGGAAAAGCTGCCCGTGCGCCAGGGCCTGCGCCAGCTCGAAGTACTGGTTCTCGGCCGTGGCGTCCACGCTCAAGCAAGAGCTGCGCAGGTAGGCATAGGCGACGATGAAGACGCACGAGCCTGCGCCGAGCGCGAGATACAAGCCCCTGCCCGCAGGGATGCGGCGCAACGGCGAGGCGGGGCGCACGGCGAATATGCACAAGGCGGCAAGCGCGAGGGTGAGGAAGCGCTGCAAGTTGAAGTCGAGGGGGATGGGCGTGTTGAACGAGATGGCGGCGCGCCACGAGCGGTTGGCGTCGAAGGTAAGGCGCACGCTCGACGCTTTCCCCGTCGGATGCAGGCGCACGACCTGCTCCGCGTCTTCGCCGTCTGCAGCATTCGTGCGCCCCAGCGTGACGCTACCCTGCGATTGGTAGAGCGCATGTCCCTCGTCGCGCAACTCCACCTCGACGCCCACGTCGCCTTCCGCCGCAAAGGCCAGGCAAAGCGTTTCGAGCGTTCCGTCCGCCGCATCTGCCAGCTCGAAGGTGTAGCTGCGCTTGTTTGCGGAAAGCGTATCCTCCTTCTCCCCATCGGCTGCGAGAAGCTCGTGCTCGCGGGCGGCGGCCTCTTGCGCGTCGCGCGGGGCAGAGGCGTCCGCGCCGTCTGCCTCCAGCTTCCCCCCGTCGTCGAACACGCCTGTCTGCCTGGCGTCTTCGGGCGAGACGACAAGCCCGCGCTCGGGGTTGTGCGCGTGTTCTGCCGCGCGCAGCTCCTCGCCCGGGTCTATGTACATGTTCGTGGAAAACGAGCCGTCCGCGTCCTCGGACAGCCCCTCGCCTTGCGCGCTTTGCACGTCCACGGGCTGCATGCCCAGCGTGTTCCAGAAATCGAAGTTGAAAAAGGCCAGCTCGAGCGCCGCCGACAGAAGGGCGCAGCATGCGACGGCCAGGGCAAGGCGCAGCTGCCAGGGGCGAGACGCCACCCTACAGCTCCAGACGCGACTCGATGGCGCGCCCCAGCGTGACCTCGTCGGCAAACTCCAGCTCGCCGCCCACAGGCAGCCCGCTTGCCAGACGCGTCACCTTCACCCCGACGGGCTTTGCCATGCGCGCGAGATAGCTCGCCGTCGTCTCGCCCTCGACGTTGGGGTTCGTCGCGATCATAAGCTCGGAGACGGGCTCGCTGCCGAGGCGCCCCATGAGGTCGGCGATGTGCAAGTCGTCGGGCATGATGCCCGCCATCGGGTCGATCACGCCGCCGAGCACGTGGTAGAGGCCGCGGTAGCTGCCCGTGCGCTCGATCGCGTCGATGTCGCGCGGCTCGGCCACCACGCATATGCAGGTCTCGTCGCGCTCGGCGTCGGCGCACACCTCGCATATCTCGCCTTGCGCGAAGTTGTGGCAGCGCGGGCACAGGTGGATGACGCGCTTGACCTCGGAGATGGCGCCTGCCAGGCGTTGCGCCGTCTCGTCGTCGCCCATGAGCAGCCAGTTCAAGATGCGCTGCGCCGATTTCGGCCCTATGCCCGGCATGCGCTCCAGCTCTTCGAGGGCATGTTGTATGGCCGCCGCCTGCTTCATGGGAAAACCCCGCGCCCCGCCTGCCGCCGTGCCCTAAAACAGGCCGGGGATGTTCAAGCCGCCCGTCACGGCGCCCATCTTTTCCGCCGTCATCTCCTGCGCGTTTTCAAGGGCCTGGTTCACGGCGGCGACCACGAGGTCTTGGAGCATCTCGACGTCGTCGGGGTCGACCGCCTCCTTGTCGATGGCGATGTCGCGCAGCTGCATGTCGCCGCTCACGTGCACGACGACCATGCCGCCGCCTGCCGTGCCCTCGACGACCTCGGCGGCGGCCTGCGCCTGCGCCTCCTCCATCTGCTTTTGCATCTTCTTTGCCTGCTTGAGCATTGCCTGCGGGTTCATCCCCATGACCGTGTCCTTTCCAAGTGTCTGCCGTGCGCGTTATTCGCCGTCGGCGTCGCGCGCCTCTATCTCGCTTACCTTTATGCCCGGGCCGAATGCGGAAAGCGCGCGGCCGAGGTCGCTTGCCGTCTCCTCGTCGAGGGGCTTGTGCGTCGCGGCGAAATCGGCGGGCGCATCGAACATGTCGTAGGCGTCCGCCTCGTCGAAGACCTGCGTCATGTCGGGCACATCGAACGCGTCGGGCTCCCCGGACGCGCCAAAGCCCTCGAATCCGTCGCGAGGGTCGGTCGGAGCGCCCGCCGCCCCGGCCGCATCGTCGGGAGAGGCGCCCCGGCCGGCGTCTGGCGTGCCTGCGCGTTGCACGATGGCAAAGGAAGGGCCTGCCGCCGCCTTCGGGCCTGTGGAAGCCGAGGCGTCCATCTGCATGGTCAAACGCGCGTTTTGCCCCACCACGTCGCGCAGCGCCTTTTCGATCAGGCGCGCGGCATCCGGCTGCGAGGCGAGCTTCATGGCGAATTCCGCGCCCTTGGGGAAGGTGAAGCTGTAGGCGTTTTCCGCCGCCTCGGAGACGACCACCCCGGTGAGCATGGTCGAGGTGGCCACGTCCGCGTGCTTCACCGCCGCGAGCACCGCCGCCGTCAGGCGCGCGTCCGACATCGTGGGCGCGTCTTGCGCCTTGGCGGGCGGCTCTGCGGCAGCCTCTGCCGGCGCTTGCGCGGCAGGCTCCGTAGGCGGTTTTGCAGGTGAAGCCGTGGGCGCCTCCCAAGGGGGCGTCTCGTGCGCCGGTTCCTGCAGAGCCGGCTCTTGGGGCGCTGCCTCCCGCGGCGCAGGTTCCTGCGCCGCTTCTTGCGCCGCCGGCTTTTGAGGCGCCGGTTCCTGCGCCACGGTTTGCACTAGCAGGTCTCGCGCCGGCGCCGCGCCCGTCTCTTCCGCACGCACAGCCGAGGCGCCAGGCGCCGGGGACACGGTTGAAGCACCCGCCTGCGCGAAAGCAGCCGGGGCGCCCGCCGCCGGCGCCGCCGCAGGCGCCGCGCCGCCCTGCTCCAGGCGCTCGATGCGCGCGAGCAAGGCGGCATCGCCGGTGTCCACCTGCGGGCGGCACATCCTCACGAGCGCCATCTCCACGTCGAGGCGCGCGTCCGTCGAGGAGCGCGTCGTCTGCCGCAGCTCGTCGCAGGTCTCGAGCACGTGGGCAAGGCGCGCCGGCCCGCCGAAGGCCGCCGCCTGCTCCGCATAGCGCCGCGCGTCGTCTTTCGCGCACGACAGCAGCCCGTCTGCCGCCTCGCCTCCAAGCGAGGCGACGTACAGGTTCCTCGCGTGCGCCGCCAGATCCGCCGCGATTTGCGCCGCATCTCCACCCGCGTCTATGAGCGCGCCCAGGCGCAAGAGGCTGCCCGCCGCGTCTTGCGCCGCCACGCAACCGGCCAGCTCGAACAAGTCGGCCGCGCTCGTGCGCCCCAACTGGGCTTGGGCTGCGGCAAGCGTCACCTGCCCGTCTGCGGCGACGGCCACCTGCTCGAGCGCCGTCGTGGCGTCGCGCATCCCGCCGGCCGCGGCGTTGGCGATGTAGTCGAGCGCGTCGTCTTCGGCGGAAAACCCCTCGCCTGCGCATATGCGCCGCAGATAGCCCGCGATCTCGTCCACAGTCAGGCGCCTGAAATCGAAGCGCTGGCAGCGCGACTGGATCGTGGCCGGCACCTTTTGCGGGTCGGTCGTGCACAAGACGAAGACCACGTGCTCGGGCGGCTCCTCGAGCGTCTTCAGCAGCGCGTTGAACGCCGCCGTCGAGAGCATGTGCACCTCGTCGATGATGTAGACCTTGTAGCGCCCGTGTATGGGCGCGAATTGCACGCGGCTGATGATCTCCTCGCGCACGTTGTCCACGCCCGTGCGGCTGGCCGCGTCCAGCTCGTAGACGTCCGGATGCACGCCCGCCGCTATCTGCGTGCATGTCTCGCAGCTGCCGTCGGGCTCGCCGGATTTCGCCGCCGCCTCGCACAGCAGCGCCTTGGCCAAAAGGCGCGCCGTCGTCGTCTTGCCCGTGCCGCGCGGCCCGCAAAACAGATAGGCATGCGCCGCATTCCCCGAGCGCAACGCGTTCACCAGCGTGCGCTCGACGTGCTCTTGGCCCACGACCTCGGAAAAGACCTCCGGCCTATATGCACGGTACAGCGAGACCGCCACCTTGCGTCACTTCCCTTCCTCGTGCGCGGCGCCCGGCGCGCCGTCCTTCCCGTCTTCTTCCACCCCGTCGCCGTCCTGCCCGTCCTTTTTCGCCTTGCCGCTCGCGAGCTTGGCTTTCACCGCGCCCGCCACCGCCGGCACAAGCGATA
>CAVFDV010000053.1:9294-11692 GCA_963621315.1 Oscillibacter sp. MSJ-31
CGATATGACGACGATCCCGACGATGACCAGCTCGAAATGCTCCTCGACGAAGGGCACGCCGCCGAAGAAATACCCCAGCAGCGAGAAAAGCGACACCCACACGACGCCGCCGACGACGTTGAAGAGGGTGAAGCGCCCGAAATGCATCTCGCCCATGCCGGCCACGAACGGCGCGATGGTGCGGATGATGGGGAAAAAGCGCGTGAGGAAGACGGCGATGTTGCCGTACTTGTCGAAGAAGCGCTGCGATTTCGCGAGGTTTTCCTCGGACAGCGCCTTCACCTTGCCGCTTCGGACTATGGCCTCGCCCACCTTGCGGCCGATCCAATAGTTCGAGGTGTTGCCCAAAATGGCCGCGATGCTCATGAGCACGATCAGGGCGACGATGTTCAGGCCGCCGCCGTCGGCCGCGAAGATGCCCGCGCAAAACAGCAGCGAGTCGCCCGGCAGAAACGGCGTGACGACCAGGCCGGTCTCGATGAAGACGATGATGAACAACGGCGTGTAGACCCACACCGGGCCGAAGTCGACGATCCATTGCGCGATGAAGCCGCGCGGGTCGCGCAGAAGGTCGATGAAGAACTGGAGTATCTCCACGTGCATGCTCCTCTTGACATGGCAAGTGCGCCTTGCAGGCCCGGGCGCCCATCAGAGGCCCCTTATGGCTGCTTCCTCCCGGACCTGACCAGGTTCGAAGCGTGATGCCGCCCAAGCCCACACGACGCACTCGCACATTCCCGTCGCACAACGACGCGCACCGCGCCGCAGTTGCGCGGCGCCGCATCGCCGCCCCGCGCGAAAAGGCGTCAGCTGCCCGCCCCCGCGCTCGGCTGCGCCTGCGTGTCGTCGGATACTTTATCGAAAACGGTGGTCTTTGTGCCGCCGTTGCCGTCATCTTCATTCAAAGTCAACTGTTTGCCGTCCGAGGACAGCTCGTAGCCGGCAGACCCGCTCATCCCGTCCGCGCTGTAGGTGATGGTCTTGGCGTTTTGGTCGAGCTGGTAGTCGAAGGTGCTTTGCACCATCTTCCACTGCGTGTCGGTGAAGACGACGGTCACCTGCGTGCCGCTCACCTGCCACTCGCCCTTCAGCACGTCCTTGTCGCCTCCGCCGCAGCCCGAAAGCCCGGCAAAGCAGGCAAGCGCCAACACGGCCGCCGCGAGAAGGGCGGCCATGCGCGCCGGTAGCGCCTGCGTGCGGGAAAGACCCGTCTGCTGCTCGTCCATCGTCATGCCTCCTTGCCCCCGTCGCCGTTCTCGCCGTCTTCATCGCCCTCGTCATCATCGCCGAAATCAAAGTCGAAGTCCTCGTCATCGCCGGATGCGGCGCGGTTCGGGAAGATCAGCTTCGTGCGCCGCTCCAATATGATGGCCACAAGCAAGAAGATCACCACCCCGACGCCGATGATGATGAGCACGCCCCAGGTAAGGCCGAAGAAATCGAAGTACTGGTTCAAAAAGTCGAAGTCCGGCAACACGCGCTCCTTAGCAAATCTCGACGACCCAACCGGCAGGCCCTTCGACCTCGCCGTCCTGGATCGAGGTCAAGGTCTCGCGCAGCTTCCTCATCACAGGGCCGGTCTCGGCCATGCCCGCGCCGAAGACCACCTTCTCCTCGCCGCAGTCGACCTCGCCCACCGGCGAGATGACGGCCGCCGTGCCGCACATGCCGCATTCCACGAACTGCCCGATCTCGTCGAAGCGCACGGGGCGCTCCTCGACGTGCATCCCGAGCATGTCGCGCGCCACCTGCACGAGCGAGCGCCGCGTCACGCTGGGCAAGATCGAGTCCGTGGCCGATTGCGGCACGACCAGGGTGCCGTCGCCTTTCACGAACAAGATGTTGGCACCGCCGGACTCCTCGACGAAGGTGCGCGTCTTGGGGTCGAGGAACATGTTGTCGGCATAGCCCGCCGCATGCGCGCGCACGCTCGGGTACAGCGACATCGCGTAGTTCAAGCCGGCCTTGATGTTGCCCGTGCCATGCGGTGCCGCGCGGTCGAAGTCGGGCACCTGCAGCTTCACGGGCTTCACCCCGCCGGAGTAGTACGGGCCTACCGGCGTGACGAGGATGCGGAACTGGTAGGCGTCTGCCGGCGCCACGCCGATCACCTCGCCGGTCGCGAACATGAACGGGCGCACGTACAGCGTCGCGCCGCTGCCAAACGGCGGCACCCACGCGGCATTGGCCTTCACCACCTCCTTCACCGCCTCGACGAAGCGGTCCTTCGGGAAAGGCGGCATGACCAGGCGCTGCGCCGAGTCGTGCATGCGCGCGGCGTTGAGGTCGGGCCTGAAGCACACGATACGCCCGTCGCGCGTGGTGTAGGCCTTCAGCCCCTCGAAGACCTCCTGGCAGTAGTGCAAGATGCCCGCGCACCCGCTCAGCTGTATGGAGT
>CAVFDV010000054.1:0-11558 GCA_963621315.1 Oscillibacter sp. MSJ-31
CTACTCCCCGGGGACGTCCGCCGGGCCGGTTTTCCTGAATAACTTAACTCGCACTCGTGCCGCGCCCCTTTCACGCATGGTGAAAAATAGCGCTACCATAGCCACGCCCTTCCCCGGCGGGGAAAGGGCGCGGCATGCAAGCCTTGGGAAAGGGTGTGCGCAATGAACATCATCGTGGTCGGATGCGGGCGCGTGGGCAGCCACCTGGCGCTGCTCTTGTCCGAAGACGGGCACAACGTCTCGATCATCGACCGCTCGGCGGAGGCCTTCCGCGCGCTCGGGCGCGACTTCAACGGCTGCACGATCAAGGGGCTGGGCTACGACACGGACGTGCTCGAGGAGGCCGGCGTCGAGGAAGCCGACGTCTTGGCCGCCGTCACCAGCAACGACAACAGCAACCTCATGACGGCGGAGGTGGCGCGCAGGCTCTTCGGCGTCGAGCACGTCATCACGCGCCTCTACGAGTACCGCCGCGAGGACACCTACATGAAGCTCGGCATCGACTACGCGTGCGGCACCACGCTCGTGGCCGAGGAGATATTCTCGAAGATCCAATCCGGCCACGGCAGCCACATCGACACCTTCGGCAACTTCGAGCTGATCCGCTTCGCGCTCGCCTTGCCGCCGGAGAAAGACGAGGTGGCGTGCGGGCTGCTCGAGCGCGAGTTCGACGCGCGCATCGTGGCCTACGACAGGGACGGCACGAGCATGATGCCCTCCCGCGAGTCCAACTTGCGCGACGGCGACATCGTGCTGGCCTGCGTGCCGCGCGAGAGCTTCGCCGATTTCGCCCGCTACATGAGAGGCTGATGCACCATGCTCATCGTCACAAGCGGCGGGTCCACCACCGCCGAGTTCCTCATCTCGATGATGCTCGACCAAAACCACCGCATCGTCGTGATCGAAGAAGACCACGAGGTCGTCGAGCACCTGTCCGAGGTCTTGCCGCCGCAGGTCATGATCGTGGAAGGCGACGGCTGCGACTCGGCGGTTCAGCTGGACGCGGGCGTGGACGAGGCGGACCTGTTCGTGGCGCTCATGGGCCACGACGACAAGAACCTCGTCGCGTGCGAGCTGGCCATGACGAGCTTCGACGTGCCGCGCTGCATCGCGAGCGTGAACAGCCCGAAGAACCTGCGCATCTTCAAGGCCATCGGCATCGAGCCCGTCTCGTCGACCGAGATCATCGCGCGCATGGTCGAGGAAGAGGCCACGACACGCGACATGCGCATGGTGTTCGGGCTGCGCGAAGGCGACATCGTCATGGTCGAGATCCGCCTGCCCGAGCGGATGAAGCACCGCGACGGGGCGGTGGTGAAGCAGCTGGGGCTGGACCGCAACGTGCAGCTCATCGCCGTGATCCGCGACGGCGATTTCGTGATGATCGACGGCAAGACGCGCCTCATGCCGGGCGAGAAGGTCATCGCCGCGGTGAAAAGCTCTGCCGAACGGGAGTTCCGCGAGCTGGTGCGCAAGCTCTAGCGGCCGGGCGCGCGGGCGGCACGCCGGGCGAGGCGGCGGCGCGGGGCGGGTGCGGGCACGGGCGCGACCGGCGGCACGACCGCCGGCCGCGAAGCGGCAAGCGGCTCTGCCATCGTGGCCGTGCGCGCGCGGGCGGTGTGCTAAAATCCCTCGCGTGCATGCGGGTGTTGCCAAGTGGTAAGGCCCCAGCTTCCCAAGCTGGTATTCGCGGGTTCGAGTCCCGTCACCCGCTCCATCCCGCAAACGCAGGGCGGCTTTTCACGCACGGTGAAGTCGCCCTTTTCCTGCAAGCGCCAAACGCCAAATGCAAAACCGCCTTCGAGCATGCGCTTCATGTGCAATATCTGGGCAGGTACTCCCGCAGATACGGAAGGGCAAACCTCACCTCGCCGCGCCGCGCCTGCTCGATGACCCCCTGCTCGAGGAGGCGTTTCTTGTACGTCGAGGCATTGCCCGTGGACATGCCGGTTCGCGAGGCGACGTCTGCCACTTTGCTCGCATTCGAGTCCTGCAGCATCGCCTGCAGAAAATCGAGGTCGCGCCCCGAAAGCTCCGCAAGCGTCGCGTCGAGGACGCGCGTCTCCATCTCCTCTTTTGCAAGGGCCACTCCGCGCTCGGCATCCTCGATGCCGATCCTTGCCCCGCTCGCGGCGTTCCACGTGTAATAGCCGACAAGCTGCATCATAAAGGGAAATCCGCCGATAGCTCCTGCCACCATATCCAGCGCATCGTCGTCGATCTCCTTGTCCGCGGCCTCGACGGTCTGCGCAAAGGCGTCTTTCACTTCCGCATCACCGATTCGCCCCAGCTTGACGCGGTTGGCCCTGCGCAGAAAGGAAATCGACTTGCCGTTCAAAAGCGCGGAAACCTTGTGGGGAAGCCCGGCCATGAGAAGTGAGACTTTCCTCTCCTCGCCAATGAAATGCTGGTAGACCGTCGACAGGCGGGTGATTTCCTCAAGTTCGGGATCGACCTCGTCGACGGTGATGAGCAAGCCGATACCGTTTTCGGCGAGCGCGTCCAAAACGTCGCTCATGCGGCTTCTCCAGTTGAGGGGCGCCTCTTGCCCGCGCTCGAACTCGACGCCCAAAAGCTGCCCTATGGAGACAGCTTTCAGGCGCGCCCCGCCCTTGGACTCGATGAAGTTCCCTGCTTTTCGAAGCGCCTGTTCGTATATGTCCTCGAGCATTCCCGAAATCGCCGTCACCGAGACGGATATCCAGCCAAGCTGCTCTGCCTGCCGTGCCAAAAGCTGCAAAAGCGCCGTTTTGCCCGTTCCGCGTGCGCCGGTGAAGAGAGTGCACAGACTGGGGTCGCCGACCCCGTTTTCAAACGCGGCGCACATCTTGCCGATGATTTCAGCACGTCCTGCCATCTGCAGAGGCACTTGTCCGAAACTCGGGGTGAACGGGTTTTTCATATCGCGCCTCCTTGCTGTGCGGCGGTGCCGGTTGAACTTCGCGTCTTAGTCATTTTAGCCGCGCTTAGTTTTCTTAGCCACGCTTAGTTTTCTTAGCCGTGCTTAGTTTCTTTAGCCAAACCGGGGGTTCGCGAACCGGCGCGTCCCGCGCCCGCGCCCGCGTCCTGCGCTCTGCGCTCTGCGTCCGCGTCTAGTTTTTCAGCGAGTTGATCGGCGCGGGGAAGCGCCCGCCGCGATGCGCGAAGACCGTGCCCGCATGCGCGTTCACGGGCATGACGGGCGCGTCTCCCAAAAGGCCGCCGAAGTGCAGCATGTCGCCTTCCTTCTTGCCCGCCGCCGGGATGACGCGCACGGCCGTGGTCTTGTTGTTGATCAGCCCGATGGCCGCTTCGTCGGCGATGATGCCCGCGATGGTCTCGACGCTCGTGTCGCCCGGGATGGCGATCATGTCCAACCCCACCGAGCATACGCAGGTCATGGCCTCGAGCTTTTCGAGCGATAGCGCGCCGTCTTGGGCCGCGCGGATCATGCCGGCGTCCTCGGACACGGGGATGAACGCGCCGGACAACCCGCCCACGCTGGAGCTGGCCATGACGCCTCCCTTCTTCACCGCGTCGTTGAGCAGCGCGAGCGCCGCCGTGGTGCCCGGGCCTCCCACCTGGCCTACGCCGATGGTCTCCAGGATGTCGGCCACGGAATCGCCGCGCGCGGGCGTGGGCGCGAGGCTCAGGTCGAGTATGCCCTTCTGGTAGCCCAGGCGCGCCGCCGCCTCGCGGGCCACGAGCTCGCCTGCACGCGTGATCTTGAAGGTCGTGGCCTTGATGGCCTCGGCGATCTCGGTCATCGAGGCGTCGCGCGGCATGTCGGCCAGCACCGCGTGCACGACGCCCGGGCCGGACACGCCCACGTTGACCACCTCGTCGGCCTCGCCGCTGCCGTGCATGGCGCCGGCCATGAAGGGGTTGTCCTCGACCATGTTGCAGAACACGACGAGCTTCGCGCAGCCCATGGACTGGTCGTCTGCGGTGGCCTCGGCCGTCTCCTTCACCACCTCGGCCATGCGCAGCACCGCGTCCATGTTGATGCCGGCGCGCGTAGACCCGACGTTGACGCTCGAACACACGGCATCCGTGGCGGCCAGCGCGTGCGGGATGCTGTCGATGAGGCGGCGGTCGGCGTCCGAGGCGCCCTTTTGCACGAGGGCCGAAAAGCCGCCGACGAAGTTGACGCCCACCTCGCGGGCCGCGCGATCGAGCGCGACGGCGATGGGCGTGAGGTCGGCCGCCTTCGTCGCGCCGCATATCTCGGCGATGGGCGTGACGGCTATGCGTTTGTGGATGATAGGGATGCCGAACTCGCGTTCCAGCTGCTCGGCGCAGGGCACGAGGCCTTCGGCGGCGCCGGTCAGGCGGTCGTAGACGCGGCGCGCCATCTCGTCGACGTCTTCGTGGACGCACGCGCGCAGATTCAGCCCGAGCGTGATCGTGCGGATGTCCAGATGCTGCTGCGTGACCATCTCGATGGTCTCGACGACGTGCCTCGGCTCGACTGCCATGTTGCTTCCTCTCGTGTACCGCACCGCGTTTCCGCTGGTGAAAGTGGCTGTTGCCTTTCGTGCCCGGGCTTTTTCGCGCCGCATGCCACGGCTGGTGAAAAAGTGCCCGGCTTCGGGTGGCCGCAGATACCCCTAGGTGCCTTCAAGCCCCCTCAAATGCCCGCGGGTTCCTTGGGCGTTCCTCAGACGCCCGCCTTGCCGCTCCACAGTGTATCGAAACAGGCGGCGAGCTTGCGCACGACCTCGAGGCCCTCGTCGCCGGCGCAGGGCACAAGCCCCCACTCCTCGCTCGTGGCAAAGTAGCCCACGACCTCGGGCGCGGTGCTTTGCACGGGGTTTTGCGCGGCGCCGCCTGCACCGTCCGCGGCGCCTGCGCCGTCGGGCGCGGCGCCGCCGGCGTCCACCGCCTCGACGGCAAAGCCCAGGGTCGCGAGGAGGTCGGCGGCGAAACGGTCGATGGCGCTTTCCGCGCCGTCGTCGGCGGCGGCGCCTGCGCCGCCCTTTTCACCATGCGAGGCAGCCTTTTCACCGCACACCTCATTATGCGAGGCGGCCTCTTCGCCGCGCGCTTCACCATGTGCGGCACCGCCCTTTTCACCATGCGCACCACTTGCCACCCCCGCGTTCGCCGCGCCCACACGCAGCCGCTGCACGCGCCCGTCGCCTGCCACAGCCCAGGGGTGCAGGTCCGCGGGAAGCACATCGTCCAGCATCTCGCGGGTGAAAGCGGGCGGCTCGTCCAGCCCGTCCACACGCACATCCACGCTGCCCTCGCCCGCCGGGTCCACATCGACGACGATGGCGCCGTCCGGGCGCTCGTGCAGGCGGTTGGCCGCCTCCCAGTCCACGCGCTCGCGGATCCACGCGCACATGGCCGGCCCCACGTTGCGCTCGGCCAGGTTGCGCATGCGCCTGTTCAAGAGCTGCACCTGCCCGTTTCTATAGCCCCAGCGCACGACAAGGCGCGACGCCGGCATGTTGTGCGCGCGCCATTGCTCCTCGGAAAGCTGCGGCAGCTTGGGGCCACCTGTCTTGCCGCCGACTGCGGCGCCGGCCACGACATTGCGCGGCATGGGCGCGTCCGCGCCCGCAGATGCAGCAGCACCATCGGCCTCTGGAGCCGTGGCTGCCGTCGCCGCGTTTACAGCCGCCGCGCCTGCCTGTGCATGCGCCAGATCCGCGCCCGCATCCGCGTGCGTCTGCACCGCGTCCGCGCCCTCGTCTGCCGTCGCGCGCCTCTCCTGTATCGGTTTGTCCGCCATGCGCCGCACCCAGTGCCCGGTACCCGGCGCCTAGTGCCTGAAATGCCGCGTGCCCGTGAACACCATGGGGATGCCCGCCGCGTCGGCGCACTCTATGGACAGCTCGTCGCGGATGGACCCGCCCGGCTGGACGAGCGCCACGCAACCCGCGTCGCGCACGACCTCGAGCGTGTCCGGGAAGGGGAGAAAGGCGTCGCTTCCCACGACCGCGCCGCGCGCCTTCTCGCCCGCCTGCGCCACGGCGATACGCGCCGAGTTCACGCGGTTGGGCTGGCCGCCGCCGATGCCGACCGTCGCATGGTCGCGCGTCAAGACGACGGCGTTGCTCTTCACGCACTTGGCCACCTTCCACGCGAAGAGCAGCTCGGAAAGCTGCGCCTCGCTCGGGGCGGCCTTCGTCGGGATGGTGAAGCCGCCCGCGTCTTCGAGCACGGCATCCGTGTCCTGCACGACAACGCCGCCTTCCACCGCGCGCAAGTCGCGCGTGCCGCCCGCCGGGTTCACCCCGCCGGTCTTGAGGATGCGGGCGTTTTTCTTTTGGGCCAGCACCTCGAGGGCGCCCGGCTCGTAGTCCGGCGCGATCACGACCTCGATGAACTGCTTGTTCTCATCGACGATGCGCCGCGCCGTGGCTTCCTCCACCTTCGTGTTGAAGGCCATGACCCCGCCGAAGGCGCTCACGCTGTCGCACTCGAAGGCGCGCTGGTAGGCATCCGGCTGCGCATCGGCCTGCGCGATGCCGCACGGCGTGAGATGCTTGACGATCACGCAGGTGGGGCGCTCGGCGCCGAACTCGCGCACGCTGGCCCACGCCGCGTCCGTGTCGAGATAGTTGTTGTAGCTCAGCTCCTTTTCGCCCTGGACTTGCACGGCGTTTGCCAGGGTGAAGGCGTTGCCGCCCGGCTCGGCATCCGGCGCGCACAGCTTGTAGAAGGCCGCCCGCTGGTGCGGGTTCTCGCCGTAGCGCAAGTCGGCCGCCTTCTCCAAGACGACCAGCTCGTCTTGGGGGAAGGCCGCATCCGCGCCCGCGCCCGCGCCGCCGGCGCCTTCACCGTCCTCGCCCGCGCCGGCCGCCGCACCGGCCGCGCCCTCGAGCTGCCCGGCCAGCCAGCCTGCAATCGCCCCGTCGTAGGCGCTCGTCTTCGCAAACACCGCCAGCGCGAGCCGCTGCCGCGTGGGCAAGGTGGTCGCGCCGTCGTGCGCGCGCATCTCGGCCAGCACCGCGTCGTAGTCGGCCGGGTCGGAAACCACCGTGACGAAGGCGTGGTTTTTCGCCGCGCTGCGCAACATCGACGGCCCGCCGATGTCGATGTGCTCGACGGCGTCCGCGTACTCCACGTCCGGGTCGGCCACCGTCTCCTCGAAGGCGTAGAGGTTCACCACCACCATGTCGATGAGCCGGATGCCGTTGGCCTCCGCGTCGGCCATGTGGTCCGCGTCGTCGCGCCGCGCGAGCAGGCCGCCGTGCACCTTCGGGTGCAGGGTCTTCACCCGCCCGTCCATGATCTCCGGAAAGCCGGTGAAGTCCTCGATGGAGGTGACGGGCACGCCCGCCTCCACCAGCGTCCGCGCCGTGCCGCCCGTGCTGACGACCTCGACGCCGAACTCTTCGGCCAGCGCGCGCGCGAACTCCACGACGCCCGTCTTGTCCGTGACCGAGACAAGTGCCCGGCGTATCTTCTGCTCTGCCATGTGCGCCACCTTCATCTAGCCACGCGTAGCCGGCTACGCGTTGTCGATCACGTCCAAGACGAGGTCGGTGACCCCGTCGAGCTGCTCTTCATCCACGATGTCGACGGTGTCGGTCGTCCAGTGCCAGCCCACGGGCGCGACCTCGTCGACGCCCATGAGGGTGATGGCGCGCATGCCCGCCACCAGCGCCGGCGTCGCGTCCGTGTCGCGCCACTCCATCTTCTGGGCGCGCGCCTCGTGGCCGAGCACGTTTTGCGCGGCCTGGCGCACGAGCGTCTGGAGGCGGCGGTCCGAGCGGTGCACGCTGCCCTCGCCTTCGGTGGCAAGGTAGCGCACATCGCCCGCGCCGACGCCCTCGAGGTTGATGATGAGCGCGCCGCGCAGCTCGCCGGCGTGCAGCTCGAGGAAGTTCTTCATGCCGTGGTTGCCGGCCGCCGAGGCGCCCAGCGCCACGAACCAGATCTCCTTGTCCACCGTGTCGTTGGTCGTCATCTGTATGACGGACTCGCGGATCTCGGCCGCGCGCTTCCTCGCCGCGCTGATGGCCGCCGCGCCCACGCTGCTCGTCGCAGGGGTGCTCGCGCCGCCCACCTCGGCGATCTCGTCGAAGCCGAGGTCGTCGTCGCTGAAATAGGCGCCGCCCTTCCAGTCGTCGTCTCCGCCCCAGCCGTCGTCGCCGCCGCCGAAGAGCGCATCGTCGTCGTCGCGGTTCTTCTTCTTGCGGCGCTTGCCGATGCGCCCGAATATGCTCGTCACGCCGTCCACCGCGTTGTGGAAGCGCGAGTCCTCGATGGTGAAGTCGGCGGCGTCGCCTTGCGGGGCGAACAGGTCGTCTGCCGCGGCGTCGTCGGAGCCGGACGCGGACGCGCGGTCGTCGCCCGGCGCGCCGGACGGACGGGCGAAATCGCTCTCGTCGATGCTCTCCGCGCCTGCGCTGATCGCGGGAAACGACCCGGTGAGCGTGGGAAAGCTCGTGCGCGAGGCCGCGCCCGCCGCATCGTCGGCGGCAGCGCCCACCACGGGCAGGCGGCCGGAGAGCGCGGGCGGCAGCGATTGCTCGAAGCCCTCGTCCTCGTGCTCGACAGGGCCGCCCTGCGGCGTGTCCTCGTAGCTGGAATCGACCGCCGCGGCCTGGCGCGACTTCGACAGCGCCGCGGCCTGGCGCGCGTCTTCCTTGGGCGCGGTCGTGGGGATGAAGCTCTCGTCGACCTTGCGGCGCGAGGGCTTGCGCTTGTCGGCCTGCGAGCGCAGCTGGCGCTTGGGCTTCGACGGGGCCTCCTGGCGCGCGTTGCGCCCCTTGGGCTGGCGCTCGTCGCTTGTCTGCGACGACGAGCCGATGCTCGGGATGAGCGACGACAGCCCCTTGAACAGGCTCTCGCGACTGTCGTCGGCGTCTTCGTCGGATCCGTCGGCATCGACAGCGTCCTCGGCGCCCTCGGGCTCGGGGGCGGCGTCGGCGGACTCGTCGTCTGCGAGCGCGGCATCCTTGCCGGCGGGCTTGGCGAACTTGGCGTCCTTGCCCGCCGCCTCAGCATCGGCCTCGTCTATGCCGGCCTCGTGCGCCGAAGGCTTCTCGCCGTCGCCGGCAGCGGCCTTTGCGTCCGCCTCGGCGCCGTCGGCCGGTTTCCCGCGCGCCGCCGCCCTTTCACCCGTGCCATGCCCGCCAGCCTTCGCGGGCGCTTTGCCCTCGGGTGCCTCGTCTGCCTTTTCCGAAGGCGCGGCGTCCTCGCCCGCGTCGGAAATGTCGAGGTCTTCCTCGTCGAGGGCATCGCCGTCTGCCTTGTCGGCATCCACCAGGGCCTTGGCGGATATGACCATGGTCTTGTCGGCGGGAGACGCCTCTTCGGCGGCGGCGTCTGTGGCCGCCTCCTCGGCTTCTGCCACTTCGGCGGCGTCCTCTTCTGCAGCCTTTGCAAGCTCCGACATGTCGATCGCCTGCGTCGCGTCCGCCGGCGCGCCCTGCTCCTCCTCGGGGGCATGCGCCTCGTCTACGCCCTCCGAGTCTTGTGCTTCTTTCGCCGGCTTCGCGTCCTCGGCGCGCGCGGCATCCTTGGCGCGCACGGCGCCCGCAGCATCTTCTGCGTCCCCGGCGTCCTCAGCCGCGCCGACGGCGTCCTCTTGCTCCGCATCCGCGCCGACAGGAGCCATCTGTGTCGTCTTGTCCGCCGCATCGGCAGCGGTGGCGGCGGCGACGGCACCCGCCTGCCGGGCAGCGGCCTTCTGGACATCGGCCTCTTCAAGGCCGGCCTCCGAAGCTGGCGCTTCACCCGCAGCCGCCTCTTCTACGACCGCTTCGTCTTGCGCCTCGGCGGAAAGCTCTTGGGCGTCGCCTGCCTGGGCGGCCGCGACGAATTGCGCCACCTGCTGCTCGGCCTGCGCCGTCGCGTCGTCTTCTTCCACCTCGTCTGCCGTGGGCACGTCGGCGAAACGGGAGCGCACGCGCTCGCGCTCCGCCGCCTCGTCCACCATGTCGGCCCCGCCTTCCGCGGCAAGGTCCTTCGCGGCCTTCTTCTTGCCGGCCGTGTACCACGAGGGCAAGTTCGAGCTTTTCTTGGGGGCGGCGGCAGATGAGGCCTGCTGCCCCGCGTTCTTGCGCGCCTGCGCACGCGCCGCGCGCTCGGCAAAGGAGGGTGCGGCCGCGCCCGATTCGGCGGCGCCGCCTTCCTGCCCGGCCGCGCTGCCCGCGTCCTGCGCGGCGCCCGACGCCCCGCCGCCTGCGGCCGCGTGGCCTTGCGACCCGCCGGCCATCACGACGGTCTGGCCGGGATCGGCGCCGGCGCCGGCCGCCGCACCGCCCACCACGCCGTCCGCGTACTCGAGCGTCGCCCCCTCGGGCACGACGCCCGCCGCATATGCCTCCTGCGGCGTGTGCACGGACATGGGTTCCATCGCGGGAGCCTCGCCGAAGGGGTTGCCATCCGCCGCGTCCGCCGCGCCGACAGCGCCCTCCGCATCCGCGTCTGCGGCAAGGTCCTCGCCGCCCTCGGCACCCCCGTCTTTTTCCTGCTTGGCCGCCTCGCGCCGCGCGCGCTCCGCAGGATCGAGCAGGCGGCGCGCAGCCGCCAGCATGACGGCCAGGCCCGTCGCGTTGTCGTTGGCGCCCGAGACGAAGGGCATGAAGCGGTGCGTGATGATGTCGACCGCGTCGAGTAGCACGAGCAGGCAGCCGACGACGCCGACGACCCACAGCACCGTGTTCACCACAGGCGGCCAGGGCAACGGCAGCACGCGCAGCAGCGCGATCAGCACGAGGGCGGGCATGGTCCAGTTGACGACCTTCTTCAGCAGCGGCACGTGCTTGACGACGCCCGGCGACGCGGACAGCTGGGCGCGCGTCGTGTCGATGTGCGCGACGAGCACGATGCGGCGGCGGCGCTTCTCGCGCGAGGCGCTTTCCGGCAGGTAGCGCGCGACGACATTTTGCGAGATGCCATTCATGCGCATGCGCCCGAGCAGGGAATGCCCGCTGCGCTCGCTGTAGTAGAGAAACCAGCCGACCGCCGTGAGGATCAGGCCCAAGACGAGCAGCGTCGTGCTCATCGTGGTGAAGATGGCCGCGAGCCCCGAGACGACGATGCCGACGATGGAGACGATGAAGGCGACCGTGTAGGGCCATTGCGTGCCCGTGGGCGTGGCGAACTCGTCGATGTCCACGTCGAGGCCGAGGTCGATGAGCTCTTGCGCGGCATATTGCGCGGCCTGGTGCTCTTCTTCTGTGCTGACGGGACGCGGGCCGACGCGGTCGACGAGCACCCGCACGTGTTCCATAGCTGTAGCCATGCCGAACATACCTCCAGATAGCGAGTCTAAACTGGCTTATTTTATCCTAATGTCGCATAGGCGTGCGCGCCGTGCGCAAACAAGCTTGGTGAAAGCGGGCGCGGGCGCGGGCAGGTGCGGGTGGAGCCGGGCGCGGGCAGGTGCCGGCGACGCGCCGGAGAACATGGCGGCGCGGCCCACATGCAGCGGCACGCACGGCAGCGGGCGGGCCGGGCGGGCGGCATGCACGGCTGCGTGGCAGTGCGCGGCGGATGTATGGTGAAAGCAAAGAGGGCCGCCCGGCATGCAGGCGACCCCCGAAGATCCATGGTGCCGTCGCAGAGACTCGAACTCTGGACCCCCGCTTTACGAGAGCGGTGCTCTACCA
>CAVFDV010000055.1:0-11438 GCA_963621315.1 Oscillibacter sp. MSJ-31
TTGCCAACGCCGGGTTCGAGCCGTACTCCGAGGTGCTCGCCTCCGACCTGCTGCAGGCGGCCAAAGTGGACCACGTGCCCTACAGCCTCGTGAAGTTTCACGGCAAGCTCGCGTGCAAATGCCCCATCTTCACCTCGGAAGAGCATGGCTTCGTCCCTGCATACAGGTTTTTCGACAAGCCATTTGGCTTGAATGAAATGCTGGCCTTCTCCGCCGAGCACGGCGCCGAGGAGAGCTTCCGCGAGATGATCGTGATGGACGCGGTCATGGCAAACGTCGACCGCCACGCGGGCAACTACGGCTTTCTGGTGGACAACGCCACGGGCGAGGTCGTGCGCATGGCGCCGCTGTTCGACCACAACATGGCCTGCTTGCCCATGATGATGGAGCAAGACGGTTTCGAGGAGTACGTCTCCATGCTCGGGCCGAAGATCGGCACCGATTTCATAGACATCGCGCGCGCCGTCATGACGCCTGCCATCCGCGCGAAGCTCATCGCGCTTGCCGACTTCGAGTACGAGGACCCGGGCTTTGGCTATCCGCAATGGAAAATCGACGCGGTCAACCGCCTGAAGGCCAGGCAAGTCGCGAAGCTCCTGGAGTAGGCACGCTGCCTGCAATCGAGGCCGCGGGCCGGCTCTAGCTTTCCGGCTTCAGTATCCCGTGCGCGGCCAAGCGCGCCGAAAGGGCGGCGACGGGAAGCCCCACGACATTGTCGAAGTCGCCCTCGATTTCGGCGACGAGCTGCGCGCCCTTTCCCTGTATGCCGTAGGCGCCCGCTTTGTCGAGGGATTCACCGCAGGCGATGTAGTCTGCGATCTCTGCGTCGGAAAGCGCGCGGAACGTGACGCGCGTTCGCTCGGCGAAACACTCCTCCGCCCCTTCGGGGCCGCCCCCACTTCCCCCTTCACTGCCGCCGTCGCCTGGGCTCACCTTCGCAAGGCACACGCCCGTCACGACTTCGTGCGTGCGCCCCGAGAGCGCCCGCAAGGTCTCGGCCGCCGCCTCCTCGTCGTGCGGCTTGCCCCAGATGCGCCCGTCGAGCGCGACGACGGTGTCCGCGCCGAGGACGAGGGCGCCCCTATCCGCAAGGCGCCGCCCTGTCTGCTGCTCCAGCTGGCGCGCGGCCGTGCGGGCCTTGGCTTGCGCGTTGTGCATGGCGGCCTGCGCCGGCTCGGCTCCGCGCGGCATCGATTCCGCAGCGTCCGTGCTGCATATCTCGAAGGCGTAGCCCACCCGCGCGAGCAGCTCGCGGCGCCTGGGCGATGCGGATGCGAGTATGAGATGCGGCTGCTTCATGCGGGAAATCCTACCACCGGCGCGCGCCGCGCATCCGGCGATTCCATGCAGCCCCACCAAGGGTGCCGGATGCCGTACAATGGGGGCGTCTCAAGTAAGGAGATTGCTTGCAAGGAGGGGTGCAACCATGGGTAAACAAGAAAGGCATGGGATTCCGGATTATCGGGTAGCGGCGTTTGCCTCGTTGGACTTGAAGCAGCACATGACCGAGGCTGTGGAGGGCTTCCACTTCGAGAAGAGCGTCCAGGACATCGACTGGAAGGTCAAGCACGAGAAGGGCTACTACGTCGCGGAAGGCGAGCTGCGCGTGCCGATGAAGATGTACTTCACCGCGCAAGACGACAAGGAAGACGCCTTGTTCGTGGAGCGCGTCGTCTGCAACGGGAAACGCCTGTTCGACGCCCGCGTGAGCGACGACGAAGATGAAGAGGACCCGAACTTCGGCATCGACGTCGACAGCGCCCGCGCCGAGAGCTTCGTCCGCTACCAGAGCAATATCGGAGGACGCAACAAACAGATATAGCATGGCATTTTCCATTTTCGAGAAATACCTGAACTCCAAGACGTCCCGCGTCGGCGAGGTCATAGCGGGCTATTTTTCCGAGGGCGCGCACCCGGACATGGACCGCTATCTCTACGAGCCGCTGGCGCGCTATGCGGCAAACGGGGGCAAGCGCCACCGCCCCCTCATCTGCCTGCTCGCCTGCCAGGCGGTGGGCGGCGACGAGGAGCGCGCGCTGGCCGCGGCCGCCGCGATCGAGCATTTCCACACGGCGGCCCTTATCCACGACGACATCGCCGACGACTCCACGCTGCGCCGCGGCAAGCCCTGCCTGCACATACAGGAGGGCGAGGGTCTGGCCATCAACGCGGGCGACCTCGCGTTGTCGCTGGTCACAGGCGCGGTGGTAGACGACGACAGCCTGACCGACGCGGTGAAGCTGCGCGTGCTCAAAGAGCTCGTGGACATGACGACGCGCACCATCGAAGGCCAGGCGCTCGACATCGGCTGGGCGCGCGACGGGCGCTTCGACATCACGGTCGACGACTACGTGGTCATGGCCGAGCACAAGACGGCGTTTTACTCGGGGGGCGTCCCGCTGGCCGTGGGCGCCATCATCGGCGGCGGCAGCGAGGAGCAGGTCGGGGCCTTGCGCGCCTACGGCATGTCGACCGGGCTGGCGTTTCAAATCCAGGACGACCTGCTCAACCTCGTGGGCTCGAAGGAGGCCGCCGAGAAGGACTTCCGCAGCGACATCACCGAGGGAAAGCGCACTATCATCGCGGTCCATGCGCTCGAGCACGCGCCTGCCGCCGAGCGCGACGAGCTGCTCGAGATCCTCTCGACGCAGCAAAGCGACCCGGCGTCGCTCGACCGCGCGGTGCAGATCATGCAGCAGGCCGGCTCCATCGACTACGCCCGCGCCTACGCGATCGACCTGGCGCACAAGCACCAACGCGGTCTGGAGGAGGCCCTGCCGCCTTCGAGCGCGCGCAAGCTGCTGCTGGCCATGGGCGATTTCTTCGTCAGCAGGCTCAGGTAGGCGGGCGGCATGGACACGATCCGCACAGGCAGCACGGGGTCTGCCGTCTACGACGTGCAGCGGCGCTTGCGCATGCTCGGCTACGAGCTGCAGGTGGACTCCGCCTTCGGCGACAAGACGCGCGCGGCCGTCGAGGCGTTTCGCCAAAGCGAGGGGCTGCCCGCAGGCGACGAGGTGGACGAGGCCGCGTGGAACGCGCTCGTGGACGCCACGTTCGCGCTGGGCGACCGCATGCTGTACCTGCGCATGCCGTACTTCCACGGCCAAGACGTCCGCTCCCTGCAAGACATACTCGACGTGCTCGGCTTCGTCACCGGCGACCCGGACGGCATCTTCGGGCCGCATACGGAGCGCGCGCTGCGCGAGTTCCAGGCGTCGGCGGGCATCTTCGACGACGGCATCGCGGGCGCGAGCACCTACGACGCCGTCGAGCGCCTGCGCCATGCGTGGGCCGACAAGCAGGCGGCCGAGGTGGTGCCCGCCGACAGGGCCTACATGGGGCTTGCCCGCGCGTTCGAGGCGCTGCAGGACATGGAGGCGTGCTTTTACGGGCTTGATGAAGCGGGGCGCGCCGTCGCCGCCCGCATCGCGAACCTCGCGCGTGCGACAAGCTCGACTGCCCGCGTGATGTGCGCCGACGAGCTGGACGGCGTGCCGCATGCGAGCATGCTGCTCGTGGGGGTGTCCTCGCCGGGCGCGTCCACGCAAGAGGGCGTGCCCATGGTGGCGATGTCGGCGGACTACTCGTTCTCGAAAAGGCTCGCGACGGCCCTCGAGCTGGCGGGCGCTGGCGAGCGCCGCCTGGTCGTCGAGCTGCTGCCGCCCCAAGACAGCCTGGTGCAGGTGAGCGCGGAGCAATGGCAGCAGCATCTGGCCGTGCTCGTGCTCGACGCCTTCTGCAACGCGTTTTCCCGCTGAGCCTCGCGCCGGAAAGGACAGGCGGCGGCACCCATGCCGGGGGCGCGCGTTGCCGCCCGTGGCGCCCTTGTGGAGGCGGGCGACGGCGCCTGGACGGCGCCCACGATGAAGGCGCGCGCCGCTTCACCCTTTTCCGTATTCAAATGTGAAGGGGTTGTGGGCGGCGAACCTGAAATTTTCTGCCCCCCGTGCAATCGGGTGTACTATGAGCACTCATATAGAAAGCACGACGAACACATGCGGAGGTTTTCAACATGCCGCTCGAACTTGATCGCAGGTCTTTCGCAAAAGCCGCAGCCGTCGCCGCCGGCGCCGCTTTCGCGCTCGCGCCGCAGCAGGCGCACGCCGTTACCTCGGCGGAAAAGCAGGCGGAGGTGCAGCAGGTCGCCTCGCAGCTCGAGTCGATCAACAGCGAATTCGAGACTGCCGTCCAGCAGTACAACAAGGCGCAAGACGACTACGACAGCGCGACGAGCGCCGTCGAGGAGTGCGAGGAGAAGATCTCCGCGGCGCAAAGCAAGATAGGCACCCTGCAAGGCCGCTTGGAGACGCGCGCCACGAGCATGTACCGCAACGGCTCCATGAGCTATCTGGACGTGCTGCTGGGCACGGCGTCGTTTGCCGATTTCGCCACCGTGTGGGACACCTTGAACAACCTGAACGAAGACGACGCGGATCTCGTCTCCGAGGCCAAGACGGCCAAGCAGGAGCTGGAGAACACGCAAGAGGAGCTTGCGGCCAACCAGCAGGCGGCCAAGGCGGCCGTCTCCGAGGCGAACAGCTACAAGGCCACAGTCGAGCAAAAGCAAAGCGAGTACAACAACCTCTACAACAGCCTCTCCTCCGAGTACCAGCAGCTCGTGCAGCAAGAGCAGGAGGAGCGCGACCGTGCCGCCGCTGCGGCAGCCGCCGCCTACACCCCGACGGTCAGCCAGGAAAGCTCCTCGTCTTCCAGCTCGGGCGGCTCTTCTTCCGGATCGTCTTCCAGCAGCCGCAGCTATGCTTCGGCCAGCTCCATCCCCACGAACGGCAGCGTCGTGGACTACGCGCGCTCGCGCATCGGGTGCCCCTACGTGTGGGGCGCCTCCGGCCCGGACGCGTTCGATTGCTCGGGCCTGACCATGTGGTGCTACGCGAAGATCGGCATCTCGCTGCCCCACTACGACGTGGACCAGAAGAACTGCGCCAGCGCGATTTTGAACCCCGAGGACGCCGCGCCCGGCGACATCTTGTGGCGCTCCGGCCATGTGGCCATCTCCACCGGCGGCACCAACTACATCCACGCCCCGCATTCGGGCGCCGTGGTGTGCGAGGGCAGCGGCGGCCGGTGGACCTGCGCGCTGCGCTTCTAAGGGTTGGCGCGCGTGTGCAGATAGACGGGTGAAGGTGAAGGGGCGCGAAAGCCCTACATCCTGACGATGCGCCCGCGCACCGCCGAGATCTTCACGACGGCGCCCGTGTGCGGCGCCTCAATCATCTGGCCGTTGCCGATGTAGAGCCCGCAATGGTGGCTGCTGCACGAGACCACGTCGCCCGGCTGCGGGTCGCTTGCCGTGGGCTTCGAGCAGAAATCCGACGCGACGTAGTGGCGCTTGTAGTCGCCGTGCAGCGCATATCCCACAAGCCCCGAGCAGTCGTAGCCGTTCGGCCCCACGCCGCCCCACACGTAGGGCAGGCCGAGGCATGCGTACGCGCGGTCGACTGCGGCATTGCCGCTGTAGGTTTGCGAGCCCCCCGAGGATTTCGCGCTTGAAGACGAGCCGGAGCTGACGGAGGTGGCCGCCGGGGTGTAGGCCGCCGCCGCGCGTGCCTCCTCCTGGCGCCGCGTCTCCTCTTCTTGGGCGACGAGCTGGCGGTACTCTTCGTTCAGGCTGTTGTAGAGCGAGTCGTACTCGCTTTTCTTCTGCTCGATCGTCGCCTTGTACGACTTCGCGTCGGCAAGCGCCTGCTCTGCCTCTGCCTGCTTGTCGTCGAGCGTCTGCTTCGTCGCCTCGAGCTCGGCGCGTGCGCTCTTGTTGCTCGCGACGAGGTCCGCGTCGTCTTCGTTTAGGTTGTTCAGGGTGTCCCACACGGTGGCGAAATCGGCGAACGACGCCGTGCCCAGCAGCACGTCCAGATAGCTCATGGAGCCGTTGCGGTACATGCTTGTGGCGCGCGTGCTCAGCTTGTCTTGCAGGCCGTCGATCTTTTGCTGGGTGCTGTCGATCTTCGCCTGGCACTCCTCGACTTCGGCGGTGGCCGATTCGTAGGTCATCTGCGCGCGGTTGTAGTCTTCGACGGCGGCCTCGAACTCGGAGCTGAGCGAGTCGAGTTTTTCCTTGGCGGCTTGCGCCTCCGCCTTCTTCTCGGCGGCGGTCACGCCGAACGCATCGGCCGGATGCGCGGCGACGGCGATGCCTGCGATGGCGGCTGCTCCCACAAAAGTTCTGCGGTCCAGCGTGTTCATATGTACGACCTCCGAACTAATTCGCTTTCATTAGCTCGCCCAATCACAGGAGCGCATATGGTAGCACGCGCACCGCATGCGTCAAGCACGCGCGGGCCGGCTGCCGGCGCAGCGCGTGCCCACGGCTCCCGCGCCCCGCGCCCCACCATCCGTGCCCATGGGCCCCATGCCCTGGGTCCCCATACCCCGCGCCCCACCGCCGCCCGCCCGTTGGCCACCGCCCGCCTGCCCACCGCCGTCCGCCGCCGCGAAACCCGCCGCGACTCATGCGTATATCGTGCGGTTTTACCGCTTTTTGCGTTTTACGCTAGAATTAGCAAGTTAATGTTCGCTTCACGACGGGCAGATGCGGGCGCATGCCGCGCCCCGCGCCCTGCGAGAGAGGAACGCGAGAAGATGGCACTGTACACTCCGGACTACAAGCCCAACGGCAACGAGGTCGCCGTCATCACGACGGACAAGGGCACGATAAAGGTGCAGCTCCACGGCGAGGACGCCCCCATCCACGTGGGCAATTTCGTCGAGCTGGCGCAAAAGGGCTTCTACGACGGCCTGAAGTTCCACCGCTACGAGCCCGGCTTCGTCATCCAGGGCGGCTGCCCCCACACCCGCGACATGAGCCAGGCCGACGTCGCAGCGGGCAAGTTCGGTCCTGCCGGGCGTCCAGGCACGGGCGGCCCGGGCTATGCCATCAAGGGCGAGTGGACGACCAACCCCCACAACGAGCACAAGGACGGCACGCTGGCCATGGCGCGCAGCCAGGCCCCCGACTCCGCGGGCAGCCAGTTCTACTTCTGCCTGGGCGACCAGCCGTTCCTCGATTCCAACTACACGGTCTTCGGCGACACGATCGAAGGGCTCGACGTCATCGGCGAGCTGCGCGCCGGCGACTTGATCGAGTCCATCGTCATCGAAGGTGCCAACTAGGCAAGGCGACCGATCGCATCGGGAGGCGCAACCTTGAACGTCACGGCATTCAAACAGGCACGCGAGGCGTATGCGGCCAAAGACTACAAGACGGCGCTGGCGGGCTTTCTCGCCTGCTCGCACGAGCTCGACGGCTTGAGCGGCCAGGACAAGGCGAAGTTCTACCAGCTGCTGGGCAACTGCCGCATAAAGACCGGCGACGCGCGCCGCGCGGCCGACAGCTACACCCGTGCGCTTTCCACCGCTTCCGAGGAGCGCAAGCCCGCGCTGTACGCCAGCCTGGGCACCGCCTTGCTGGGCGCCAAGGACTACGAGGCGGCGCTTGCCGCGTTCAACAAGGCGCTCGACTGCCCCGGCTACCGCACGCCCTACAAGGCCTACAGCGGCATCGGCGCGGTGCAGCTGGCCTTGGGAAAGACCGAGGAGGCGGGCGCGGCGTGGCGCGAGGCGGCCCTCGACCCGAACAACCCGAAGCCCGCAAAGGCGCTGGTGAACCTGGGCGCGTGCTTCATGGAGCTGGCGCGCCCGAAAGACGCGGTCGTCAGCTACGAGACGGCCCTCGACCTGGGGCTGGACGACCAGGCGGCCAACAAGGCGTGGGCGGCCCTCGGGCAGGCCTACATGTCCGAGGGGCGGGTGAAGCGCGCGATCGCGGCCTTCGAGGAGGCGACCGCCGACGGCAGCTACAAGCTCTCGCCGATGGCCGCGCACGACCTCGAGGTGGCGCGCGGGCTGGAGAAGCGCCTCGAGGCGAAGGCGCCCGGCATACTCGACACCGCGAGCCTGCCGGCGATTCCCGACGCCGATGCGCCCGCTGCGGGCGATTCCGACGACGCGCATGACGCGCGCAACGCGCGCGATGCGCACGACGAGCAGCCCGACCCCTTCACCCCGCAGACGCGTGCAGACGACCCGCGTTCCTTCTCCAGCACGACGGGCAGCATGGAGGCCTACCGCGACGAGGACTACGCATACGGCCACGTCGCCCCCGGCGTGCCCGCCGACGAGCGCGATTTCGACGGCACCGGGCGCTTTCCCGCAGGATATGCCCCCGGCCAGACGGGCGACATCCCCTCGCCGGAGCTGTCGGGCTTTTTCGACACGAGCGAGGAGCAGATAGACGAAGAGGCCGAGATGATGCGCCGCCGCAAGAAGCACCGCTCGGGGGGCGTCGCCTTGAAGGTGGCCATCGCCGTCGTGGCGGTGCTCATCGTGTTGGTCGCCGCGGCCATCGGCGCATATGCGGCAGGCTACGGCTACCCCTCGGCGGAAAGCGTGGCGCAGGACTTCTTCACCTCCGCGCAGGCCAAGAAGTCGGCGGACGCCTATTGGGATTCCTCGGTCGACGCCGGCTCGCGCACCTCGCAGATCGCCGCCCTCTCGGGCACGAGCGGGTGCAGCGTGGAGGCGGTCGAGCGCGGTATGGCGCAATCGAAGGTCTACGTGAAGTCCACGCTGCAAGAAGGCGGCGACATCTCCTACGAGGTGGGGTTGGGACGCGACGGTCTGGGCTGGAAGGTCTTGTACGTGTCGCTGTACTTCCCCTCGAAGCAATAGCCTCACGGCCTGCGCGGGCGCGCGTGCGTGCGCGGCGCGGCGGGCCTTCGGCGATATACGGACGAAAAAAGGAGCAACGAGAACATGGCAATCGAGAAAACCTACACGATGATCAAGCCCGACGGCGTGCGCAACGGCCACATCGGCCAGATCGTGGGCCGCTTCGAAAACGTCGGCCTGACGGTGGAGCGCATGGAGCTGGCGCAGGTCAGCCAAGAGCAGGCCGAGGCCAACTACGCCGAGCACAAGGGCAAGCCGTTCTACGACGGCCTGATCGAGTACGTGACCAGCGGCCCTGTGGTGAAGATGGTCGTTTCCGGCGAGAACGCCGTGGCCACGGTGCGCAAGCTCATGGGCGCCACCAACCCGGCCGACGCCGCCCCCGGCACCATCCGCGGCGATTTCGGCCTGACCATGGACGAGAACGTCATCCACGGTAGCGATTCTGTGGAGAGCGCGCAACGCGAAATCGGCGTTTTCTTCGGCGAGTAGAAGGCGCGTGCTACACTCGATTTCCGCGTATGCGATGCTGTGCCGCCGCGTGGCTACCTCCCGCGGCGGCGCTTCGGCATTCTAGATAGTGCACGGCGAGGAGAAAGTCGTAGATATGGGGCTCAAAGACAGGCTGTTCGGCAACTTCGGCAGCGACATGGCCATAGACCTGGGCACCGCGAACACGCTGGTCAGCGTGCGCGGGCAGGGCATCGTCATCAACGAGCCGTCTGTCGTGGCGATCGAGCAGCAGCAGCAGCACGTGCTGGCGGTGGGCAAAGACGCCAAGGAGATGCTCGGGCGCACGCCGGGCAACATCGTGGCCATGCGCCCGCTCAAAGACGGTGTGATCGCCGACTTCGACGTCACGGAGGCCATGCTGCGCTACTTCATCAGCAAGGCGCAGGGCAAGCGCATGCCCTGGCATTCCAAGCCGCGCGTCGTGGTATGCGTGCCCTCCGGCGTGACGAGCGTGGAAAAACGCGCCGTCTTCGAGGCCACCATCACGGCAGGCGCCCGCCAGGCCTTCCTCATCGAAGAGCCCATGGCCGCCTCCATCGGCGCGGGACTGCCCGTGGACAGCCCCACCGGCTCGATGGTCGTCGACATCGGCGGCGGCACCACGGAAGTCGCCGTCATCAGCCTCGGCGGCATCGTGCGCGCCACCTCCATCCGCATCGCCGGCGACGCCTTCGACCAGGCCGTCGTCCAATATGCGAAGACGCACTACAACCTCGCCATCGGCGAGCGCACGGCAGAGGAGATAAAGATCTCCATCGGCTCGGCGGCGCCGCTGGTCGAAGAGATCGACGTCGAGGTGCGCGGGCGCGACCTGCTCTCCGGCTTGCCGCGCACGGTGCGCATAGAAAGCGAGGACATACGCGAGGCCCTCGACGAGCCTGTGGCCAAGATGGTCCAGGCGGTGAAGGACACCCTCGACGAGACCCCGCCGGACCTGGCGAGCGACCTGATGGAATACGGCATCGTCCTCACGGGCGGCGGCGGCCTTTTGCGCGGCCTCGACGAGCGCCTGCGCAAGGAGATCGGCGTGCCCGTGCACGTGTCGGAGACGGCGCTCATCAACGTGGTGGAGGGCTGCGCGGCGGTGCTCGAGTCGCCCGACTTCCTGAGCCAGCCGTACATGCAGCAAGGATAGCTCCAGGCTATGCCGGGCCTGTCTTTCAACAACAACCAGGGCCAGCCACGACGACCGGGAGGATGGATCATCTCGGTCGTTTTAGTTGTGCTCGCGGTCTTGCTGCTCACGCTATGCGTGCGCTCGGACGGCGGCGGCGCGTTCGCGGCCGTGCGCAATGGGGTGCAGACCGTGACCAAGCCCATGGAAAGCGCGCTCTCCTTCATCTCCGGGCCGTTTCGCGCCGTGGGCGCGGCCTCGGACGGCTCGAACATGAGCGACGAGGACGCCTCCACCCTGAAAGAGGAAAACGAGCAGCTGCGCACGTTGGTGGGCGAGCTGGAGGAGTACCGCCAGCAAGACAAGCGCCTGACCAGCCTGCTCTCGTTGCGCGACGCCTACAATCTCTCGACGCTGCCCGTCAACATCACGGGCATCACCTCCGGGTGGGAGCAGACGGCGACCATCGACAAGGGCAAAGACGACGGCGTGCGCGAAGGCCAGGGCGTCATGAGCTCGTGCGGGCTGTTCGGCCAGGTCGAGTCCGCGCAGGCACACACGGCGACGGTGCGCCTGATCACCGACGCGGAAAGTTCGGTGTCGGCGCGGGTGCAAAGCTCGCGGGCGACGGGCATCTTGCGCGGCAGCTACGACGGGACGCTCGTCTTGGAGTACGTCTCCATCGACACGACGGTGGGCGCGGGCGACGTCATCGTGACGAGCGGCGACGGCGGCGCGTATCCGGGCGGCATCATCTTGGGGCGCGTGCGCACGGTCGACCAGGATTCCTCGAAGCTGTACTACCGCCTGACGGTCGCGCCTATCTACGACATCGCCTCGTGCCAAGAGGGCTTTGTCCTCACGGGCAACGAAGACGAGACCGCCAATCTCCTCTCCGACGACGTGATCAACGCGATCGCGGGCACGACCAGCGCCTCTGCCGAGAGCAACCCCGTCATCGGCGTGCGTATCCAGGAGGAGCAGCAAAAGCGCGAGGAGGCCGAGGCGAAGGTGACGGAGCTGGAGAACAAGGTCAAGGAGCTGGAGGCGGAGCTGAAGGCCGAAAGGGCCAGCTCGTCCAGCTCTTCCAGCTCGGCCAGCTCGTCCAGCTCTTCCAGCT
>CAVFDV010000056.1:0-11426 GCA_963621315.1 Oscillibacter sp. MSJ-31
CTACAGCACCATCGACCTGCAGGTCGCGCCCGGGCAGGTCCAAAAGACCACCAAGGAGGCGGTCTCGGACGCCATCGTGCGCCTCGGCTCCGAGAACGCCGACGTGAAGGCTTCCATCGACCGCTACGGCGCCACCTACCCCTCCTCTTCCTCGTCGTCTTCCGCGGCGTAAGGGCATTTGGAAAGGAACCGCCTCGATGCCTGTGTTGCGCAAGCTGTTTTTGGTCGTGGTCATGCTCGCGGGCCTGTGCCTGCTGGCCTATCCCCACGTGGCCAGCTGGCTGTTCGAGCGCGCCGCCGTCCAGGTGACGGAAAGCTACGACGATGCGGTGGCCGAGACCTCCGAGAAGGACCTCGAGGCGGCATGGAGGGAAGCCGTCGAGTACAACGAGAACCTCTACGGCAACCCCGTGCACGACCCCTTCGTCGAGGGCTCGGGCATGGTCATGGCCGACAACTACTACCAGGTGCTCGACTTGGACGGCACCGGCGTGATGGGGCACATCTCCATCCCGAAGATCTCGGTCGAGCTGCCCATCTACCACGGCACGTCGGAAAGCACGCTGGCAAAGGGCGTCGGGCACCTGGAGGGCTCGTCGATGCCGACGGGCGGCATAGGCACGCACACCGTCTTCACCGGGCACTCGGGTCTGGTGAACGCGAAGCTCTTCACCGACCTCGAGGAGCTGCAGGAAGGCGACCGCTTCTTCGTGAAGGTGCTCGACAAGACGCTTGCCTACGAGGTAGACCGCCTGCTGGTGGTCGAGCCGGAAGACACCGCCGAGCTGCGCCGCGTGGCAGACCAGGACTATTGCACGCTGGTCACTTGCACGCCCTACGGGATAAACACGCACCGCCTGCTCGTACGCGGGCACCGCGTCGACTACACGCCCGAAGACGAGGCGGAGGAGGCCCAGGCGGCGGGCGGCGGGGGCCTGACGCGCGAGCAGGTCATCTTGATCGCCAGCGCGGCAGGCGGGGCGCTCGGCGTGATCTTGGTGGCGCTGTTCGTGCGCCGCAAGATGCGCGGCAGGGAGGCCGAAGAGGCGATCGACGAGGTCGAGCAGCGCAACGCGGCCGCGATCGCGGCCATAGCGGCGGCTGCGCGTGCCCAGCTCGACGCGGCGCGCGGCGGGGCATCGGGCGATGCGGACGGCAAGCAACGGGTACGTGAAGGCGGCGCGGAAGCGGCGCGTGCGGCAGGCTCCGGAGCTGCTGCGATCGGGGCCGTTGCGGGTGCGGGCGCGCACTCGAAGGCGCGCCCGGGTGAAGATGCCGCCCGGGCCGCACGCGAAAGCGCCGCCGGCGAAGCGGGCGGTGAAGCGGAAGGCGGCTTTGCGGCTCCCGGCGTGCCCGGCACGTCCGATGCGTCCGATGCCCCCGGCGTGCCCGGCACGTCCGCTGCGCCCGATGTGCCCGGCGTGCCCGGCACGTCCGATGCCCCTGACGTGCCCGCCGCGCCCGACGCATCCGGTGCGTCCGACGCATCCGACGAACCCGACGACGACCCGCGCTTCATAGGGCGTGGCGACGAGAACGTGAGCAGCGTGAGCTTTGCCCGCGACGTGAACGCGTTCGTCAGCGCGAGCATGGACGTGCGCTTGCGCAACGCGCGCACGCGCGGCGATACGCGCGACGCGACGGGAGGGGATGCATGATGGCGAAGTCCGGAAAAGGCCCGGTCCTCACGCGGCGGCGCGTGCTCGTGGGCGTGGCCGGGGTGATGGCGGCGGCGGGCGCGGGCCTTATCGCCTACCCCTACGCAAACGAGGCGCTCTACCGCAACGAGGTTGCTTCCTTGCGCGAGGATTTCGAGAAGCGCGCCCACGGCGGGGACGGGGACTCTGTCGGCTCGGGCCGCTACATCGACGTCGAGGGGCTGTACGCCTACCTGAAAGCGGAAAACGAGCGCCTTTTCACCGAAGGGCAAAAAGACCTCGTGGACGCCTTCAGCTACCTGCAACCGGCGGTGGACCTGTCCGCATGGGGCATCGAGGACAACATCATCGGCTTTCTGCGCGTGCCCGCCATCGACATCGACTTGCCCATACGCCTGGGCGCCAACGACGAGCAGATGGCGCGCGGCGCCGTGCACCTGACGCAGACGAGCTACCCCATAGGCGGCGAGAACACGAACTCCGTGATCGCCGGCCACCGCGCGCACAGCCGCGGCCTGTCCATGTTTGTGCACGTGCCGGACCTGTCCGCAGGAGACGCCCTCTACATCGACAACTTCCGCGAGACGCTTGCCTACCGCGTGGTGGAGACCGACGTGATCGAGCCGAAGGCGACCAACCGCATACGCATCCAGCAAGGCCGCGACCTCGTCACGCTGATCACCTGCCACCCGTACGGGGTGAACACCCACCGCTTCATCCTCTTCGCCGAGCGCGCTTGACTATAATCAACGCCGGAAACCGGACATCACGACACGGTGCCTGCACCCCGCGGCGCGGCTCCTGCGCGCCGCGTTTTCGCGCGGGGCGCAAACAGGGCAGGCAGGCCATAGGAGAGCACATGACGCAAGAGGCAACGGGCACGACGGCGCACGCGGCGGCCGGCGAGGCGAGCGCGGCAGGCGACGAGCCGGGCGCGGCACATAGCGCGGCACGCAACGCGGCAGGCAGCGCGGCACATGCGGTGCACGAGCCGTTTTTCATCACCACGCCCATCTACTACGTGAACGGCGAGCCGCACATCGGCACGGCCTACACGACGATCGCCGCCGACGCGGTCGCGCGCGCCATGCGCATGGAGGGGCGCGACGTGCGCTTCCTCACGGGCCTCGACGAGCACGGCCAGAAGGTGGCCGAGGCCGCCGCCGAGCACGGCATGACCCCGCAGGAGTGGTGCGACGCGCAGGTGCCGCAGTTCACCGAGCTGTGGAAGACGCTCGGCATCTCCAACGACGACTTCATCCGCACGACGCAGGCCCGCCACGAGCGCGGCGTGCAGCAGTTCATGCAGCGCCTGAAAGACGCGGGCTATCTCTACAAGGCGGCCTACGAGGGCTGGTATTGCATCCACGAGGAGACCTACTACACCGACTCCGAGGCCGTCGAGATAGACGGGCAGAAGTGCTGCCCGGACTGCCGCCGGCCGCTGCGCTACGAGAAGAACGGCGAGGAAAACTGGTTTTTCAAGCTCTCCGAGTTCGGCGGGAAGCTGCTTGCGCTCTACGACGCGCACCCCGACTTCGTCAACCCGCCCATACGCGCAAACGAGGTGCGCGCCTTCGTGGAAAGCGGCCTGCACGACCTGTCCGTCAGCCGCTCGAGCTTCGACTGGGGCGTGCCGCTGCCCTTCGATCGCGACCACGTGGCCTACGTGTGGGTGGACGCGCTGATCAACTACATCACGGCGCTGGGCTACGGCAGCGACGACACGGCGGATTTCGAGCGCTACTGGCCGGCGGATTTCCATTTCGTGGGCAAGGACATCATCCGCTTCCATTGCGTCATCTGGCCGGCCATGCTCATGGCGGCGGGCATGCCCCTGCCGCGCCGCGTGTTCGCGCATGGCTTCCTCATGGCCGCCGACGGCTCGAAGATGTCGAAGTCCAAGGGCAACGCGCTCTATCCGGCCGAGCTGGTGGCGCGCTACGGCGTGGACGCCTACCGCTACTACTTTTGCTCGGATGTGAAGTTCGGCGCGGACGGCAACATCGGGCACGCGCGCATGACCGAGGTCTACAACACCGATTTGGCCAACACCTACGGCAACTTGTTCAGCCGCGTGAGCAACATGGTGGGCAAGTATTGCGGCGGTGTCGTGCCCGAGCTGCCCGCGGACGCGTGCGGGGATGCGCGCGGGGATGGTGAAAAGGCCGGCGCGTTTGGCGCTGCGGGCGGCGGCGCTGCGGGCGAAGCGGCGGGCGGTGAAGGCGAAAACCCTTTGCGCGCCATAGCGGACGGGCTGTATCCGCGCTGGCACGAGGCCTTCGCGCGCATCGATTTCTCGGGCGCGGCGGGCGCCGTCATGGAGCTGCTGCACCGCGCGAACCTCTACGTGGAGACGTCCGCGCCGTGGAACCTCGCCAAGGACCCGGCGAAGGGCGGCGAGCTGGCCGCCGTGCTCTACAACGCGCTCGAGGCCTGCCGCATCGCCGCGCTCTATCTCGCCCCCTTCATGCCCGCCACGAGCGCCGAGCTGCTCTCGCGCATGGGGCTGCCCGCGCCGCAGGAGTGCCGCGACATCGAGGCGGCGTGCGCATGGGGCGGCCTGCCGGCGGGCAACGCGGTGGTGAAGGGAGAGCCGCTCTTCCCGCGTCTGGAAAAACTCGACGACGCCGCCGCGGGCGCCGCGTCCGGCACATCCGCCACGCCCGGCGCGTCCGGCGCAGGCGCCAAGGCCTAGGAGCTGCGGGGGTTTCACCATGGCGATATCGGATTTCAAGGATTTCGACGCGCATGATTGCGCCTTTCGCAACTCGAAGGGCAAGGAGCGCCCCGCGCCGAACCTGCCCGCCGGCGCCGTCTTCGCCGACACCCATTGCCACTTGGGGATGCTGGCCGACCCGCCGCTTGCCCTCGCGCGCGCGGCGCATTTCGGCTTCGGCTTTCTCATGTGCATGACCGACCCGGGCGACCGCGACGAGCAAGGCGAGGGCTATCTCGGCGCGCACGAGGCCTATGCGGCATGCGGCACGTGGCGCGACCGGGCCGCAGGTATCCTCGCGGACTGGGGCGAGGAGGGCGCCCGGCTGCCGCGCCTGCGCTTTGCGGCCGGCGTGCACCCGCACAACGCCAGGCACTATGGTGAAAGCCGCGATCGCCTGCTCGAGCTGCTGCGCGACCCGCTCACGGGCTGCCTGGGCGAGATAGGCCTCGACTACCACTACGACCTCAGCCCGCGCGAGACGCAGCGCGAGGTCTTCGCCGCGCAATTGCGCCTTGCCCACGAGACGGGCCTGCCCGTGTCGCTTCACGTGCGCGAGGCCCACGGAGATGCGCTCGAGATATTGCGCCGCGAGGGGGTGCCGGATGCCGGCTGCATCTTGCATTGCTTCAACCTCGACGCCGGCGTGCTCGCGCCCTTCGTCGAGCTTGGGTGCTACGTGGCCTTCGGCGGCCCTCTCACCTTCAAGAAAAGCTGGGACACGCGTCGCAGCGCCCTTGCCGTGCCCGCTACGCGCCTGCTGGTGGAAACGGACGCGCCCTTCATGGCGCCCGAGCCCTTGCGCGGCACCCTGTGCATGCCCGACTACAGCCTCTTCGTCGCGCGCGAGCTGCTCGATTGCTTCGGGTACGCGGGGGCCGAGGCGGCGCGCGCCGCGCTGGACCCGAGGGCAAGCGACGTGGCCGCAGGCGCGCCCGCCTTGGCCGAGCTGCCCGATTTCGAGGCCTTGCAAGGCGGGTTGTCCGAGGCGGCGTTTCTGCAGCGGCTCTACGACAATGCCGTGGGTTTGCTCGACCGGAAACCGACCGCGTGGCAGCTTTCGTGAGCGCGCCCGCGCCCGACATACTCGTCTTGTGCGGCTCGCCCCACGAGGGCGGCGTCTCCGAGCAGGTCTCCGAAGGCTTGCGCGCGCACCTGCGGGAATGCGGCGCGTCCACGACCCTGTGGCGCCTCTCCGAGCATCCCGTCGCCGCCTGCCGCGATTGCGGGGGTTGCGCGGTATCCGGGGAGTGCGTCGTCGCCGACGCGTGGCATGTGCTCTCGCGCCACATGGACGCATGTGACGCGCTCGTGGTGGTCGCGCCCGTCTATTTCGCCGGGCCTTCCGCCCACCTGAAGGCCGCGCTCGACCGCTGCCAGACCTATTGGACGCGCAAATACCGCCTGCACATGCCGCTTCCCGCCGTGCGGCGCGCGCATCTCGTGGTGCTGGGCGAGGGGGGCGACCCGTTTGGCACGTCCGCGCTCGAGACCATCTGCACGAGTGCCCTGAACTGCGCGAACCTGCGCATCGAGGACAGGGTGAAGCGCTTTGTCGGATGTGGCGCGCCCGCAGATGCAGAGCTTGCCCGGCTTGCCCGCGATATCGCCGCGGGCGCTTCGGGTGCTGCGCGCGGCGCATGCGGCAAGGCGGTGGACGCGCCGGGTGCCGGGGGCGCGGGCGCGGCGGGCGCTTCAGGCGGCGCGGGAGACGGCGCCGCAACGGGGATTTCACGATGAACTCGCCTCTCGCGAACCCGAGGGAGACGCGCGCGGTGCTCGAGCGCTTCGGGCTGAGCGCCAAGCACCGGCTCGGCCAGAACTTCCTCGTCGACGACAACGTGGTGGGGCGCATCCTGGAGCTGTCCGGGCTTGCGGACGGCAGCAGGGGAGGCGGAGACGCCGGCGCGAGCGCCGCCGGCGCCGATGTCGGCGCAGGCAACGGTGCCGCAGGCAACATTGCCGCGGGCAACGCCGCCGCGCCCGGCCAGGGTGCCGCGCCGGCGGGCGCAAAACCCGACGGCCTGCCGTGCGTCGTCGAGGTGGGGCCGGGCATCGGGACGCTCACCTGCGCGCTGCTGCGCCACGCGCGCGTCGTGGCCGTCGAATGCGACCGGGACCTGCCGCCCGTGCTGGCCGAGACTTGCGCGGCAGACGGCGAGCGCCTGCGCCTCGTGCAGGCCGACGCCCTGAAGATCGACCGCGCGCAACTGGAGCGGGCATGCGCGGACATGGGCGCCCCGCTGCCGGGCCGCCTCGTGGCGAACCTGCCCTACCAGGTGGCGGCCACGCTCGTGCTCGACTGGCTCGAGCGCTTCGAGTTCATCGAGTCCATGACCGTCATGGTGCAAGGCGAGGTGGCCGACCGCATGGCCGCGACCTGTGGAAACAAGGACTACGGCGCCTATACGGTGAAGCTTGCGCTGCGCGCGTATGTGGCGGGCCGCTTCCATGTCGCGCCGTCGTGCTTTTCCCCGCGCCCCCACGTGGACAGCGCCGTCGTCCGCATCGAACGCGGCGCTGCCCTTGCGGGCGCCGCCGCCCCTGCGAAGGCCGGCCCTGCGGATGCAGAGCTTGCCCGAGCCGCCGCGGCGCCCACGACCGTTGACGCTGCCTGCGAGCTGGCCGACGCCGCCTTTTGCATGCGCCGCAAGACCATACGCAACTCGATGAAGAGCCGCTACGACGCCGCGGTCGTGGACGCGGTGCTTGCCGCCTGCGGCATCGACCCTGGGGTGCGCGCCGAGACCTTGCCGCCTGCCGCCTACCTGCGCATGGCCTGCGCCCTGGAAAAGCTCTGACCCGCTTCACCAAGCTCCACAAAACTCCACCACACCCTACGAAGCCCCACCATGCTTCACCCGACTTCACCATGCTCTACTAAGCTCCACTATGCTTCACCTTGCTCCATCGCGCTCCACCTGAGCTTCGCCACCCCGCGCGCCCGCCCGCCCGGCGCCGTCCGAGGTTTCGCGACGGTAAAGCATGCCGTGCGCTCCTTGAACTGAAACAGGCGCGACGGCTAGAATCTTTTTCCATATACGACAGCGGCGCCCCTTTCCACGAGGGCGCCTTCCTGCCCCACACGCGCATCCCGCCCGGGCGCGCCCGCACGGGAAAAGAGAAAGGTTGCCCATGAAGGTCCTCATCCCCGAGAAGTTCTCGAAAGACGGCATCGCGGTGCTCGAAGATGCCGGCGTCGACGTCACGTTCAAGCCCGACACCACCCCCGAGCAGCTGCTCGGCATGATTGCCGACTACGACGGCCTCATCGTGCGCAGCGCCACGACCGTCACCCGCGAGGTCATCGAGGCCGGCGCGAAGCTGAAGGTCATCGGGCGCGCGGGCGTGGGCGTGGACAATATCGACCGCGAGGCGGCCACCGAGCGCGGCGTCATCGTGTGCAACGCGCCGCTGTCCAACGTCGTCTCGGCAGCCGAGCAGACCATGTGCCTCATGCTCGCGGCGGCGCGCAAGACCGCGGCGGCCACGGCCTCCATGAAGGCCGGCAAGTGGGACCGCTCGAAGTTCACGGGCACCGAGCTGTCGGAAAAGACCCTCGGCATCTTCGGCACCGGGCATGTGGGCCGTCTCGTGGCCGAGCGCGCCCGCGCCTTCGGTATGAAGCTCGTCGGCTACGACCCCTATTGCAGCCCCGAGATGGCCGAGCATCTGGGCATCACCCTCTACGACACGGTCGACGAGGTGCTCGCGCTGGCAGATGTCGTGACCGTGCACATGCCCCTCACCGACGAGACGCGCAACATGTTCTCCAACCACGAGTTCCAGCAGATGAAAGACGGCGTGATTGTCCTCAACGTCGCGCGCGGCGGCATCATCGACCTCGACGCGCTTGCCACCTACCTGGAAAACGGCAAGGTCGCGGCCGCCGGCGTGGACGTGTGGGAGCACGAGCCCGTCGCCGACTCGCCGATCCACCGCTTCGACAACGTCGTCTTGACCCCGCATCTGGGCGCGAGCACGCGCGAGGCGCAGACGCGGGCGGCCACGCAGATCGCCGAGTACGTGATCGCCGGCTTGAACGGCAAGACGGTGAACACCGTGGTGAACGCCGCACGGGTGCCCGAGGCGGTCATGGACGAGCTGGGGCCGTACATGCCCGTGGCGCAGCGCTGCGGGCAGCTCGCCGCGCAGGTGGCGAAAGGCGGCATCGGCAAGGTCGAGGTGAAGGCCTTCGGCGAGATTGCGAAAACCGACGTCTCGGTGCTGGGCACGGCGGCGCTTGCCGGCGTCATGGCCTGCGGCAGCGAGATCGCCGTCAACATCATCAACGCGGGCTATCTGGCCGAGCAGCGCGGGGTGGCCGTCGAGGTCTCCAAAGACCCGCTCTCGGAGGTCTACCCGAGCTATGTGGAGGTCACGGTGCATGCCGGCGACCACCCCGTCACGATGGCGGCCACGCAGGCCCTCGGCCACGACATGCCGCGCATCATCGACTTCGCCGGCTACAAGGTCGATTTCGTGCCCGAGCACATGGTCGTCGCGCTGGAGTACGTGGACGGGCCGGGGCGCATGGGAAAGATCGGCACGGTGCTGGGGGATGCCGGCATCAGCATCGAGAACATGCAGATAGCCCAAGATAGCGCGCGCGAGACGGCCACGGTCTTGATGAACGTGGACAAGCCGGTGGGCGCGCGCCAGCAAGACGAGCTGGTCGCCGCTGTCGATGCGAAGGACTTCGCTTTGATCGAGCTGTAGGCCGGCTCTTTTTCGGCCGTTTTCGGCCGCTGCAAAAGCGGCTGCCGAAAACGGCCGGTTTTCGCAGCGGCCCGGTGAAAGGCCGGAGCGGGAATATCCTGAAAAGCGCGGCGCCCGCCGAAGGAGGCGGGCGCCGCGCTGTGGCGTCTCGTGCATGCGGACCCGGGGCGCCGCAGCGCCCCGGGGCGGCCTTCGCTAGGCGATCGTGTCGCAGCCCATGTAGGGGCGCAGCGCCTCGGGCACGGTCACGGTGCCGTCGGCGTTTTGGTAGTTTTCCAGCACGGCGGCCATGCAGCGGCCCACCGCGACGCCCGAGCCGTTCAGGGTGTGGACGAGCTGCTTTTTGCCGTCGGCGCCCTTGAACTTGATGTTCGCGCGCCGCGCCTGGAAATCTCCGCAGTTCGAGCAGCTCGATATCTCCTTGTAGGCATTGTAGCTGGGCAGCCACACCTCGAGGTCGTAGGTCTGGCGTGCGGAAAATCCGAGGTCGCCCGTGCACAGGCTGATCACGCGGTAGGGCAGCCCGAGGCCTTGGAGCACGAGCTCGGCCTGGTGCGTCATGTCCTCGAGCTCGGCGTTGCTTTCATCCGGCGTGGCAAAGCGCACCATCTCCACCTTGTCGAACTGGTGCACGCGTATGATGCCGCGCGTGTCGCGCCCGGCGCTGCCCGCCTCCTCGCGAAAGCAGGGGGTGAAGGCGCAATAGCGCAGGGGCAGCGCGCCGCCGTCGAGCACCTCGCCGCGGTGCAGGTTGGTCAGCTGCACCTCGGCGGTGGGAATCATGTACATGCCCTCGCGGGTCTTGAACAGGTCGTCTTCGAACTTGGGGAGCTGGCCGGTGCCCGTCAGGGTCTCGGCGCTGGCCATGGCCGGCACCCACCACTCGGTCGCGCCCGCCTCGATCTGCAGGTTCAACATGTAGTTGATGAGCGCGCGCTCCAGCCTCGCGCCCGCCCCGCGCAGCGCGTAGAAGCGGCTCGCCGCGAGCTTGACCCCTCGGTCGAAGTCGATGATGCCCAGCGCCGGCCCTATGTCCCAATGCGCGGCCGGCTCGAAATCGAACTCGCGCGGGCTGCCCCAGCGACGCACTTCGGGGTTGTCGTCTTCGCTTTCGCCTACCGGCGTGGCCTCGGCGGGCATGTTGGGGATGGACAAGAGCTGCGCGTCCAGCTCGTCTTGCACCCCGCGCAGCTTCTCGTCGAGGTCGGCGATTCGGTCGCCCACCTCGCCCATCTGCGCCTTCGCCTCCTCGGCCGCGTCTTTTTCGCCGGCGCGCATCAGCTCGCCGATCTGCTTGGACACGCGGTTGCGCTCGGCCTTCAGCGCCTCGGCCTGCCCGATCAGCTCGCGGCGGGAGGCGTCCAGCTCCAGGAAGCGCTCCATGTCCCAGTCGTTGTGCTGTTGGCGGCACGCCTCGCGCACCTTCTCGGGGTTCTCGCGGATGAACTTGGGGTCGAGCATGGAGGCCTCCTTGCGGGCGCGGGGTGAAACGCATGTCGTCGGATACGGTTCGGGCAAGTATAGCGCTTGCCCGCCGCTGCCGCCGCCTCGCGGGCCCCCCGCGTGGCCCCCCGCGCCGCCGCCACGTGCGCGGGTGCTTTTTAGGTGGGGCGGCTGCAGGGGGTGCTATGATGCCCGTATTGCCTCGGCAGGTAACTGAGAGGCCGCATACCACGACCGCTATAGAGAGGACCTTGCCATGGGCACCGGGCACGACGACACGCAAGCACGCATCATCTCCATCAACATCTCGAAGAAGAAGGGCACGCAAAAGCAGCCCTGCGAGACGCCCCAGCGCGTGCTCGAGCAGTTCGGGTTGGAAAACGACGCGCATTCCGGCGACTGGCACCGCCAGGTCAGCTTCCTGGCGTGGGAGAGCATCGAGAAGGCCCAGGAGATGGGCCTCGACGTCGAGGAAGGCTCGTTTGCCGAGAACTTCACCACGGAAAACATCGACCTGCTCTCGCTGCCCATGGGCACGCAGCTGCGCCTGGGCGACGAGGTGCTCGTCGAGGTCAGCCAGATAGGCAAGGTGTGCCACACGCGCTGCGCCATCTACTACCAGGCAGGGGATTGCATCTTTCCGCGCGAGGGCATCTTCGCCGTCGTCTTGCACGGGGGCACGGTGGCCGAAGACGACCCGATCGAGGTGGTGAAGATGGGCGACGGGACCTGCGAGTTCTCCCCGGCCGAGGCCATCGAGGAAGTGGAGGCCGCGCGCGCCGCCGGCACCCTGTAGGAAAAGGGACAGGGCCGCTTCGCGCCGGGCCGCAACGCACGACATAGAGAAAGGCTCATATGACGACACAGACCGAGGGGCAGACCAAGCT
>CAVFDV010000057.1:0-11385 GCA_963621315.1 Oscillibacter sp. MSJ-31
CGGCCTTCTTCTCGCCGCTCTTGTCGTCGCCGGCCTTCACGCCGCCGCGTGCAGCACCCGCCTTCACGCTTCCACGCGTGGCAGCCGCTTTCCTGCCCGCATGCGCAGCGCCCGCGTTACCGTCTGCGCCTTTACCGTCGGCGGCCTTCCCGTCGGCGCCCTTGCGCCCGCCGGCCGCCTTCGCGCCGGCCTCGTCGCCTGCGTCGCCTTCAACGTCCTCCTCGCCGTCCTTGGACGTACGGCGCCCCTTCCTCTTCGCGCGCTTGGCCTCGCGCTCGGCGCGCTCGCGCTCCTCTTGCTCGGCGATGGCCGCGTCGAGCTTGCGGCGCTGCGAATTCGACATCTTGGCCGCCTTGGCCTCCTGCTCGCGGCGGAACTTGCGTATCTTCTTGAAGTCGATGACGAGCGCGGCGATGATCGCGGCATACCCTATGACCAGCCCTCCCACGGAAACGGGCGTGGTCGCGCCGACGAGGAAGGCGGGCAGGCGCCCCTCACGGCCCATCCAGGAAAAGACCCACGAGGCCACGACCGCGACGATCGCCACGACGATGACGACCCACCAGATGCGGCGCCATTTCTTGTACTCGTCGAGCTGCCTTGTCTGCGCGCTCAAGACAGCCGCGCGCTTCTGCGCCGCCACGCGCTCCTCGCGCTGCCTGTCCTTGTCCTTTTGCTCCTGCTGCTTGCGCTTGGCCGCCGACGAGGCCTGGTGCACGCTCGCAGCCGCCTTCGCCTTCGGCTTCGCACTGGCCGACGACTTGCGCGACGAGCCGGTGTGCTTGTCGCTCGTGTTGCGTTGGTTCATCGGGTTTCGCTGCGTCATGTGCGTGCTCGCCTTTCGTTTCGTGCCGCGCCCGCGTGGGCGCCCGTGCCTATCGCCTTTCCTGCAAGCCGCGCCCGAGATGGTGAACGTGCGCGGCGCATGCGCGTGTGCGCGATGCCCGCATGCGCACGTGCGCGCGGATGCAAAGTCCCCCTACTATACCCGTGATTGGGCGGTGAAGGGGCGACCCGTCAGCATTTCGTATGCCTGCGCGTAGTTTGCGGCGCTGGCCTGCTTCACCTCTTCGGGCATGTGCGGGGGCGTGCCCGTGCGGTCCCAGGCGCCGGAAAGCCAGTCGCGCACGTATTGCTTGTCGAAGCTGGGCTGCACCCGGCCGGGCGCATAGCCTTCCAGCGGCCAGAAGCGCGAGGAGTCGGGGGTGAGGACCTCGTCTGCCAAGACGAGGCGCCCGTCCACCATGCCGAACTCGAATTTCGTGTCCGCGACTATGATGCCGCGCTCCTTTGCATAGCGTGCCGCCGCGCGGTAGAGGTCCAGGGAGACGTCGCGCAACATGCGCGCGTCGTCTGCGCCCACAAGGTCTTCGAGCTGGGCAAACGAGATGTTCTCGTCATGGCCGCCGATGGCCGCCTTCGTGGAGGGGGTAAACAGCGGCTCGGGCAGCTCGGAGGCCTCCTCGAGACCGGGCGCAAGCTCGATGCCGCACACGCGCCCGTCGCGCTTGTAGGAGGCAAGGCCGCTGCCCGTGAGATAGCCGCGCACGATGCATTCGACGGGAAACATCTGCGCCTTTTTCACCAGCATGAAACGGCCGGCCAGATAGTCGGCATACGGGGCGAAACGCTCGGGCAAATCGGCCGTATCGGCGCTGACCAGGTGGTTGTCGACGCGGTCTGCGAAAAAGCCGAGCCAAAAGAGCGAGAGCTGCGTCAAGACCTCGCCTTTGTGGGGGATCTCGTCGGGTAGGATGAAGTCGAAGGCGGATATGCGGTCGCTTGCCACGAGGAGAAGCTCGTCGCCCAAGTCGTAGAGGTCGCGCACCTTGCCTTGGCTATCCGGGCGCAAGGCCCGCTTCGGGGCGCCCGCGCCCTCGTCCACACCTTCGCCTGCCGCCTGCACCGGCGCCGTCGTGGCCTTCTCGTCCATGTCATGCTCCTCGTGTCGTCTCGTGTCCGCCATCTCGTGGCGCATCCGGCGCGTCTGCCGCGCCTGCCACGTCCGTCGCATCCGCCGCCGCCGCGCCCGTCGCATGCGCATCTGCCCGCGCGCCTTTTGCATCACCCGCGGCATCTGCCGCAGACGCCGGCTTTCCGCCTTGCGCGGGCGCCGCCTGCGCCTTCGCCCCGTCGTGCTCGCGCTGCACCTGGGCGGAGCGCCGCAGCGCAAGCGCGAGCCTGGTGCCGAAAAAGCTCAGGCTCTGCCGGTCGCGTTCGATCGCGCGGGGCTGCCCGCCGCGTTGCGCTTGCTTGTCCAGCTCGCGTTGCTGGCGTTCCAGATCGCGCCGCGCACGCTCCTCCTCGCGCCGCGCCCTGCCCGCCGCGCGCTCGCTTTCGCGCTGCTCGCGCCGCGCGCGGTCCAGCTCCCGTTTCGCGGCGCTCTTCTTCGCGCGCGCCACCTTGCGCATCGCCACCTTGTCGGTGGACATGCGGCTGCCGGGGTCTTCGGCGGCAAGGGGGATGTGCACGGTGAAGGTGCTGCCGCGCCCCAGCTCGCTTTCCACCTGCACGCTGCCGTGGTGCTGGTCGACCACCTCGCGCACGAGGGCAAGCCCTATCCCCAGCCCGCCGCTCGTGCGCTGCCTCGCCTCGTCGGCGCGCCAAAAGCGGCTGAACACCTTGTCGATGTCGTCTTCGGATATGCCTATGCCGGTGTCGCCCACCGCGATGCACGCGTTGCCGCCCGCGCGCGAAAGCGACAGGCGCACGCTGCCGCCTTCCGGCGTGTAGCGCACGGCGTTGGACATGAGGTTCACCACGACCTGCGTCATCAGGTCGCGGTCGCCCACGACGAGCACGCCCGGCTCCACCTCGGCCTCGAAATCGAGCCCCATGCTCTCGATGAAGGCCTCCTGGGCCAACACGAGGTCGGCCACAAGCCCGCTTAAATCCAGCTGCTCCTGGCGCGCCTGTATGGTGCCGTTTTCCAGGCGGTTCAAGTGCAGCAGCGCCTCGACCAGCCGCCCGAGCCTGCCCGTCTCGGCGGCAAGCGTGGAAAGGTGCTCGTCGTCGGCGGGCAGCACCCCGTCTTGCATGCCCTCGATCGTGGCCTGCATGCCCATGAGCGGGGTGCGCAGCTCGTGGGCCACGTCGCCTATGAGCTGGCGTTCCAGGTCGCGGTCGCGCTCGATCGAGTCGGCCATCTCGTCGAAGATCTGGCCCAGGCGCGACAGCTCGTCTTGGCCGGAAAGCCCCGTGCGCGCCGACAAATCGCCCTCGCGTATGCTTTCCGCCGTGCGCGCGATCAGCTCCACGGGCCGCGCGATGCCGCTCGCGAAGACCATCCCCACGACGACGGCGATGGCAAGCGAGACGACGGCGGCCACGAGGAAGGCCGCGTAGAGGTCGGTCTCGCTGAGAAGGTGGTCGCGGTGCACGTTGTAGGCGACGATGATGCCCGCGACGGTGACGAGCGCGGTCAGGATCGCGGTGAGGACGAAGGCGCCGGCCAGGTACAGGAGAAACGAGCGCGTGTGTTTGGAGCTTTCCTCCTCCACGAAAGGCTACTCCCCTTTTGCCGTGTCTTCTTTCGCCGCGGCCGCCTTGCCGCCTGCCTTGGCGCCCTTGGCGTCTGTGGCCTTGGCCTCGTCTTTCTTGTCGGACTTGGGCGCCTCGAAGCGGTAGCCCACGCCGTGGACGGTGTAGAGCCAGGTCGGGTTGCGCGGGTCGTCGCCGAGCTTTGCGCGCAGGTTCTTCACGTGGCTGTCGATGGTGCGCTCGTAGCCCTCGAAGTCGTAGCCGAGCACCTTTTCCACCAGCTCCATGCGCGAGTAGACGCGGCCCGGGTAGCGCGCGAGCGTGGTGAGGAGCTTGAACTCGCTGGCCGTGAGGTCCACCTCCTCGCCGGCGACGGTGACCTTGTGGCCGGTGAGGTCTATGACCAGATCGCCGTACTCGGAGACCTCGCGCAGCGGCTCTTCGGAGATGTTGGCGCGGCGCAGCAGGGCGCGCACGCGCGCGACCAGCTCGCGCGGGGAGAAGGGCTTGATCAGGTAGTCGTCGGCGCCCAGCTCCAGGCCGATGATGCGGTCTTCGACCTCGCCTTTTGCCGTGAGCATGATGATGGGCACGTCGGAGCCGTCGCGTATGACGCGGCAGACCTTGTCGCCTGCGACCTTCGGGAGCATGCGGTCGAGGATGACGAGGTCGTAGGGGTGCAGGGAAAACGCGTCGAGCGCCTCCTGGCCGTCGCCTGCGGGCGTGACCCAGTAGTTCTCGCGCTCCAGATAGGCCTGCACGGCGTCGCGGATCGCCTTTTCGTCTTCGACCAAGAGTATGCGGCGTGTTTCGGCACCCATGTCCATGGGAAAACTCCTTCACGAGAAATTGCGGATGCGAACCGGCTTCATAGTGTAGCACCTGCGCGGGGGCGCGCATGGGGCTGCTGCCAATTCGACACGCGCGCCCTTTCGGAGAAGGCGCCCCCTCAGGCGGGCGGCTCCAGCTCGATGCGGCGGACCTGGACATGCTTGTCGCCGCCGCTTGCCTTGGTGATGGAGGCGTAGTTGTAGATGGCGTCCACCTCGCCCACGCACGCCGCGTAGTCGCCGTAGTCGGCGGCCTCGCCGGGCGCGTTCACGGTGAAGTAGCGCCGGCGCTCCATGTCCACGAAGGCGGTGCGCGCGCCCGACTTGCTGAACAGCCACCCTTGGCACAAGCCCGGCGCGGTGACGGGCTGGCGCGCGAGGCGCAGCCACTTGCCGTCCGGCATCGGGTAGTAGGTCCCCACGTTGGCGATCCCGCCGCCGTAGTCGTAGGAGGCCCCGATGGTGAAGGCGAAGGCGCCGCCCATGTAGACCGCCGCGCCCGGCTGGTAGCCCCGGGGCAAGACCTGGGTGGCAAGCGTTTGGCCGGATGCGGCCGAGACGGCCGTCATCTGGTAGTAGACGCCCGAGGAGGCCTGGGCGCGCGGCATGACGGTGAGGGTGTCGCCGCTCGCGCACATCCCGCCGTTGAAACGCCCGTGCGAGGTGAGAAGCGCCGTCGCGGCACCGCGGCCGGCCGAGACTTTCAGCACCGAGTCCTCGCCGGCGCGCGCGCTGTCTTCGGCCGGCTGCACGATCCAATAGGCGTTGGAGCCGATGGCGCTGACCAGCGGCGCGTCGTAGCCGCCGTCTCCTGCGTCGAGCTTCACGGCATCGCCTGCGCCGTAGTCGCGCGAGACGCTCGTGTAGTAGACGCCGTCGTCGTCGCGCAGCTCGCGGCTCGTCTCGTCCACGCGCAGCTCGGCCGCATACACCGCCCATTCGCCGGTGAGGTAGTTGCTCTCCACCCACGAAAGCAGGCTGTCGCTTGCGCACGCGGCGTAGATCTCGAAGCCCGCGTCCGCGCCTTGCGCCCGCCCCAGCGCCTCGAAGCTGCGCCCGCGGTCCAAGTCCACGAGCTGCACGGTGGAAAGCGGCGAGGCCTTCTCGCCTGCGACGAGCGCGGCGGCGACCCCCTTTCCCGTGGTGAAAAGCTGCGTGCCCGCGCCCAGGGAGGCCACGTCGGAAACGTGGCAGATGCCGTCCGTGTCGTGGATCTCGGAAAAGCCGTCGAGGGTGACCACGTCGTCGGCGCCCACCTGCAACGTGTCGGGCGCACCCGACGAGGAGTTGCGCGCGCATCCCCAAAGCGCGCCGCCGCCCGCCACAGCGCCGCCGGCGAGAAAAAGCCCCGCGCCCGCGCCGAGCATGCGGCCCACGGCCTGCCTGCGGGTGATGGCGCCGGGCATGCCGGGCGTGCCGGGCGCGCCTGGCATGCCTGCCACATCGCCCGCCCCGGGCGTGCCGGGCGTGCCCGCCGCACCGTCCGCGCCGGATTTCACCCGCGTGTCCTGTCCGCTGCGTGCCAAGGAGACGCCCCGCGTCCTATGCCCCGCGCGCCTCTGAGAGCGCGCATGCCAGCTGGTCGGGGCACGAGGTCTTCTTGAAACCGCACTCGACGCCCGCGAGGCGCTTTTCCACCTCGGCGGCCGGCATGCCCTCGACGAGCTTGCCGACGCCCTTCAAGTTGCCGTCGCATCCGCCCTCGAAGCGCACGTCGTGGACGCACCCTTTCTCGTCGAGGCGAAACGACACCGCCCGCGAGCATGTCCCGCGGTTCACGTGGACGAAGGTCCCGTCTGCTCCTTGCTCGATCATCTTTGCCCAGCTCCTTTCCTCTTCACCAAACCTTGCATTCCCCCCGAGGGATGCGGCCCGCACCCGGGAAAACCCGAGGCCCGCGCGCCCCTCCCACGAAGGACGCCCGCCGCATGCCAAAGGCGGTGCACGCTAAAACCACCGGCACTCGAAACCGCCGCACGCTAGAACTCGCATTCCTCCAGGCGCTCGAACACGACGTCTTTGCGCGTGAGAAATGCCTGCGGGTCGAATATCCCGTCGAGCTGCGCCGCCGTCAGGCTGCAATCCGCGTCCGCCTCGAGCAGCTCGCGAAAACCCGGCCCGGGCGCCGCCTGCTGCAAATCGCCCCATACCTTCATGGCGTTTCGCTGCACGACCACGTAGGCGTCCTCGCGCGTCAGCCCCTCGTTCACCAGCGCGAGCAAGACCCGCGAGCTGTAAATCAGCCCGCGCGTGCGGTCGAGGTTGGCACGCGAGTTCTCGCGGTAGAGCACCAGCCCGTCGAGTATCGTCTCCATTTTCGCGCACATGTAGTCGAATGCGGTGAACGAGTCGGGCAGCACCACGCGCTCGGCGCCGGAATGCGAGATGTCGCGCTCGTGCCACAGCGCCACGTTGTCGAAGCCCACCTGCGCGTTGGCCTTCACCACGCGCGCCAGCCCGCATACGCGCTCGACGGTGATGGGGTTGCGCTTGTGCGGCATGGCACTCGAGCCTTTCTGGCCGCGCGCGAAGGGCTCCTCCGCCTCCAGGGTGTCGGTTTTCTGCAGCGAGCGCACCTCGGTGGCGATCTGCTCCAGGGTGGCGGCGCCCACGGCCAGCGCGGCGAGCACCTGCGCATGGCGGTCGCGCGCGACGACCTGCGTGGACAGGGGGTCCGGCCGCAGCCCCAGCTTCTCGCACACGTAGGCCTCGACGCGCGGGTCTATGTTGGAGTAGGTGCCCACCGCGCCGGAGATGGCGCCCACGGCTATGGCTTCGCGGGCCTGCAGCAGGCGCTGCTCGGCGCGCTTCAAGGCCCATGTCCACATGCCGAACTTCATCCCGATGGTCATGGGCTCGGCGTGTATGCCGTGCGTGCGCCCGACGCACAGGGTGCCGGCCTCCTCGAAGGCGCGCCTTTTCGTGATGCGCCCGAGGCGGCGCACGTCGTCTACCACGACGTCTAGGGCCTGCACGACGAGATGGCACAGCGCCGTGTCGCCCAAGTCCGAGCTGGTCATGCCGTAGTGGACCCAGCGGCTGGGCTTGGGCTGCCCCCGGGGCACGTCGGCGTCGATGTAGCGCGCCATGACGGTGGTGAAGGCGATGACGTCGTGGTTGGTCACGCGCTCCACCTCGTCGATCTCTGCCACGGTGAAGTCCGCGTGCGCGCGGATCCAGGCGGCCTCCTCGGGCGTAATGCCGCATTGCCCGATCTGCGCCTGGGCCTCGCAGGCCAAGACCTCGATCTCCTTCCACACCTCGAACTTGTTCTCCAGGCTCCAGATGCGGCCCATCTCCTCGCGTGTGTAGCGCTCGATCATCGCGTCAGCTCCTCTCCTGGGACAAGAAGGCGTCCAGCGCCTCGTCTGCCGATTGCACCTTGCCTTGCGCCTCCGCATAGCGCGACTCGGCGTCCATCACGGGCAAACCGCTGTCGCCTAGCGAATAGTAGACGTTCTTCACCAGCTCGTCTGCGCTCGACGGTATCGATTTTTCCAGCGCGCTTGCCTGGTCGGCGGCTGCCTTGTAGCTGCTCAGGTGCTGCGAGGCCCCGTCGGCGTCGGCGCGCAGCAGCGCCTCGTCGCACTCCATCAGGGCTTGCGCGGCGTCCAGCTGCTTGGAAAGGTAGTTTTCCATCGAGGTGACGCCCGAGCTTTTCGCCGGGAGCTTCGACGCGCAGCTCTCCATCGCCGCCTTCGCGCGCGCAAAGCCCTCCTTGGCGCTGCGGTCGTAGACGAGCGCCTGGGACAACGCGGCCTGGGCCGTGCTGTTCTTCGTGGTCGTGGCGGAGTCGGCCATCGCGGCGGCAGCGGTCTTGACCTCGTCGAAGACGGATTGGGCGTCGGCGCGCACCTCCTGGGCCGTCGAGGATGCGGAGATGATCGCCTGCGCGCATGCAAGCATCTCCTGGCGCTGGCTGACGGCCGCCTCGAGGGCGGAAACCAGCTCCTCTCCTGCCTGCGCCGCGAGATAGTCCCTGTTCTCGGTGAAGATGGTGGAGGCCTCGGAAAGCGCGCGCGAGGCGTCGGCGAGCTGCGCGAGACACGAGGACGCGCTTTGGGGCGTCGAGGAAGACGACGACGAGGAGGAGGAGGAGGAAGAAGAAGAAGAAGAAGAAGAAGAAGATGATGATGATGATGCCGTAGTCGAAGACGAGGATGCCGTCGTCGTCGATGGCGACGAGGACGTTGCCGTGGTCGATGCTGAAGATGAAGACGACGCCTGCGACGATGCGGCGTCCACCCCCCGCTCGGCGAGCGCGCCCGCAGGCGCAAGGGCCTCGTCTGCCTGGGAGAGCTGCGTGTCTATCTGCTGCACGACGTCTGCCGCATCGGCGGCGCCATGCGCGGAAAGCGAGCGGTATTGCACGGCAAAGACCAGGGCCACCGCGACGAGGAGGACGGCCAAGACCGCCGCCAGCGCGAGCAGGGCGGGGCGGGTCTTGGGCGGAGGCGGGGTATGTACATGTGCGTTCTGCATGAGCCCTCTCGTGGCGCCCCGGATATGCCGCATGCGCGAAAGCGCCGCGGCCAGCCTCCGGAAAAAAGCGCCTCGTTTTTCCATGAAAACCGCTCTATGTTCGCACAAAGCGCGCGAGCAGGCCAGAAATTCGCGCAAAGCGCATGCACGGCGCCGGGCGCGCCGCATGCGGCTTGCAGCCCGGCGCGGCGCACGGGGACGTGAGGGGCAGGCATGCGGGCATGTGGAGGCGCGACCGCATGCGCGGGTCGACGCAAAAGGAAAGGGGGCGCCGCGGCGGGCGCCCCCTTTTTCCCAACCCCTCCCCGAAGCGGGAGAGGGCGTGTCCCTTTGCGGCTACTCGCTCGCGGCGAGGATCTTCTTCTCCACGGCAAGCGAGACCGCCTGCGGGCCGCCGAAGATATAGCAGGGGTCGCCCAGCGACTCCTTGTTCTTGGCGACGATGGCGTCGACGTTTGACGAGTTGCCGTCGTCGGCCAGTATGAGGACCGAGTTCATCTTGCCGCACAGGGCGGCGCCGGCGATCGCGTCCTGGTAGGAGCGGCCGGTGGCCACGCCCATGTGCTCGACGGTCATGCCCTCGCCAAGGCAGAACTGCGCGACCTTCTTGCAGGTGCCGTAGGCCGTGCCGCCGCCGAGGCGCGTCGGGTTCACGACCTTGGCCTCCACGGACCCGGCCACGGCCGCCTCGCCGCCCACGATGATGGTGCGGGTGAAGCCGCCCGCGGCTATCTTGGCCGCGCCGGCCGCGCCCAGGTCGCCGTCCGCGGCAGAGGCGAGGAAGATCGGCGCGTGCTTGGCGTAGGCGTACGAGGCGATCGAGGCGGCGTCGTGGTAGCCCTTCGCCGTGGCCACGACGGCGTCTTTGCCCCAGCCGTCGCCCACGCCCTTGCCGTACTCGTAGATCGCGTTCGCGGTGCCGATGGCGGTGGCGCCCGCCACGCGCTCGACGCTCTGCACGCCGTCAAGCGCCACGATCTGGTTGAACGCGGCGTCCGAGACCGCCTCGGGGCCGCCCGCGACGACGACCTTTGCCACGCCCTTGGACGCGATCACGTCCGCCGCCGCCTTGGACAGCGAGGCGGGGTCGGTCAGAAGCACCGGGCATCCGAGCATGCCCGCAAGCCCGCTCGCGGACAGCGCGTCGTAGTAGCTCTTGTCCGTGGCCACGACCGCCCACTCGCTGCTCTCCCACTCGCCGGCGACGGCCTTCATGGTGCCGAGGGCCGTGTTGCCCGCCAGGCGCTGCCACGAGGCGGCCGGGGCGGGCTCTTCCCAGCTGAAGTCGGCGGGCGCGGTGGCGTAGTCGGTGCAGCCGGACGCGCCCACCTGCTCGGCGAAGGCGTAGGCCTTGTAGCCCTCGGGCAGGCCCTCGGGCAGCTGGAAGCTGAAGGTGCCCTCCGCGCTCACGCTGTCGGCCACCTTGCCGTAGTACAAGACCTCGCCGCCGTCTTCCATGTCGCCGCTGACGAGGGCCACGGAGATCTGGGGGCTTTCCAGCTTGCTGCTCTCGTCGGCCCTGTAGGTGTAGCTCATCGTGACCAAGCCGTTCTCGTCGGCCGCCCCGTCGCCGAGCTGGAAGCTGCCGCCCGTCTGCAGCGTGGCCTTCCACTCGTGGCTGTCCGTGGTCTCGACCTTCGAGAGGGCCTGCGTCTTGTCGAAGCCGTTCGCGACGGTGAAGAGGTAGCTGTCTTTCGGTTGGAGATAGGATGCGGGCGCGATGCCGACGGTTGAATAGGCATACGGCTCAAAGAAGTAGAAGCTGCCGTCCGCCCACAAGCCGCCGGGATAGCACCTTGTTTCATCTGCAAGCATATTCGGGTCGAGCGTCGAGCGCAGCCACCACTTCTTCTCCGTGCCGTCCACACCCGTCTTCGCCCTGGCGGTATCCGAGGCGTACAGCCCGTCTGCCTGCGCAGCCGAGAGGAGGAAGGCCTTGGACTGGGCGCTCTCATCGCAATAGTCCATCCACGTCACATCGGTGTTGTAGATAGTGCCCGCCTTATACGCGGTCGTGATGTTTTCCAGCGTCGTGCCCGCGATCTGGTCGGACTCCACGTCGCCGAACAGCTCCTCGTAGCGCTGCGGATCGTCCTTGCTCGTTTTCTCGCACGCGATCTTTCCCTGCGAGAGATAGGCGGCGATATCGCTTGACGAGTACTTGGCCCTCTCAAGCCCCGTGTCTTGCGCGCTCGAGTTCGCGTTGAACGCGCGGCAGGCGAGCACCTTGTCGCTGTCGAGCAAGAGCTTGCCGTCGTCGTTGGAGAGCACCCTGTACTTCACGGGCGTGCCCTCGTAGCTGCCGAAGTAGAAGTAGTTGCCGGACTCGGCGTCCCAGCCGCCCTCGGGCGCCGTGATGGCGCCGGTGCCGATGTTGACCGTCTTGGCCGCCTGCGCCTCAACGTCGCCGCCTGCGGCGGGCTGGTCCTCTCCCCCGTCCGCCCACGCGCTCAGGCTCCAGGTGCCCGTCCCTATGAGGCACAACGACGCCGCCAGCACGCAGCTTGCGCCCCGCCGCAGCAGCACCGCCGCGCGCGAGCCCTGTTTCAACTTCACAACCATCTCTTGCCCCCTTCTCTTCGGGAAACGTATT
>CAVFDV010000058.1:0-11306 GCA_963621315.1 Oscillibacter sp. MSJ-31
GTCGAGGGCGTCGGCGGGCAGCGCCGCCCACTTCGCGCGCAAGGCATGCGACCCCTCTTCACCGCCCTCCCCTTTTTCTCCATCGGAGAAAGCCGCAGGCCCGCCCACGCGCACGGCGTCCGGGGCATCCTCGCCCGCCACGACGCCACGGCCGGCGCCTTCGCCGCCACCGTCCGCGCCGCCATCCGGCATGTCCAGCAGCTCGCGCATGCGCGCGTCGAGGGGGCTTTGCACGCCCGGCGCATCCGGCAGCCCCGACACGAGTATCTTGCGCGTCATGAGCTTTGCGGTCTTGCGCCCCTGCCACTCGTCGATCTGCGGCTCGAAGACGATGTCGCACATGGAGCGGCAGTTCACGAGCGCCTCGAGGTCGGGCGCGTTGAAGTAGATGCCCGTCACGCGCGACAGCCCGTCGGCGGCCTCGTAGCGAAAATGCGTCCCGGTCTTTCCTATGGCGCTGCGGTGCTCCAAGAACACGTGGGGCAACGCGAACAGGGGGCTGCGGTTGATGTTGCCGAACGGCTCGAGGCGCGTCAGTTCCTCGAAGGCCGCCAGCGTGCAATCCGAAAGGCGCACCTGCGCATCGACTGCCGGCGCGGGCGCGGCGCCTGCCCGGCCCATGCCCGCGCATTGCGCGGCAAGGCGGCGGCGCAGCTCGGGGAGCTTTTCCGCGGGCAAGGTCAGGCCTATGGCGGCCACGTGCCCGCCGAAGCGCTCGTAGAGGTCTTGGGCCGACGACGCCAGCTCGAAGAGGTTCAGCTCGCCATATGTCCTGCCCGAGCCGCGCGCGCTGCCGCCTTCTATGGTGAAGATGATGGTGGGTTTTTTGTACTCGCGCGCCAGACGCGAGGCGACGATGCCCTTCACCCCCTCGTGCCAGCCCTCGCCGGCGACGATGATGACGGGTTCTTCTGTCAAGGCCGGGTCTTGGGCAAGCGCGGATTGCACCTGTTCGAGCAGGCACGCCTCGGCCGCCTTGCGCTGCGTGTTCACCTCGTCGAGCCTTGCCGCAAGCCCCTGCGCCCCGCACATGTCGTCGCTCATGAGCAAGTCGAAGGCCAGGGTCGCGTCCCCCATGCGCCCGGCCGCGTTCATGCGCGGGATGAGGGAGAAGGACAAGCGTGTCGCCGTGACGGAGGGCAGGTCCGTCTTGGACACGGCGGCCAGCGCGGCGATGCCCGGGCGGGGCGCGGTACGCATGCGTTCGAGGCCGGCGGCGACTATGGCGCGGTTCTCGCTGGTAAGCGGCATGATGTCGCTGACCGTCCCGAGGGCCGCCAGATCGACCAGCTCGTGCCACAGGCCCGGCCGGCCCAGGCGCTGCCCCAGCATGGCGACAAGCTTCAAGGCCACGCCGGCGCCCGCGAGGTCGAATGAGGGGCACGCGCGGTCGAGCTTGCTGTCGGCCACGGGCACGCCGCGCGGCACGTGCGCGCCCGCCTCGTGGTGGTCGGTGATGCACACGTCAAGACCCGCGTCGAGCATGGCCGCGACCTCCGCGTCGCAGGCGATGCCGCAGTCCACCGTGACGACAAGGTCGGGGTGGAAGGCCTCCACGCCCCGGCGCACGGCGGCCTCGGAAAGCGCGTAGCCCTCGTCGTAGCGGTGCGGTATGAGGCCGTCTGCCCTGGCGCCGAGCATACGCAGGCCCCTCACGGCAAGCGCGGTGGCAGAGATCCCGTCCACGTCGAAATCGCCGAACACGAGTATGCGCCCGCCTGCCTCCATGACGGATTGCACCTTGTCGGCGACCTCGGACAGGCCGGGCACGGCGGCAGGGTCGTGGCAGTCGCGTTCGAGGGAGGGCGAGAGGAAGACGCGGGCGCGCTCGGGTGTGTCGATGCCGCGCGAAACCAGGACGCGGGCCGTCAACGGCAAGAGGCCGCAGCCGGAGGCGATTGCCTCGACCGCGGCCTCGTCGGCCGGCAAAACCGTGTATCCGGAAAGCTCGTCCACCAAGCTAGTCTGATTTCTCCTCGGCGTCCGCCTCGTCCGTCCCGTCTGCGTCCTCGGGCGCCTCCCCCGCAGCTTGCGCATCCCCGGCGGCGCCTGCGTCCTCGGCGGGCTTTTCACCCTCGGCTTTTTCCCCGGCGCCTGCTTTCACATCGGCCTCGGGCTCCTCTTCAGGAACGGGCTTCTCTTCGGCGGCGGGTTCGTCGGCCTTCTCGGGCTTCTCCTCGGCAGGCTCGGCGGGCTTTGCGGCCTCTTCAACCTTCTCGCCGGCATCCTTCTTCTCGGCGGCGGCCTTCTCGGCGTCGCCCTTCTCCTTGCCGGCGTCCTTTTTCTCGGCCTGCGCCTTCTTTGCCTCGACGGCCTTTTCCCTTGCCTGCGCGGCCGCCTTCTTCTTTTCCTCCGCAGCCGCCTTCTTGTCCTCCGCGGCCTGCTTCTTTGCCTGCTTCTTGTCCTCGGCGGCCTTCGCCTTCTCCTCGGCGCGCTCCTTCTTCCAGTCCTTGCGCGCCTGCTTCAACATGGGCTTGGTGAACGGCGATTGCTCGACCGTGTAGGGGAACTTCTTCTCCAGACGCGCGTACTCCGGCTGGCGGCACTTCCACAGCGTGTAGACCGGCGCCGAGATGGCAAGCGTCGAGTACACGCCCAAGACCATGCCGATGAACATGGCGAACGCGAAGTCGAGCAGCGTGTCGGTGCCCAGCAGGAGCATGAAGAACACCGGGATGATGGACGTGATCGAGGTGTTCAACGAGCGCACGATGATCTCGTTTACCGAGATGTTGGCGCAGGTCTTCATCGACATGCGCATGTTCGGGCTCGCGTTTTGGTTGATGCGGTGGAACACGACGATGGTGTCGTAGAGCGAGTAGCCGATGATGGCCAGCAGCGCCGCGATCACGTCGGCGGTGATCTCCATGTGGAAGAACATGCCCGCCCACGCGTAGACGCCCACGACGATGAACATGTCGTGGAACAAGGTGATGAGCGCGACGACGCCCATGCGCGGCTCGCGGTAGCGCAACGCGATGACGATCAGGATGGCCACGCACGACAAGATGAAGGCGAAGACCGAGCTCCAGATGACCGACGCGCCCCAGCTGGCCGAGATGGTCTGGATGGTGACGTTGTCCGAGTCGATGCCCAAGCTCTCCTGCACCTTGCTCATCACGCTGTTCTCGCTGGTCGTGTCCGAGTCGGTCGTGCGCAGCAGAAAGCCGCTCGTGCCGCCCGAGCTCGTGGTCTGCGCAGACGAGATCTGGGAGCTGACACCCAGTTCGTTTGCCGTCGAGTTGTACGTGTTGACCAGCGTGTCTTCCGTCAGGTCGCCGGCGTTCGAGATCTGGATGGACGTGCCGCCGGAAAACTCGGTGCCCAGGGTGAGGGCCGAGCCGGTCGTGACGAGGCTCGTGACTATGCCGGCGATGGACAAGGCGATGAGGATGGCGGAGACGATGAAGCCGTACTTCCACATCCCGACGAAGTTGAACTGCTTGTGGGGTCTGAGCGAGTACATGCTACTCCACCCCCTTTCGCGCCGAGACGCCACGTGGGCCGCGTGCCTTTCGCTGCACGCCCTTGCCCTTGGCGGCGTTTTCCTTCTTCTCCTCGGCGACGAGCTTGTTCAGGTACACGCCCTCGTTCGCATCGTCCATGGTGCCCCAAAAGCCCGGGTGGCGCGCGATGGTGCGCGGGCCGAGGATGCGGATGATGGGGCCGGCGAACAAGGCCATGACGAGCAGGTCGCACATGATGCCGAGCGCGAGCGTGAGGCCGAAGCCGCGCACGTCGCCCACCGCGACGAAGTAGAGCACGAGGGCGGTGACGAGGGTGACGAGGTCGGCGTCGATGGAGGTGAAGATGCCCTCGTGGACGCCGGAGACCGACGCGCTCTTCACCGACTTGCCGCGCCGTATCTGCTCGTGGAAACACTCCATGATCAGGATCGACGAGTCTGCCGACATGCCTATGTTGACGATGATGCCCGCGATGCCGGGAAGCGTCATGGAAAACCACCCGAGCTGCGAGAGCATGGCCAGAAGGCCGAGGTAGATCAGCGACATGATGAGTATGGCCGCGCCGGCGAGCAGGCCGAGGCCTTTGTAGAAGAGCAAAAGCCAGATGAAGACGACGGCAAGGCCGACGAGCGCGGAGAAGATGCCGACCATGAGGGCGTTGCTGCCCAGGGTAGGCCCTACGATGCTCGAGGACTCGACGGTGAGCGAGACGGGCAGCGAGCCGGAGTCGATGATGGCCTTGAGGTTGTTGGCCTCCTCCGAGCTGTAGTTGCCCGTGATCTGCACGCGGCCGTCGGTGATGGCCGATTGCACGGCGGGCGCGCTTTTCACCACGCCGTCGAGGACGATGGCGATCTTGCCCTTGTCGTCGGCCAGCTCTTTGGTCGTGTCGCCGAAGGCCTTGGCGCCCTCGGAGTCGAGCTGCAGATTGACGGCGTAGTCGGCAGAGCCCTGCGGGCGGTCCACCGTCGTGTTCGTGACGTGGTTGCCGTCCATGAAGCAGGTGTACTCGGCGTTTTGCTCCTTCAGGTTCATGCCCCACAGGCCGTTTTCGATGGCCGTCTTCACGTCGTCGGACTGGATCTGGTCGACGCGGACGAACTCGAGCACGCCCTGGCTGGACAGGGTGTCGATGATGGACTGCGAGTCCTCGGCGCCCGGCACCTGCACGAGGAAGGCGTTGGAGCCCTGGGTCTGGACGCTGGCCGCTGACGCGCCCGAGGAGTTCACGCGCGAGGTGATGACCTGGCGCGCCTCGTCCATCTGGTCGGAGGTGGGCGTGCCGCCGTCGGAGGTGGCCGCCGTCAGGCTGACGGACAGGCCGCCCTGGATGTCGAGGCCCATGGTGATCTTGTCTTGCGGGGGCCACAGCATGAACGCCGCGCCCACGGCGAGTATGAGGGTGACGACGAGGCAGACGCGCGCGTTGCGGCGGTGCTTGGAGCCGGCGGCCGCGGCAACGGAGGCGCTACGGGCGCCGGCGTCGCGCGCGGAGCGGTCTGCCGCAGCGGGGGCGGCGCGCCTGGACGAGCGCGACTTCTTCGCGTCGACGGCGGCAAGGCCTTCCTTCTCGGCGCGCTTTTCGGCCTTCGCGCGGGTCTTGGCCGCCTTGTCGGCCTTCTTGGCCGAGCGCTTGCGGTTCTTCTCCATCTCCTTTTTGCCCTTGGCCTTCAGGCGCTCGGCCTGCTTTTGCTGCTTGGCCTGGAACTTCGGGTCGTTTTGGAGCTTTTCGGCGGCGGCGCGCTCGTCGGCCGCCTTCTTGCGCGCGGCGGCGGCCGCCTTCTCGTAGCGCTTGGCGTCGCGCTCCTGGCGCGCCTTGTCCTTCTCGCGCTTCTTCTCGCGCTTTGCCCGCTCTTTCTCCCGCTGGGCCTTGACCTTGGCCAAGTCCGCGTCGGAAAGCTCTTTGCGTTTTTCTGCCATCAATCATTCTCCTGTTGCACAGCATGTCCGAAAGCCCTTGAAGTCGGGCTTTCCCGTTCAAACATACAAACGGAAATTCTACAACAAAGTTCATTCGCGGCGGGAAAGAATGTTTCCCAGAAAGCTCATGCGGTGGACGGGGCTTGGGCCTAGCTCGCGCAAGGCCTCTATGTGCTCGGCCGTCCCGTACCCCTTGTTGCGGTCGAGGCCGTAGCCCGGGTAGCGGGCCGCCAGCTCGACCATCAAGGCGTCGCGGGCCACCTTCGCGTAGATGGAGGCCGCCGCGATGCAGGCCACCTTGCCGTCGCCTTTCACCACGTTTTTCTCCCTCGGGTGGATATGGAGGGGGTTGCCGTCCACGAGCACCGCGTCCGCCTCGGCGCCGCATTGCGCGAGCGCGCCGCTGAAGGCCGCCTTCAGGCACGGGCCGATGCCGTCTGCGTCGATGCGCGCCGGCTCGATGTGGCACAGGCCTATGGCGCAGGCCGTCTGCCCGATGCGCGCGGCCAGCTCCTCGCGGCGGTGCCAGGAGAGCTTCTTCGAGTCGTCGAGGCCTTCGATCTGCGGCTCGTCGGGCAAGACGACCGCCGCCACGGTCAGAGGGCCGGCCAAAGGCCCGCGTCCCACCTCGTCGAGCCCCACGACGACGCCAGGCCCTCCCAGCTCGCGCATAAAAGAGTAGAGCCCCGCCGTTTTCACCCGGCGGAGCTCTTCTCGCTCTTTTCTCGAAAGTCCCAAGGGGGTGTGGATGCGGTGCGCGCGCGAAAGGCGTGTGCGGCGCCGCCCTAGAAGCCCTTCTCGCGCAGGCGGGCGGCCTTGCCCACCTTGTCCCGCAGGTAGTAGAGCTTGGCGCGGCGCACCTGGCCGATGCGCACGACGTCGACGTGGTCGATCTTGGGGCTGTTCACGGGGAAGGTGCGCTCGACGCCCACGCCGAAGCTGACCTTGCGGACCGTGAAGGTCTCGCGGTTGCCCTTGCCCTTGCGCGCGATGACGTCGCCCTCAAAGACCTGGATGCGTTCGCGGTTGCCCTCCTTGATGCGGTAGTGCACCTTGACATGCGCGCCCACGGGGAAATCGGGGATGTCGTCGCGGATCTGCTGCTGCTCGATTGCGCGGATGTAGTCCATGTGAATCTCTTCCTTTTCTGTCAAGCCGTGCGCTTCGTATGCGGCCGGGTGCCCATAGAGGAAGCGACGATGCGGGTCGCTAGACTACAGGAGTCGCCCCCTGCAGTAAATGCCTTTTGTGCTGAAAGTGCCTGCCGGCTCCGACTATTTCGCGAGCGTGTTGACGAGCTTTTGCACGCCGCTCTTGCGGTTGGCCGCCTGGTTTTTGTGGATGATGCCGCGGCTGACCGCCTTGTCGAGCAGGCGGCTCGCCTTGTTCGCGGCCTGCTGCGCCTTCTCGGCGTCGCCGGCCTCGACGGCCTCCTGCACGCGGCGCACGGCCGTCTTCAGCTCGGCACGGGCGGACTTGTTGCGCAGCGTCGCCTTGGCGTTGGTCTTGATGCGCTTCTTCTGAGACTTGATGTTGGCCATCTTGTTCGCGTTCCCTTTCGGTCAAAGTCTTTCTTGCGCCCGAAAAGCGCGCCGCCTCGGCGCCCCTTCGGTCGCGACAAACCCGCACATGATACCACAGGCGCGCCGAGCGCTCGCGGATTTTTTGGCAAGTCTGAAAACGCCCAGCTCAGGGCCAGCCCAGGGCTGCACAGCCCGGCTCGGGGGCTGCTCGGGGCTTGGTTTTCGTCTCCGGCGAAAACGCCTGCGCGCGCGGCGGGACGCAGGGAGCAAGGCGCGGCGCGAGAGACGGGACGCGGCGCGACGCGAAACCTTCAGGCCAGGCCTTGGCGTTAGCGGCGCGAGAGCGGGGCGCGCTTCTCGGACTCGGCATGGCCCAGCTCGTCGTCGAGGGCGCCGAGCAGCTCGCGCGCCTTGCGCGAGAGCCTGGAGGGCACGACGACCGTGACGTGCACGAAAAGGTCGCCGCGTTTTTCCGGCTTGCGCAGGCGCGGCATGCCATGGCCTTTCACCCGCAGCATCTGGTCGGGCTGGCAGCCGGCCGGGACGTTCACCTCGACCTCCTCGCCCTCGAGTATGCCCTTGACTGCGATGGTCGCGCCGAGCGCCGCTTGCGCGATGGAGATGTTGGCGCGCGTGTGCAGGTGGTCGCCGTCGCGCTCGAAGTACTTGTGCTGCTCGATGCGCACCGTGGCGATGAGGTCGCCTGAGGCCGCGCCGTTCATACCGGCCTCGCCGCGGCCTGCCGCGCGGACCTGCTGGCCGTCTTTGATGCCCGGGGGTATCTCGATGGTGAGGCGCTCGCGGTCGGGGACGCGCCCCTGGCCGCCGCACTCCTGGCAGGGGTTTTCCACCGTCGAGCCCGTGCCGCCGCACTCCGGGCAGGTGCTGGCCGTCTGCATGTCGCCCAGGAAGGTGTGCTGGACGCTGACCACGCGCCCGCTGCCGCCGCAGGTCTTGCAGCTGCTCATGGAGCCGCCGTCGGCGCTGCCGCTGCCGCCGCACTCCTCGCAAGGCGCCAGCCGGTCGTAGACGACCTCCTTTTTCACCCCCACGGCCGCCTCCTCGAGGGTGAGGCGCAGGCCTATGCCCATGTCGCGACCCTCGCGGCGGGTTTGCGGGCCGCGCGCGCCGCCGCCCATGCCGCCGAAGAAGCTGGAGAAGATGTCGCCCATGCCGCCGAAGATGTCGCTCATGTCGACGTTTTGGTAGCCGCCGAAGCCGCCTGCGGCCTCCGCCGTGCCGTAGCGGTCGTAGAGGGCCTTTTTCTGCGGGTCGCTCAAGACGTCGTAGGCCTCGTTGAGCTCTTTGAAGCGCTCCTCGGCATCCGCTGCTTTGTTCACGTCCGGGTGCAGGTCGCGCGCCTTGCGGCGAAACGCCTTCTTGATCTCGCGCTCGTCGGCGTCGCGCCCGACGCCCAATATGTCGTAGAACTCGTAGGCCACAGTCTGAAAACCGCCGTCTCCCTCGCGCAGGCCCTCCGCGCCGGGGCTTGTCCGCGCGGGCTTGCCAATAAAAACGCGTGCCCATGCACGCGTCCTCGTGTTCGATGCGGGTATTGTGCGCCGCCGGCGCCTTGGCGTGAAGACGGGGGCGGCGAAACGTTTACCACCCGTCACCATAGCCCTACCCGGCGGCAAGTTCCCAGACGGCGCCGAAGACCTCGTTGCCGCATAGCCAGCCGCGCCGCGTGGGCGCAAGGCGCGGGCCGCCGCAGCCGTCCGCGCGCTCCTCGAGCAGCCCGAGCGAGACGAGGCGGGTGAAGACGGCGTCCAGCTCGGGAACGGCGGCACGCGCGCGGGCGCGCAGCTCCTCTCCCAGCCCGGCGCTGCGGCGAAAGGCGAGCATCACGTCTTCGAGCAGGGCTTGGCGCGTGTCGAGTTGCTCCAGCTCCACATAGGGCTTGCCGCCGCTTGCGGAAAACGCCGCGCTGTCGCCGGATGCCGCCACGCGCACGCGGGCGGCCCCGCTTTCGCCTGTCCGGCGCACGCCGGCGCCTTTTCCCCCGCCCGCCGCATCCACCCCGGCGCCGCCGGGCTTCCCGCCCGCCGGGCTTTGACCTTCACCTTCAACAACCATAAGGGCCGCCCCGCCGCATCCGGCCGCCCCGCCGCATCCGGCCGCCCCGCTGCATCCGGCCGCCCCGCCGCATCCGGCTTCTTCACCCCGCATCCGCGCGGCAAGCCCCGCCCCGTCCATGCCGCCGCCTGCTTCACCTGCGAAAAGCCCCGCATCCGCGCAGGCGGCAAAACCTGCGGGGGACAGCATGGACGCCGCGCCCGCCCCCAGGCCCAGGTACTCGACGCCGGTCCAATACGCCGTGTTGTGGCGCGACTCGAAGCCCGGGCGCGCGTAGGAGGCGACCTCGTAGCGGGCAAAGCCGGCCTGCTCCAGCAGCTCCTCGGCGCGAAGCATCATGGCCGCCTGCTCGTCTGCGTCCGCGACGGCAAGCTCGCCGGACGCGACGCGCGCGGCAAGCAGCGTGCCCTCCTCGACGGAAAGCGGGTAGACGCTCAGATGCGCCGGGTGCAAGTCGAGCGCCGCGCGCAGGCTCTCCTCCCAGCTGGCCTGCGTCTGCCCGGGCAGCCCGCACATGAGGTCGAGGCTGAAGTTTCCCGTCCGCTCGCGCACGGCGCAGGCGGCAGCGCGCGTGTCGGCCGGGCTGTGCGCACGGCCGATGACGGACAGCTCGGCGTCTGCGAAGCTTTGCGCGCCGATGGAAAAGCGCGTCACGCCCGCCGCGAACAGGTCGCGCACCATGCGCGTGGTCAGCGACTCGGGGTTGCACTCGACGGTGAACTCCTCGACCGCATCCATATGCAGGGAAAACGAGAGCATCGAGACGAGCGAGGAAAGGCGCGCCGCCCCCAGGTGCGTGGGCGTGCCGCCGCCGATGTAGACGGTCCTCACCTGCCCGAGCAAGCCCGCGCGCGCCGCGCGGCGCACCTGCAGGCACAATGCCTCGACGTAAGACTCCATCGCCGCGCCGTCGTCGCAGGCCGATGTCGCGAAATCGCAATACGCGCAGCGCTTCACGCAAAACGGCACGTGCACGTAGAGCGCCCCGACCGCCATCTCCACCCCTCCCCTTCTTCAGCCCCGGCACTCGCTACCGGAGCGCCGATGCGGGCGTGCAGGCCTTTCCGGCCGTCAGCCGCCGAGCTGCCGTTTTCGTGTGGCGGGAGCTGCCGTTTTCATGTGGCGGGTCTCGCGTTCGCGCGCCGTGGTGTCGGTGAACAGGCACCAGATGGTAGCAGACAGCGCCGCAGCCGCCACGCAATCCGTGACGCATGTCCGCGTGCGAAGGCATGAAACCGTGCAGGCAAGCACCCGGGGCGCGCGGCGTAAAGGAAGGCCCAATGGCATCTTTGGAAATTCACCAACGTTTACTAAGTTTTACTATTCCGGGTTTCCTTTACCAAGCTTTGCTAAGTGAAGGTGCCAGCTCGCGGCAATGCGCCCGGACACAGCGGAGGCCTTCGGGAAATGCGGATAGCGCCCACGTCCAAAACGCCAAACCCGAAAGCGAAACCGCGCCAAACCCGAAAAACGGCGCAAGGTTTTCGGAATGCCCATCGCCCAACCGGCTTCCCGATGATGGCATATTCACCAGCCCGCACCCTTGACGCAGGTGTAAGCACAATATAGGCTTCGTTATGACGAAACAGAGGAGGCGCGAGCATGCAGACGACGAGCACGGTCTTCAAGACGGGCAACAGCGCGGCGATTGCACTGCCCGCCGCCTGGCGAAAACGCCACGGCGTGCATGTGGGCGACAAGCTGCGCATGGATGCCCTCGACGACGGGCGCATCGTATTGGAAAAACCCAGCGAGACGTCTCGCCCGCAGGCGATAGCGGCTTTTCTCGCGCAAGAAGACGAGCTGCCGGACATCCCGTGGACGGGGGGCGACTCGAAAGAAGACGACCGCGCGCTGCTCGCGAAACGTTATGCGTAGGCTCTTTTTCGACACCTGCGTCCTCGTGGACCTCGCGGTCCCCGCGCGCCCCAGGCACGCCGGCGCCGCAAAGCTGCTCGATGCCGTCGGCGAGCACCGAGAGCTCAGGGTCTTCGCCCTCGCCTCCTCCTTGAAAGACGTCTACTACATCCTCTGCCGCCACTACAGCACGCCCGATCTGGCCAAGGCGCGCACGCAAATGCTGGCAGACATCTTCGAGATCGAGGAACTGACCCGCCCGCTGCTAAAAGACGCCTTCCTCTCGAACGAGCCCGACTTCGAAGATGCCCTCGTCCGGGCAGCGGCGGAGCGGGTGTCTTGCGACCTCATAGTGACGGAAGACCGGAAGGGTTTTGCCAAGTCGTCTGTGAAAAAGGCGACGATAGGCGATGCGCTTGCAGCGTTGGTGAAACACGGCGAAGCGCAGCATCTTCGAGACGCC
>CAVFDV010000059.1:0-11076 GCA_963621315.1 Oscillibacter sp. MSJ-31
CGTGGCGCAGACCTGGCTTTTCGCCCAGACCGAGTGGCTGTGGGAGGACCGGCCGGTGCATCTCCCCGCAGACCAGCAGGCGATGCTCGACGAGGCCAACCGGCACGGCTCTTCCACGGGCTGGCTCGTGCTCGTGAACCTGAGCACCTGCCACGTGGGCGTCTTCACGGGCAGCCAGGGCAATTGGGGCTACGTGAACTACATGTCGTGCAGCCCCGGCGCGGACAGCACGCCCACCGTCACCGGCGAGTACACCATCAACTACCATCTCCAAAGCTTCGGCAGCGGCTACACCTGCTGGTACGCGTCGCAGTTCTACGGCGGGTACATGTTCCACTCCGTCCTCTACGAGCCGGGCTCCATGAGCGACATCCAGGACGGCCGCCTCGGCATGCATCTCTCGCACGGCTGCGTGCGCCTCGCGCTCGAAGATGCCCGCTGGATCTACTACGAGGTGCCCATCGGCACGACCGTCTACAGCTATTGGTGATGGGGTGCGGCGCACTCGGACGGGAAGGTGCAGCGCACTCGGAGGGGAAAGCCCGCGCGCCAAGGTGCGGGGCGCGGTCTGAAACGGGTGAAACACGCACGCGCGTATGAGGGAGATCTTGCATGGCATCTGATGCGGCACACGACGTGGAAGGCGGCACGGCGGCTCCCGACGCGACAGAAGCGCCGGCGCAGGAGACGCCCCCCGCAGGTGATGCCCGCGCGGCCGGCGCGGCCCGCAGGCACGCGGAGCCGATCGCCGATTCCGCGTTCGGCCAAAACGAAGCCGGGGCAGACGGTGCCTGCGACGCGGAAGACGAGGCCGGCCTCGTCGCGCGCATCGGCGCATATGCCTCGACGCGCAAGGCGGCGTCGAGCGCGAAGCAGGTCTTGAAGGGCTCGCGCCGCGAGCTCGAGCATGTGCAAGAGGAGCTTTCCCACAAGCGCACCATCTTCGACAACTTCGACGCCATCGTCGCCGAGCAGGGCGCGGCCTATGCGGCGGCGCAGGAGGCATCCGCGAAGAGCACGGCCGCGCTCGACACGTTGAAAGAGCAGCTGCCGGCGGCGAAGGCCGAGCTGGAGCAGATGAAAAAACGCCACAAGGAGGAGCTTGCGCCCCTGCAAAAGGCCGCAGATGCGGCAAAGCAGGCGATACGCGCACACGAGCGCGAGATATCGCGCCTGCAAAAGGAACGCGACGCATGCTCGAAGGCGGCCTGGGAGATGAAGCACGCGGCCGATGCGCAAGGCGGCGCCGACAGCCGCTCCTACGAGCAGGCCGTGGCGCGGGAGCGCGAGAAGCTCGACGAGGTGGAGCAGGCGCACACGCGTCTGGGCGAGCTGCGCAACGAGGCGGGGGCGGCAAAGACCGAGCTGGAGGGCTGCCGCGAGCGGCAGGAGGCCGCGCAAGCGCCCCTTTACGAGAAAATCGAGCAGCTGCAAGCGCAGATGAAGGCCACGCAACGCGACCTCTCGCGCCAGCAAAAGGCGGCCGACGACGCGCAGGCGCTCATCGACGAGGCCAACGCCATCCACGCCGACCCGCAGGCCATAGAGGCGCTGGCCGCGCGCGCCCAAGAGCTGGAGCAGACCGTCTCGGCGCAAGAGGCCCGCTACGGCGCCCTCAAGGAGGAGGCCTCCGCCGCGGCGAAGAAGGCGCACGTGGGCAAGATGGCGGCCGGCGCGGTCGTGCTGCTCGTGGCCATCGTCGCCATCGTCTTGATCGTGATGTTTGCGGGGAAGTAGGAAAAGGCCATGAAGATAACGCTCAACGAAGACCGCGGGCTTGTGGACAAGATCCGCGCGGGGATATTGAAGAAGGGCGGCTATTGCCCGTGCCGTCTGGAGCAGGTCGAGGACAACTATTGCATGTGCCGCGAGTTCCGCGAGCAGCTGGCCGACCCCGCCTGGGAGGGCTATTGCCATTGCATGCTCTACCGCAAGGAGCTTTAGTGCTCTCCGTCGCGCTCTTCCACCCGGAAATCCCCGCAAACACCGGCACCATCGGGCGCAGCTGCGTGCTCACGGGCGCGCGCCTGCACCTCATCGCGCCTCTGGGGTTCAGCCTCGACGACGCGATGATCCGCCGCGCGGGGATGGGATATTGGCGCGACCTCGACCTGGCCGTCCACGACAGCTACGGGGCCTTCGCGCGCGAGACGGCCGGCGCGCGCGTGTGGTATTGCACCAAGCACGGCGCGCGGCGCTACACGGACGTGGCCTATGCGGACGGCGACATATTGATGTTCGGGGCGGAGTCGAGCGGCATCGACGCGGCGGTCCTCGGCGCCCACGAAGACGCCTGCGTGCGCATTCCCATGCTGCACCGCGAGTCCGTCTCGCCGGCCACGCGCCTGCCGGGTCCTGCAAGCGACCCCGCCGACCCCGACGCCATCTCGCTCAACCTCTCCAACGCGGCAAACATCGTGCTCTTCGAAGCCTTGCGCCAGCTGGGCTTTCCCGGCATCGAGGCGGGCCGCCCCCTCTAGCGCCGCGCCCGCGACAAGCGCCGCCCTGCCCCTGCGCCGACCGCAGCCCCCGGACGCCCCTTTCGTGCGTTCGCCTTGCGCGCGCATGCATATCGCCCGTTTGACGTCCGCGCGACGCGCCCGTTGTGATAGTCTGTTTCATCGGCGTTTTTGTCAGGAAAGCGCCTTTTATCGCTACGGAACAAGAAGAGAGGACTGCGAAATGGATGCACTTGTATACATCCTCGTCGCCGTCGTGTGCCTCGCCGTCGGTTTTGCCATAAGCCGTGCCCTGTCCAAGTCCAGCGCCAACGGCGCGCAGGCGCAGGCGCAGCAGGCGATCGACGACGCGAACAAGGCGGCCGAGACCATACGCCGCGAGGCGCAGGTGGAGGCAAAAGACGAGGCGCTCAAAATCGTCCAGGCGGCCGAAGACGAGCACCGCGAGAAGCAGGCGCAGGTCAAGGAGCGCGAGGACCGCGTGCGCAAGAAGGAAGACGCGTGCGACAGGCGCGCAAGCTCGCTCGACGAGCGCGAAAGCCAGCTCTCCTCGCAGGCAGACCGCCTGACCAGCCGCGAGCACGACCTCGACGACAAGCTCGCCGCCGTCGACGACAAGCTCTACGCCGTGGCCGCCATGAGCCGCGAGGAGGCCCAGGACAAGGTGCTCGCGCAGGTGCGCGACGAGTGCGCCCACGAGGCCGCCGCCATCATCCGCGAGTCCGAGGAAAAGACCAAGGGCGAGGCCGACCGCAAGTCGCGCGAGATCTTGTCCGTGGCCATACAGCGCCTGGCCGCCGACTACACGGCGGAGCGCACGGTCACCACCGTGACGATCCCCTCCGACGACGTGAAGGGCCGCATCATCGGGCGCGAGGGCCGCAACATCCGCGCCTTCGAGCAGATTACCGGGGTGAACATCATCATCGACGACTCGCCCGAGACGGTCACGCTGTCCGCGTTCGACCCCGTGCGCCGCGAGGTCGGCCGCATCACGCTCGAAAACCTCATCGCCGACGGGCGCATACACCCGGCGCGCATCGAGGAGATGTTCAAGAAGGCCGAGCGCTACATCGACCAGCAGGTCCAGGAGGCCGGCGAGGCGGCCGCCTTCGAGACGGGCATCCACGACCTGGCGCCCGAGCTGGTGCGCACCCTGGGGCGCCTGAAATTCCGCACCTCGTTTGGGCAAAACGTGCTGCAGCACTCGCTGGAGGTGGCCTCCATCGCCTCGTCCATGTCCTCCGAGCTGGGACTGGACCCCTTGCAGGCAAAACGCGCCGGCCTCTTGCACGACATCGGCAAGGCGATCGACCACGAGGTCGAGGGCTCGCATGCCGTCATCGGCGCCGACCTCGCGCGCCGACAGGGGGAGTCGCCTGCCGTGGTGCACGCCATCGAGGCGCACCATGCCGACGTCGAGCCCTCGACGGTGCTCGCGGTGCTCGTGCAGGCAGCCGACGCCGTGTCCGCCGCACGCCCGGGCGCCCGCCGCGAGAGCTACGACGGCTATATCAAGCGCCTGGAGCGGCTCGAGGAGATCGCGAACGCGCACGAGGGCGTCGAGCGCACCTACGCCATGCAGGCCGGCCGCGAGATCCGCGTGATGGTCGCGCCCGAGGTCGTCGACGACGCGAAATCCACGGTACTCGCGCACGACATCGCCAAGGAAATCGAGGAGACGATGCAGTATCCCGGCCAGATCCACGTGGTCGTCATACGCGAGTCGCGCTCCGAGGCCCTGGCGAAATAGGGCCGTCTCTTAGGCTTTCACGAACGCCGCGCGCATGTCCAGGGAAATGTCTGCAGACGATCTGGTCGACTTCGTCTCCTCGGTCCAAGGAGACGCGCATCTGGCCATCGAGGAAAACCTCGGCGGCGGCTTCGTGCGCCTGCGCACCGCCGAGGCCGAACGCCGCCAGGCCAAGCACGACATACGCTGCGTGGAAGACATCGTCATCGAGATGCTGCGCAACGCCCGCGACGCGCACGCGCGCCGCATCTACCTCGCCTCGTGGCGCGAGGGCAAGCTGCGGCACCTCACCTTCGTCGACGACGGGGACGGGGTGCCCGCCGCGTTGCAAGAGGCCATCTTCGAGCCGCGCGTCACCTCCAAGCTCGAGACCATGGTGATGGACCGCTGGGGCGTGCACGGGCGCGGCATGGCGCTCTACTCCATACGCCAAAACGCCCTCGACGCGCACGTGGCCGATGCGCGCGAGGGGGAGGGCTCGTCGTTTTGCGTGGAGGTGGACGTCGACGAGCTGGGGGAGCGGACCGACCAGTCGAGCCTGCCGAAGTTGCAGCGCGACGCCGAGACCGGCCGGCTGTCCGTGGAAAGCGGGCCGCACAACATCGTGCGCACCTGCGTGGAGTTCGCGCTCGAGGAACGCGACCACGTGAGCGTCTACCTGGGCACGCCCGCCGACGTCGTGGCCGCGCTGGTGGTGCAGGGAAGGCGTCTGCTCGACGACGAGCAGCTGCTCTTTTGCGACGACGTGTCCGAGCTGCCGGTGTGCACGCGCGCGGCGGCGGCCTCCGATGCGGCCGAGCTGTGCGCGGTGGCATGCGGGCTGGGGCTGCCCATCTCCGAGAGGACCGCGCACCGCGTGCTGGGCGGCCAGATCGCGCCCGCGGCCGCGCCGCTGTCCAAGCTCGTCGGCGGCGCGAGGGTAAAAGAGCCCAAGGCGGGCAACATCTACAAAGACCGGCGCGGCCTGAAGGTAGGCAAGGAGGACCTCGACGCGTTCTCCCGACATCTGGAGTCGTCGTTTGACGTGCTCGCGCAACGCTATTTCATCCAGCTGAAAGACAGCCCGAAGGTGCACGTGGGCGCCGACGCCATCACCGTGCGCTTTCCCATAGAAAAGGAGCTGTGATGGTGCTCGCGCACGAAGGCGGCGCGGGCGCGGTGCGCCCCTTTGCCGATCTGCACACGCATTCCACCTGTTCGGACGGGGTGTTGAGCTGCGAGGAGATATATGCGGCTGCAGATGCGGCCGGGCTTTTTGCCCTCGCGGTGACCGACCACGACACGATGGCCGGGGCCGAGGGGCTTGCGGCGGCGGACGCGCCCGGCCCGGTGACAGTGCCCGGCATGGAGCTTTCCACTCTCCACGACGGGCGCCCGGTGCACATGCTCGCGTATTTTTGCGACGCCTCGACGCCGGCGCTTGCCCAGGTGTGCGCGCGCACAAACGAGACGCGCACCGAGCGCGCCCTTGCCATCGCCGAGCGCCTGGAGGCAGACGGCTACCCCGTCCACCCGGAAGCTCTGGCGGCATGCGGCAAGGTGGTGAACCGCTCGCTTGTGGCCCGCGCGCTCGTGGAGGCGGGCGCCGCGCCGGACACCGACGCGGTCTTCGACACGCTCATAGGCCTCGGCTGCCCCTACTACGTGGACCGCGTCGACATCGAGAGCATCGAGGCCATCTCGCTCGTGCGCGAGGCGCAAGGCTTCCCCTTCATCGCGCATCCGGCCGCCTACCACGTGGTCGACCTGATCGCGGGCTTCGCGAAGGAGGGGCTTGCGGGCGTGGAAGCGTTCTATCCCCAGCATACGGAAAAGGAGCGCGCCGGCCTCGCGACGTTGGCCCGCGAGCTGGGCTTGGGCGTCTGCGGCGGCTCGGATTGGCACGGAGACAGCACGCACGGCTCATCTCTCGGGGCGGCGGGCCTGGACCGCGCGCAGTTCTTCGCCTTCATCGAGGCCTGCGGGCGCGATGCGCGGGAATGGGGGGCGTGTTGACGGGCACTGCAAAAAAGCACGAGGCCGGGCCTTTCACCATGCGCGCCGCCGCGGCAGGCGGCATGCCCGCCGGGATGCGCCCCGGCATGCGCGCGGACAAAGGCGCACCCGAAGGCGGGGAAGGCGGCGAGGGCGCGGCATGCCCCCTTCACCCACAGCAGCCACTCGTCGGCATGGCCTATGCCCTCGAGGTATTCGGCTGCCAGATGAACGAGAGCGACGCCGAGCGCATCGCCGGCCTCCTCGAGTCGCGCGGCTGCATCCCCGCAGACGGCCCCGAGCGCGCCGACCTCGTCGTCTTCGTCACCTGCTGCGTGCGCGAGAAGGCCGACACACGCCTCTACGGGCGCGTCTCCTCCATCAAGAACATGCCCGCCGCGCACGCCGCGCGCCCGCGCATCATCGCCGTGGGGGGCTGCATCGGCCAGCGCGACGGCGAGAGGCTGCGCGCGCAGCTGCCCCACGTGGACGTCGTCTTCGGCACGCACAACATCTCCGAGCTGCCCGATCTGGTCTGCCGGCGCATCGAGACGGGCGAGGCGGTGGCGCAGACCGTAGACGACGCCCCGGCTGCTGAAGGGGCAGACGCGCCGGCGCGCCGCGCGAAGAGCTGGCATGCCTGGCTTCCCATCATGAAGGGCTGCGACAACTTCTGCACCTATTGCATCGTCCCCCACGTGCGCGGCCGCGAGAGCTCGCGGCCCATCGAGGCGCTTTCCTTCGAGCTGGGAAAGCTTGCCGCCGAAGGCGTGCAGGAGGTGACGCTGCTCGGCCAGAACGTCAACTCCTACGGGCGCGACCTCTACGGCGCGCCGCGCTTCGCCGAGCTTTTGCACATGGCGGGAGAAAGCGGCATCCCGCGCGTGCGCTTCGTGACAAGCCACCCCAAGGACCTAAGCCCCGAGACCATCGAGGCGCTCTCCGCGCACGACAACATCATGCCCCAGCTGCACCTGCCCGTGCAATCCGGCTCGGATGCGGTGCTGGCGAAGATGAACCGGGGCTACACGGCGCGGCGCTATCTCGACCTTGTCGAGGACTTGCGCGCCGCCGTGCCGGGCATCGCGCTTTCCACCGACGTGATCGTGGGCTTTCCCACCGAGACCGACGAGGATTTCCGCGCGACCTACGAGCTGGTGCGCGAGGTGGGCTACGCGCAGGTCTTCACCTTCATCTACTCGAAGCGCGCCGGCACGCCGGCGGCGGAGATGGAGCCCGTGTGCACGCGCGGGCAGGTGCAGGAGCGCTTCGACGCCCTGGTCGAGCTGGTGCAGCAAGGCGCGTGGGCAGCCAACCAGGCCGAGGCCGACACGGTCGTGCCCGTGCTCTTCGAGGGCGTCTCGAAACGCGACGCGTGCATGCTGGCGGGTAAAAGCCCCAAGAACCAGACGGTCCACGTGCCCTTGCCGCAAGGACGGCGGCCCGCCGAATTCGCCGGGCGCATACTCGATGTGCATATCGAGCGCGCGCGCACCTGGTATTTGCAGGGAAAGCTCGTATCGTGATCGTGCGGATGCCGGCTTTGCGGCGCCTTTCCTTGCCTGTCTTGTGCCTGGAAGGGCCTACCGGCTCGGGCAAGAGCGCGGTGGCGGACAGGGTCGCCGCGCGCCTCGGGGCCGAGGTCGTCTCGGTGGACTCCATGCAAATCTACCGCGGGATGGACATAGGCACGGCAAAGACGCCGCCTTGCGCGCGCTCGGTGCCGTATCGGTGCGTCGACATCCTCGAACCCGGTTGCGAGTACTCGGCGGCGCTGTTCCAGCGCGATGCGCGCCGCATCGTCGAGGAGATGGACGGGCGCGGGGTGCCATGCGTTGCCTGCGGGGGCACAGGCTTTTACATGCGCGCGCTCGTAGACGATCTCGAGTTCGCGTCCGACATGCCGGACAAGACGGCCTTTCGGGCGCGCTTCGAGGCGATGGCGCGCGCCGAGGGCGTGGAGGCCGTGCATGCGCTTTTGAAGGAGCGCGACCCGGCGAGCGCCGAGGCGGTCCACCCCCACAACCTGCCCCGCGTGATCCGCGCGCTCGAGATGTGCGAGGAGGGGGAGAGCTATGCGCGGCGCAAGGAAGCGTTTCGCGAGGTCGCCCCGTACTATCCCGCGTTGCGCCTCGCCCTGTCCGTAGAGCCCGGCGTCCTTGCCGCGCGCATCGACGCCCGCGTGGACGCGATGATGGAAGCGGGCTTGCTTTCCGAGGTCGAAGGCCTGTTGGCGGGCGGCTTTCGCGAGGCGGCGAGCGCCAGCGCGGCCATAGGCTACAAGGAGCTGGTGCGCCACCTGGACGGCGAGCTGTCCCTGGACGAGGCGGTCGAGCTGGTGAAACGGGATACCCGGCGCTATGCGAAGCGCCAGCGCACGTGGCTGCGCGGCCAGCGCGGCATCGTGTGGCTGGATGCCGACGACGCAGATGCGGCGCGTCTGGCAGACGAGGCGCTGGCGCTGTGGGACGAGGCCGTGCGCGAATACGAGGGCGCCGCCCTGGGAAGCGGAGGCGGAGCTGCCGGGAGGAGCGGATGCGGCGGCGCTCGGGGAAGCGGGGGCGGCGCTGCCGGGAGGAGCAGATGCGGCGCTGCCGCGCCTGTGCAGGAGCCGGATGCGACGCCTATCGACCGCGCCGGTGCCGGAAAAGTCAAAGTGCCCTCCGTTTGCGCCGGGTCTGCTGAAGCGCCCGCCGCCGGGGCCGGCCCTGTTGCAGCAACCGGCAGGGGAGAGGGGCGCTGAGGGGGAAATGGCACGCAGGGAATTCGAGGTCGAGACAGCCGAGGTGCCGGAGCGGGCGGTGCTTGTTGGGATAGAACGCCTTGGGGCCACGGTGCCCGCAGACGAATCTCTGGCTGAACTCGAGCGCCTCGCACGCACAGCCGGCGCCGAGACTATCTTCACCATGAGCCAGAAGCTCGACGCGCCCAACCCGCGCACCTTCATCGGCAAGGGCAAGGCCGACGAGCTCGCGTCTGTCGTGCGCAATATGGACATCGACGTGGTGATATTCGACGACGAGCTCAGCCCGTCGTAGCAAAGCAAGCTCGAGGAGCTGGTGGGGCGCGGGGTGAAGGTGATCGACCGCACCGCGCTGATCTTGGACATCTTCGCCTTGCATGCCACGAGCCGCGCGGGCCGCCTGCAGGTGAAGCTCGCGCAAAACCGCTACTTGCTCCCGCGCCTGCGCGGCATGTGGAGCCATCTGGCGGCGCATCGCATGGGCGGCGGCGTGGGTTCGCGCTTCGGCGAGGGCGAGTCGCAGCTCGAGGTGGACCGCCGCCTCGTGCGCCACAGGATCGAGGTGCTGCGCCGCGAGCTGGCGTCCGTGGAGAAAAGCCGCAGCACGCAGCGAAAGGAACGCGCCAGGTCGGGGGTGTTCCGCATCGTCTTGGCAGGCTACACCAATGCGGGGAAATCCACGTTGATGAACCGCCTGACCAGCGCAGATGTGCTGGCCTACGACAAGCTCTTCGCCACCTTGGACTCCACGACGCGCCAATTTGCCCTGCCGCAGGGCACCAAGGCGACCCTCACCGACACGGTCGGCTTCATCCAAAAGCTGCCGCACAGCCTCGTCGAGTCGTTCAAGTCGACGCTCGACGAGGTGCGCGAGGCCGACCTGGCCGTCGTCGTGGTGGACGCGTCGAGCGCCATGTGCGCCGACCAGCTCGACGTAGTATGCGAGGTGCTTGCCGAGATAGACGCCGACAAGGTGCGCCGGCTTGTCTGCTTCAACAAGACGGACATGCTCGACGACGCGCAAACCGCCCGCCTGCGTGCGCTGCACCCGGATGCGGTATTCGTCTCGGCGCATACCGGCGCCGGCGTCGAGGCGCTCGTGGCGGCAATCGAGGAGGCGGCCCAAGAAGACTCCGTCGTGGCAGACCTGCTCGTCCCCTTCGAACGGGCGCATATCGCGGCGTGGGCGCACGAGCATGCCGAGGTGCTGTCGCAGGAATACCGCGACGACGGCATCGCGCTTTGCGTGCGCATCCCGCGCGCAGCAGGCGGCGCCTGCGCCAGGCTCGAGCCCTACATGGTGCGGAACAAGCCCGTGACCACGCCTATGACCTGCGCGTCCGTGGTGTAGATGGGCTCCATCGCCTCGTTTTGCGGCTGCAGGCGTATGCAGTCCTTCTCGCGGTAGAAGGTCTTCACCGTGGCCTCGCCGTCGAGCAAGGCGACCACGATCTGCCCGTCGTCTGCCGTGTGCTGCTCGCGCACGACCACGATGTCGCCGTCGTGTATGCCCGCATCGACCATGGACTGCCCATGCACGCCCAAAAGATACGAGTTCGCGTCCCCGAACATGGAGCGCGGCAAGGGCACCTGCTCTTCCACGTTTTGCTCGGCGAGTATGGGAACGCCCGCGGCAACGCGCCCGACGAGCGGCAAGTTCACCACATCCGCCCTCTTCCCGGGCGAGACGGCGCCGACCCCGCGCGCGCCTCTTGCATCCGCCGCGCCTGCGCCACCGCCTGCCGGCGCCCCGTTTTCGCCCACGTCGTGCGCGGCGTCCGCGTGCACGACGGACATGGCGCGCGACTTGGCGCCCTTGCGGTGTATATAGCCCTTCTGCTCGAGCACGCTCAAGTGCGCATGCACGGTGGAGGGGGAGGCCAGCCCGACTGCCTGCGCAATCTCGCGCACGCTGGGCGGGCATTGGTTTTCCGTGATGCACTTCTGTATATAGTCGAGGATCTGCTGCTGGCGTTGCGTCAGCTCGTCTTTTGCCATATCGCGCCCCCTTCGGTCCTTTCGCGCCTTCGTCCGACCCTATGCAAAGAGTGTAGGGCGCGCCGTGGGAAAAAGCAAACATTTGTTCGGATTTGTGCGAGTTAAGTTATTCAGGAAAAGGGGCGTCTCGCGCCCGTCCTCAAACCGGC
>CAVFDV010000060.1:0-11027 GCA_963621315.1 Oscillibacter sp. MSJ-31
GCGCCGCCGCCCGCAACGAGGCGCGCCGCCGCCCGCAACGAGGCGCGCCGCCGCCCGCAACGAGGCGCGCCGCCGCCCGCAACGAGGCGCGCCGCCGCCCGCAACGAGGCGCGCCGCCGCCCGCAACGAGGCGCGCCGCCGCCCGCAACGAGGCGCGCCGCCGCCCGCAACGAGGCGCGCCGCCGCCGCGCGCCTTCACCGCCCATCTTTTAAAACGTCTCGGTCAAGGCGACGAGCTCTTGCTTTTTGTGGATGCCGAGCTTGGCGTAGATGCGCTTCGAGTGGGTGCGCACCGTGTTTTCCGAGATATAGAGCTGCTCGGCGATGCGGGGCACGGTGTTGCCGCGCACGATCAGGTCCGCGACCTGCGCCTCGCGCTCGGACAGGCCGTATTCCTCGCGCAGCGCCGCTATCTTGATGGCAGTGCGGTCCTTGAAGGCGCCGCCGCCTTTCGGCTCCCGCCGCCTGCCCCGCGCGCTGCCGTCCTCGTCTTGGGGGGCGACCAGCTCGATGCTCGCCCCGTAGAGCACCTGGCCGGCACCGCCGCTGAAATCGACCGCGCCCGCGAAGAACATGACGGCGAGCAGGTATATGGACAGCGTCGCCATCACCGACATGGGCTCCATCCCGAAAAAGCCCGTGGCGCCGGAGAGGCTGCCGGCGATGAAGCCGAGGTCGTGGAGGCCGTAGACCACGCCGCCGAACAAGCCGAAGAGAAACGACGGGTTCACCCCGTCTTTGTGCGCGACTTGCGCGCATTGCATCATCGCCAGCACAAGCCCCATGCTGTAGAGCGCGAAAAGGCCGGCTGCCAGCCAGCGCGCGTAGGCCAGCACGGGGACGAAGACGAGCACGAGCAACGCGGTCAAGAGCACGGGGAATATGAAGCGGTAGAGCTTCATGATGTTCATGCGCAGACCCTTGAGCTGCCACATGGCCAAGACGGCGACGGCTCCGGCGAACAGGGCTGCCATGGAAAGCAGGTTCACCAAAGACCCCAGCTCGGGCTGCCCTATGGCCAGCGCGCGCACGACGCCCGTGCAAAACGCGATCGCCCCCAGCGAAAACGCGCTGCGCCAGCACCCCGACCACGCATGCCGCCAGACGCGCAGGTTCTCCCGCGCGCGGCTGCGGTACATCGGCTGCGTGTAGTCGACGCGGCGGTTGCCCACGATCAGCGCAAGCGCGAACAGGGGCAAGAAGACGAGCGGGATGAGGTAGGCGGTGACCGCGCGGGGGACGAGGTAGAGCGCGCCGTAGAACAGCGCCGCGTAGGCAAATCCCGCGACCAGGTCGTGCAGGCCCGCGGTGGGCGTCCCGCTCGAGAACATGCGCTGCCATAGCAGGTAGAACAGGCCGGCGCCCCCGCCGAGGCACGCGCCGCCCGCGCAGGCCAGAGGCAAGACGGCTCCTTTCAGATACATCGCCGCGATGAGGAAGGACCATCCCGCGAAGTAGAGGACCGCGGCGCAGATGGCCCGCCGGCTTGAGCGCATCTTTTGGAACGCCCCCCGCGCGGCCCCGAAGCCCACCACGAGAAAGACGAGGGCAAGCGCCAACGATTGGACGAGGTAGAACCAGAGCATGACGTCGCGGGTCTGGATGCTCATGGGCAGAAAGGGAAAGACGCCGCCCCATATGCCCGTCGCGTTCACGGCGAGGAACAGCCCGTAGCCAAGCGAGCACACGTTCGGCTTGAGCAAGCGTGCAAGCTCGGCCAGCACCATGTCCTCCTCCCGCATGCGTCGCGCACGTCGCGCGCGTCGATTCCCCCTGCCCGCAGGCGCCGCCCTCTTCACCTGCGCGTGCCGCCTTTTCCACCCGCCCCCGCGTTTTCCCCGGGCGAAAAAGCTACCCATGGCGCCTCTTTCCGCTCGGCGCCGTGCCTTCCTTGGGCGGGAAAGCGCGCACGGCGCTGTCTTTCACAGGGCACATGATAGCAAGCGCGAAAAAATATGGAAATTCGGCGAAAACGCGCGAAATCGAAAAAATGTGATGCTTTGACCTGCAAATTCGCATATTTCATGTGACACGCAGCGCAACGCATCGGCGTACTTTTCCAAGCGTGGACATTTGGTTTCGGCGCCTTTTGAGGAGAGGCGCCGCGAAAAAGAGAGGGAGGGGATTTCATGCCGGATACGAAGATGAGCCGACGCTCGTTCGTCAAAGCCTCCGGTGCTCTCGCCGGAGTCGCTGCCGCAGGCGGCGCGCTCGCCACATCGGGCAACGTCTTTGCCGAGGGCACGGACAAGGCGGCAGGCGAGGAGAAGATCGCCTGGAGCCAGTGCAACGTCAACTGCGGGGGCAATTGCGTCTTCCAGTGGCACGTGCGCGACGGCAAGATCGCCTACATGGAGACCGACAACATAGGCGACGACGACTTCCAGGCGCGCGCCTGCCTGCGCGGACGCAGCCTGCGCCGCTGGGTGAACCACCCGGACCGCCTGCTGTACCCCATGAAGCGCACGGGAAAGCGCGGCGAGGGCAAGTTCGAGCGTATCAGCTGGGACGAGGCGATCCAGACCATCCACGACAAGCTGGAGAAGATCTACAAGGACTACGGCCCGCAATCCGTCTTCATCAACTACGCGACGGGCATGTACTGCTCGACGGGCAAGACGCCCAACCACCGGCTGCTCAGCCTGCTCGGCGGTTTCGTGAACCAGGGCGCCGACTACTCCACGCACATGCTGCAGATGGTCATGCCCTACATGTACGGGAGCAGCGCCAACATAGACGCCAAGACGAAGATCCACAAGACGCTCGGCAAGAAGGCCACGGCCTTTTCGCCCTACGACAACGTCAACGCCTCGTCGTTTAGCGAGGCGGCCCGGCACTCGGACCTGGTCGTCATGTTCGGCAACAGCCCGGCCGAGACGCGCATGGGCGGCGCCAACCAATGCTGGGAGTTCGCGCAGGTGCGCGAGGGTGTGAAGTCGCGCGGGGGCAAGATCGTCAACATCGACTACCGCCTGAACGAGACCTCCAGCGCGCATTCCGACGAGTGGCTGCCCATACGCACGGGCACCGACGCGGCCTTGTGCGCGGCTTTGATCTACCAGTTCATCCAAGACGGTAAAACCGACGAGGCGTTCTTGCGCACGCATTGCGTGGGCTGGGACGAGGAGACCATGCCGGCGTCTGCCAAGGGCAAGCAGCTCTCCTACAAGGATTATGTCCTGGGCACGGGCTACGACAAGGTGGCCAAGACCCCCGAGTGGGCCGCGCCCATCACCCAGATACCGGCCGACAAGATAGTGGAGCTTGCCCGCGACCTCGAAAACGCCGAGGCGCCCTTCGTGTGCCAGGGCTGGGGCGTGCAGCGCCACACCAACGGCGAGCAGTCCACGCGCGCCATCTGCATGGTGCCCATCGCGCTGGGCAAGATCGGCCTGCCGGGCACCAACACCGGCCAGCGCGAGGCCGAGCCGCCCACCTACCTCGTCGGGAGCATCCCCTACGAGAACCCCGTCGAGACCGTCTTGCCGGTCTACCAGTACCTCAACGCCATCGACCACGGCCACGAGATGACCGCCACCAACGCCGGCATCTCCGGCACCGAGACGCTCGGCAGCGACATCAAATGCCTGTGGAACTACGCGGGCAACTGCCTGACCAACCAGCACGGCGACATCAACTACGCGCACGAGGTCCTGGCAGACGAGTCCAAGTGCGAGTTCATCTTGGTGTGGGACACGGTCCTGACGGACACGGCCAAGTACGCTGACATCCTGCTGCCGGACGCCATGCGCGCCGAGCAGGTGAACATGCAGACCCAGGGCTACGCCGAGTACTACACGGGCGTGTGCGTGGGAGGCCCTGCCCAAGAGGCGCCGGGCGAGTGCCGCAGCAGCTACGACGTGTGCGCCGACATCGCGGAGAGCTTCGGGCTGCGCGACGAGTTCACCCAGGGAAAGACGCACGACGAGTGGGTCGAGTACCTCTACAAGACGGGCGCCGCGGACGACCCCGAGATGCCGTCGTGGGACCAGATCAAGGAGCAGGGGCTTTACAAGCGCAAAGTCGAGCCCGCCATCGGCTTGAAGGACTTTCGCGACAACCCCGAAGAGCACCCGCTGGCCACGCCGTCGGGCAAGATCGAGATCTACTCCGAGACGCTTGCCGGCCTCAACGACACCTGGGAGCTCGACGACGACGAGACGATCTACGCCATCCCCGAGTTCAACCCGGGATTTCAAGGCTATGGCGAGGTGACCGACGAGTACCCGCTGTACTGCTCGGGATTCCACCACAAGTCGCGCACGCACTCCTCGTTCGGGTTCATAGAAGAGCTCGAGCAGGCCGCGCGCCAGCAGATGTGGATCAACCCGGCCGACGCAGGCCCGCGCGGCATCGCAAACGGCGACAAGTGCCGTGTGAAAAGCCCCGCAGGCGAGATAGAGATCGAGGCGCGCGTGACCGGCCGCATCATCCCCGGCACCATCGGCATCCCGCAGGGCGCCTGGCACGATGCCGACATGTACGGCGACAAGGTGGACAAGGGCGCCTGCATCAACACGTTGACCACCTACAAGCCCACGCCGCTGGCAAAGGGCAACGGGCCGTCGCATTCGATTATCGCCCAGGTCTCGAAGGCATAGGGGAGGGATAGACGATGACGCAACACGCATTCTATTTCGACAGCACGCGTTGCACGGGTTGCAAGACCTGCGAGATGGCGTGCAAGGACTACAAGGACCTCGGCCGCGACACCGCGTTTCGCAAGGTCTACGACTACGAGGGCGGCGCGTGGGAGGATGCCGGGGACGGCTGCTACACCACGACGAGCTACGTCTACCACATCTCCATGTCGTGCAACCATTGCGACGAGCCCGCGTGCGTGCACGTGTGCCCGACGCAGGCCATGCACAAAGACGGGGAGACGGGGCTTGTCAGCGTGGACGCCGACAAGTGCATAGGCTGCGGGTACTGCCATATGGCCTGCCCATACAACGCCCCCAAGGTCGACCGTAGCGCGGGGCATTCCGTGAAGTGCGACGGCTGCGCCGAGCGCGTCGCGGAAGGCAAGCGCCCCATCTGCGTCGAGGCCTGCCCGCTGCGCGCGCTGGATTTCGGCAGCGTGTCGGAGATGGCTGCGAAAGGCGCGCGCGGCAACATCGCGCCTTTGCCCGAAAGCTCGTACACAGGTCCGAACATCTACATAAAGGAAAACGACGACGCCAAGCCCGCGGGAGACACGACCGGGTCCGTCGTCAACGTCAAGGAGGTGGTCTAGCATGGAGGCCGTACTTTCCGATTTCCCCCTGGCGCTGTTCACCACCCTGGCGTCTCTCGGGGCAGGCGCGTTTCTCGCGCTCGCCGTCGTCTTTTGCACCTGCACGTTTGGCGACGTGAGGCTCGGGCGCATCGACAAGATGTGCGCCGTGCCGCTCGTGGTCGCCATCGTGGGCTTTTGCTGCACCTTCGCCCATGTCGCAAGCCCGCTGAAGGCATACGGGGTCTTTGCGGGCGTCGGCTCCTCGCCGCTTTCCAACGAGGTCGTCGCCGGCGCGGTCTTTTTGGTCGCAGCCTGCATCTACTTCGTGTGCGGCCTTGCGGGAAAGCTCGGCGCTGCGCGCAAGCCGCTTGCCTTTGTCGTGGCCGCGCTCGCCGTGGTTTTCGCCGTCTTCATGGGGCTGGCCTACGCCGTCCCCACGATCTCCTCGTGGAACACCGGCCTAAACGCCGTCGAGATGCTCGGCTATCTGCTCGCGGGCGGCTCGGCGGTCGCGGTCTTGGTCCTTGCGCTGGCGGGTGCCGGCGAGAAGGACGGTGCCGGTGAAGGGGGCGCCCGCGCCCCGTTTGGAAAGCCCCTGCTCGTGCTCGCGGCGGCCGGCGCCGCAATCGCCACCATCGCCGGCGCGGCCCATCTCGTCATGGTCGCAGGAGACGCCAACGCCGTGGCAAGCGGCGCGAGCGTCGCCGCCGGCGCGGCCCCCTGCTTCATCGTCGGGATGGTGTTTTGCTGGGGCGCCGTGCTCGAGACGGCGCGCGCGCTCAAGGGCGGGGTGAAGGCGGCGGCGGGAGTCCGCATCGCGGTGGAGATGGGGCTCGGCATCTTGCTCGCGCGCCTTTCCTTCTACTCGCTCTACCTTTCCGTGGGCGTGACGCTGATGTAATCTCGCACGCGCACCGTGTCGCGGCATGTACGCGCGCGGATGCGCGGAACCCGGCGTGCAAGACCCGGGCGGTTCCGTGTTGCGGTATGCACGCGCGCGGATGCGCGGAGTTTGAAAGACGGAGGGAGCCGAAGGCCCGTGCGCGCGAGGGAGGCGGCCTTCGGCTCATCTTCCTCTACGAGGGAGGCAGGCTAATGGCACAGGAACACCCGCATACCGAAGAGCAGCTCGGCGCCGTCGCCTTCGTGGGGCAGACCCTAGGCCCGTTCTTTTCCCAAGACCCGGCCCAAGGCGACGCGGGCGGCCTGTACCGCGCCTTTTCCGAAATGGACCCGGATGCGGCCGCCGGGGAGTGGCCCTTTGCCGCGCCGGACGAGGCGGCTGCGGCCCTTGCCCTCATGACGGGGGCGTTGGCGGGCATGGACGGCGAGGTGCCCGCCGGCATCGTGGAGGAGTACCGGCGCCTGTTCGTAGGCCCTGCCAAGAAGGCGGCGCCGCCCTGGGGGTCGGTCTATACGGACCACGAGGGAGTGATCTTCGGCGACACGGCCCTCGACTTGCACGATTGGCTCTCCGCGCACGGGGTGCTCGTCACCGCGGGCGACCGCATGCCCGACGACCACATCGGGCGCATGCTCGAGCTGATGGCCTGGATCGCCGAGCAGCGCCCCGAGATCCTCGACGAGTACCTGTCCTCGCACCTGCTCATCTGGTCGGGCCATTTCCTCGAACGCGTGCAAGACGTCAGCGCGCACCCGTTCTTCACCGGCCTCGCGCGCCTTTGCGCTTGCACGCTCGACGGCATCCAAGCACAATTCGCCTTGCAGCCGGTCGTGCCCAGGTTCTACCGCTAGGCCGCACGGACGGGCACGCGCGCAAGCGGGGAGGAGGGTTTCGCGATGGGCCTTGAAATCGCGCTCGGCAACGCGCTCGGCGAGGTCACCCTCGTCGTCTTCACCACGCTCGGCCCTTCTGCCGGCCTGGCCTACCTCATCATGCTCGTCCCGTTTTTCGCGCGCAGGCGCGGTCGCGAGGAGAAGGCGCGCGTGCGCAAGCAGCTGTGGATCCCGCTCGTCTTGTGCATGTGCGGCCTGATCAGCTCGGCCACGCACCTGGGCAATCCCGCCAATGCCCTCTACGTGCTCTCGCATGTGGGTGAAAGCCCGCTGTCCAACGAGATCTTGGCCGCGTCGGCCTTCCTTGCGTGCGCGGCGGTGTTTTGGCTGACGGGTTTTTCGCTCGAAGAGCACAAGGCCTTTGATTTCGCCGTGGGCGTGCTCGTCGTCGTCACGGGCGTCGTCTTCATCTTCGCCGTCGCCTTTGCCTACGACGTCGAGACCATCGTCACGTGGAGCCAGCCGGCGGTGCCTGCAAGCATCGTGCTCAGCGCTTTCGTGGCAGGCCCTCTGATTGCGACTTTTTGCCTGGCCTTGTGCGAATCGCAAAGCACCGGTCTGAAGTTCGAGCGCATCTACCTCTACACTTCCGCCGTCGCCTCCCTTTTCTGGCTTGCGTCCCAGGTCTGCTACGGCGTGGCGCTGCAGGGGGTGCAAAACGCGCTTTTCACGGCGGCAGATCTGGTGCCCGGCTATTGGCCTTGCCTGGCCGTCGCGGCCGTGCTGCTCGTCGCGAGCTTCGCGTTGTCGGGGCTGCACCTGCTGCGCTGCGGGCGCGTGCCCTCGCTTGCGCGCATCGCCGCCGCCGCCGTATGCGCGCTGTCCGCCATCTTCATCATGCGGTTTCTCTTTTATATGGCGCACATGACCGCAGGTCTTGGGCTCTAACGCCCGCTATGCCGCATCCCCTTGGCCATCCGTCCCGCGCCCCCATCCACGCGCAAAGACGAGCTGCTAGCGTGCGCGCCGGGCGACGAGCGCCGGCGCCTGGCCTATTGCCCATAGGGGGACGTTGACCAGCTGCCCTTCGTCGCGATAGGGGGAAAGCGACGTGCGCAAGGCGCGCCGAAGGCCGAACTTCCCGCATGCCACCTTGAGGCTTGCTATGTCTTGCTCGACGAGGTGCAGCTCCTGGGCGATTTCGCCGAGATACTCATAGACCTCGTCGCCCGCGACGGAGTCGACGTCTACGTCACGGGCAGCAATGCAAGGCTTGCGATTCGTTCAAGAAGGTGATCGTGACCAGGGAAGGCCCGGCGCCCTACGACGACGACGGGGGGATCCTCACGATGAACGTCTACGATTTCCTCCTCGACCGCGACAGCCTCTCGTTTTAAATTCCGGGGAGCCTGCGCTTGCGGCGCGGGATGATGAAAAAGACGTCTTTTGCGCTGGTCGGCGCATAGGAAAGGGTGAAGCGCCCCTCGAAGCCGAGCGGGCGGCCTCAGGCGTGCTCGAGCGAGCCCATGTCGGTGAAAAAGCCCGGCCAGGAGATGGCCACGCACTCCGCGTCGTCGAGTTGCGCGCCGCGCTCGAAGACGCGCCCGGCCACCATCCACGTCATGGCAAGCCTGTGGTCGTGGCGCGTGGGCAGGGCAAGCGGGCTTTCGCCTCCCCGCCGCGCGCCCGCGCCGCTGCGCCGCCCGTCCGCGCCGCGCGTCCCGCAGCCGACGATGTGCAGGTCCTCGCCGTCCACGAAGGCCTGCGCGCCCAGCGCCTGTGCCATCTCGACGATGGCGGACAGGCGGTCGCTTTCCTTCACCCGCAGCTCGCCGCATCCGCAAAAGACCGTCTCGCCTTGCGCGCGGCAGGCCAGCACGGCCAGCACGGGGATCTCGTCGATCATGCTCGGGATCTCGCCGGCGGGCACCTCGACGCCCACGACGTCGTTCGAATAGCGCACGTGCACGTCGCCCACAAGCTCGCCGCCGCGCTGGCGCTCGTGCTCGTAGAAGAGGTCGCATCCCATGCGGCGCATCGTCTCGAAGGCGCCCGTGCGCGTCGGGTTGAGCAAGACGTCGGCAAGCACGATGTCGGAGTTTTTCACGCACGCGGCCGCCACGGCGGGAAAGGCGGCAGAGGAAGGGTCGGCCGGCACGCGCACCTCGCACGGGTGCAGGCGCGCGCCGCCCTCGATGTGCGTGGTCAGGCCGTGCACGCGCACGTCGGCGCCGAAGGCGGACAGCATGCGCTCGGTGTGGTCGCGGCTCTTGGCGGGCTCTTCGAGCATCGTCGTGCCCCTCGCGAACAACCCGGCCAGCAGCACGGCGCTTTTCACCTGCGCGCTTGCCTTAGGGGCGCGATACGAGACGGCGGACAGGCGCGTGCCGCCCGCAAGCTCGACGGGCAGGCAGCCGTCTTCTTCCGTGAAGGTGAACGCGGCGCCCATCTGCGAGAGGGGGCCGGTCACGCGGCGCATGGGGCGGGTTTGCAGCGAGGCGTCGCCGGTGAAGCGCGCGCGTATGCCAAGACCTGCGCATATGCCCATCATCAGGCGCGCGGTCGTCCCGGAGTTGCCGCAGTCGATCTCCACGTCGTCGCGCAGGCGCGGATGTGCGCGCCGCCCTGCGCCCGCGCCAGCGTCCGCGCCCGTCCCCGCACCCGCGTCCGCGCCCGCACCCTTGCCGCCGCCGCCATTCGCCCCCGCGCCTTCGCCGACATCTGAGCCGATCCCGTCGACCACGAGCCACGGCTCCCCGTTCACCGTCTCGCATCTCAGCTTGGCGCCGATGCGCTGGATCGCCTTGGCCGTCGAGCGCACGTCGGCGCTCGGCAACACCCCGCCCAGACGCGAGCTGCCGTCTGCCAGCGCGGCGAACATGAGCGCGCGGTGGCTGATGGACTTGTCCGACGGGCAGCGCAGTCGTCCTCTCAATGCCATGCTATTTATCGCCTTCCAGGGAACGTATGGAAAAATCGAATCCCGCGTCGATCAGCTCGCCGCCCAGGCGCCCCACGTCGCCCTCGTCGGTGAGTATGAGCTCGAGCACGGCGGTCGCCTCGTTGATGTGGTCGATCTCGATGGACTGGATGTTGCAGCCCGCGTGCCCGGCCATGCCGCAGACCTCGGCCACCACGCCCGGGCGGTTGCCCATGGGGATGCGCACCTGCGTGAGCTTCGCGGAAAGCGGCACCCATTGCGCGGGCAGGCTGCGCCGCAGGTCCGCGCTTTGCGAAAGGAGCGCCGTGAGCCTTTCCACGTCGCCTCCGCGCACGGCCTCCTCGAATTGGCCGAGTATGCCGCCCAGCTCGGCCAGCCCGCTTGCGAGCGCTTCGCGGTTGTCCATGGCGATGCCGCACCACAGCGCCGGAGACCCGGCCGCGATGCGCGTGGTGTCCTTGAAGCCGCCCGCCGCCAGGCGCAAAAGCTCGCGGCGCTTTCCCGCGTGCGCGCCTGCCAGCTCGACGAGCGCGGAGGCCACCATGTGCGGCACGTGGCTGACGATGGCGACGGCCGAGTCGTGCTCGTCGCGGTCGATGGAGATGATGCGCGCCCCCAGTTCGGCGAGCAGGGAGTGCAAGGCCAGAAACGAGGCGTTGTCGGTCTCGTCGTCGGGGCACAAGATCCAATAGGCGCCCTGGAACAAGTCGGGGCGCGCCGCGGAGAACCCGCCCGCCTCGCTGCCCGCCATGGGGTGCCCGGGCACGTAGCGGCGCATGTCGGAGAGGGTGGAAGCGGCCGTCGCGACGATGGGCGCCTTCGTGGAGGCCGTGTCGGTGACGATGCCGTCGAAGCCGCCTTCCTCCATGCGCGAGAACCACTCGCCCGCCGCGCTTGCCGGCGTGGCGAGGATCACGAGGTCGCAGCCGCCGGCCGAGAGCCATTTCGCGGCGCGCGCGTCGCCCGGCGCCGCGCACTCGTCGAGCGCCCCGCTTTTTCTCGCGCGCGCAAGCGAAGGCCCGTCGACGTCGATGCCGTAGATTTCGGGCGCGTCGTCGAGCGCGTGCACGGCCGCGGCAAACGAGCCGCCTATAAGCCCCACGCCCACCACGGTGACGGTTTGTATCTCCA
>CAVFDV010000061.1:0-10999 GCA_963621315.1 Oscillibacter sp. MSJ-31
AGTCTGCGCAAGTCCGACGCGCGCGGCATCGAGGTCGTCTGCGCGTAGGGGCGGCGCGGCTCGCGTAGGCGGCACCTGGGAGGGTGTCGCATGCGCACGCGAACGCGGCACCCGCGTGGGCAACGCGGGGCGCGCGAAGCACCACGCGCACGTGAACGCGGCGCCCGCAACGCGCACGCGAGCGCGGCCCGAGCGCGGCGCACCGAGGGGGGACGCCTCCCCCCACCCCCGCACCGCACGCGGGGCTTCGAGGGTTTGAAAGGGGCGGTCGGCGCGGCCGCCCTCTTTTCGGCATAAAGGTAAGCAAAGGCTAACTTCGGCCTTCCGACAGAAAGGGCACGACGAACATGAGCTGCACTATCGCGCTGGTGGGCAACCCGAACTCGGGCAAGACCACCCTCTTCAACCAGCTGACGGGCAACCACCAATACACCGGCAACTGGCCCGGCGTGACCGTCGAGCGCAAGACCGGCAACCTGCGCGGCGACACGAGCGTGGAGTTCGTTGACCTGCCGGGCATCTACTCGCTGCTGCCGTATTCGGCCGACGAGGTGGTCGCGCGCACCTTCCTCGAGGAGGGCGCGCCCGACGCCATCATCGACTGCGTGGATGCCTCCAACCTCGAGCGCAACCTCTACCTCACGACGCAGCTCATGGAGTTCGGCGTGCCGGTCGTCGTGGCGCTGAACCAGATGGACATCGTGCGCAAGCGCGGCTACACCATCAAGAGCAAGGAGCTGGAAAAGGTGCTCGGCGTGCCCGTCGTCGAGATCTCGGCGCTGAAAGGCGAGGGCATCGCCGATGTGGTGAAGGCCACGGTCGACGCCGCGGAGCAGGGCGCCAAGGCAAAGCCGGTCCGCTTTTCCGCCGAGCTCGAGACCTACCTGAAGCAAGTCGAAGAGCAGCTGCCCGCCGGCATCCCCGCCGACCTGCGCCGCTACCACGCCATCAAGTTCTTCGAGCGCGACCAGGAGATCGTGGCCGAGCACGGCAAGGCCGAGGCCATCGACAAGATCGTGATCGACGCCGAGAGCCGCTTCGACGACGCCTCCGACGCCATCATCACCAACGAGCGCTTCAAGTTCATCGAGGGCTTCATCTCGCGCGTGCACAAGCGCTCCATCTCCGGCCTCACGCGCACCGAGGCCGTGGACCGCGTCGTCTTGAACCGCGTGGCTGCCATCCCCATTTTCGTCGCGGTCATCGCGCTGATCTACTACATCTCGGTCTCGACGGTGGGCACCATCGCGACCGACTGGGCAAACGACGGCGTCTTCGGCGACGGCTTCTACATCGGCGCAGGCCAGGAGCAGCTCGACGAGGTGCAGGGCACCTACGACGAGGCGCAAGGCCAGATCGGCGCGTTTCTGGCCGCCGCCGGCGAGAAGGGCATCGACACCTCCGAGATCGCGACCTATGTGGGCGAGGACGCCGAGGAGGGCGCCGAGCTGGACTCGGCGGGCGGCCAGGCGGCGCTCGCGCAGTTCTCGAAAGACGCGGCAGCGCTCCGGACCAACTACGCCGCCGTGGACGAGGACACGGGCGAGGAGACGGACACGCCGGTGGACCTCGCGGCCTTCACCGCGGCCTTGTCCGTGGCCGAGCCCGACCCGACCGCCTACGGCATCTGGGTGCCGGGCATACCGAAGCTCGTCGAAGGTGGCCTGGCGGCGGTGAACTGCGCCGACTGGCTGCAGGACCTGATCTTGAACGGCATCATCGCCGGCGTCGGCGCGGTGCTGGGCTTCGTGCCGCAGATCATGATCTTGTTCTTCTTGCTGGCCATACTCGAGGGCTGCGGCTACATGGCGCGCGTCACCTTCATCCTCGACCGCGTGTTCCGCCGCTTCGGCCTGTCGGGCAAGACCTTCATCCCCATGATCGTGGGCACGGGCTGCGGCGTGCCGGGCATCATGGCGTCGCGCACCATCGAGTCCGAGGCCTCGCGGCACCTGACCGTCATGACGACGACCTTCATGCCCTGCTCGGCCAAGCTGCCCATCATCGCCCTGATCGCGACGGCGTTTTTCGGCGGCGCGTGGTGGGTCGCGCCCTTCGCCTACTTCCTCGGCATTTTTTCCATCGTGATCAGCGGCATCATGCTGCGCAAGACCAAGCCCTTCATCGGCGAGACGACGCCCTACATCATGGAGCTGCCGGAATACCGCCTGCCGCGCTTCGTGGACCTGTTGCGCAGCATGTGGGAGCGCGCGTGGGCCTTCATCAAGAAGGCGGGCACGGTCATCCTCGCGGCCACCGTCATCGTGTGGTTCCTCTCCGGCTACGGCTTCGAGGACGGCGCGTTCGGCGCGGTCGCGAGCACGGATCACTCGCTTCTGGCCGCGTTCGGCAACGCGATCGCGTGGATCTTCGTCCCGCTGGGATGGGGCAACTGGGAGGCCGCCTCGACGACCGTCTCGGGGTTCCTCGCAAAGGAAAACCTCGTCGGCACCATGGCTGTGCTCTACGGCGGCGACCCGAGCGTGGCGTGGACGACGACCTTCGGCGCCGGGTTGGCCGAGCTGCACGGCGGCGTCGCGGTGCTGGGCACGGCGGCGGCCTTCAGCTTCATGGTGTTCAACCTGCTGTGCGCGCCGTGCTTTGCGGCCATGGGCGCGATAAAACGCGAGATGGGCGGCTTCAACAAGTGGTTCTGGGCGGCGCTGGGCTACGAGTGCGGGTACGCGTGGGTCGTGGCGACCATCGTCTTCCAGCTGTCCGCATGGGCGCTCACCGGGACTTTCAGCGGGTTCACCCTGCTGGCCATCGTGCTGCTCGCCTTCATCCTGTTCATGCTGTTCAGGCCGTTTCCCAAGGGGCGCGAGGTCGAGGGTGCGGGTGCCGGCGCCGGTGCGCAGGCTGCGGCCTCGGCAGGCGATGCGGCATAAGGGGTGAAAGGGGGCGCGTCTCGGCGCCTTGGCTCCCCGCCGCCGCCGCTGTGCTGCTGGCGCACGTGGTGCGGGGTAAAGGGGGTGTCCGCCATGCTGATGAAGCCCCCGCTGTTGGCGCCGCACGTGGCACAGGCGACGGGAAGGAAAGCGCCCGTGCCGCGCGCGTGACATAGAGTGTAATAGGGTTGCCGCGGGGTATCGAGCTTCGCGGCAACTTTTTTGCGGGTTATGGATCGAAAAGCGTGTCTTCCCGCCTGGACCGCGGCGGCATATGGAACCCGCGCGCGCGATATGTCAAGCGATGTGCCGCGCCTGGGCGCTCGCCCCATGATGGTTGCGATATGTTGCGTAACGCAATATCATGCGTAACGAAATATGTTGCGTATCGAGTTTGGAGTACAGCATGCGGACACGGGTGGATTCGAGCGGCACGGCGGGCAGCGTCGTGCGCAGGGTGCGCGAGGACGCGGGCTTGTCGCGCTCTGCGCTCGCCGCCGCCGCCGAGGTCAGCCCTAGAACCTTGTTCGCGTTCGAGCAGGGGTGCAACGACAACATCGGCCTCGCGTCCTTCATCCGCATGCTAGACGCGCTCGACTTGACGCTTTCGGTAGACGACGGGAAGGGCGGCGGGGCGCGCGCGGGCGCCGCCCCCGCGCCGGACACGCCCGCGATGTACGCGTCTGCATCGGATGTCCTTGCATCAGACAGCACCGCATCAGACGCCCCTGCGCCAGATGCCCTTGGATCGGATGCCCCTGCGCCGGACCCTCCGGTCTTTCACGGCAAATGGGAAGAGCTGGGCGAAAGATGGCGCCTCGACGGGGAGGGCCGATGAGCGCGCGCCGAAACCCGCAGCTCGCGGTCTTCATCGGCGACGCGCGCTGCGGCACGTTGACGGAGGCGGGCACGGGCGCCTTGATCGAGCTGGAACGCGCGGCTGCAGCCGGTCTGCCCGGCGTGGGGCGGGCCGCCGGACCGGCGCAAAAGGAGGTCGGCGCACACTACCGCCGCGCGCTTCTTGCACGATGAGGCTGAAAGCGACGTGCTCTAGCCCTGGCTCTAGCTCGAGTCCCGGTCCAGTCCTAGCCCCGGTTCGCCTCGACCCGGCGCGCATGCGCCGAATCCCGACGCGCACCCGCAAAAGGCCTGCTTTCAGGAGTTCTCGCGTGCCGGCAAAAGCCGACCCTTCAGGCGTTTTCGCGCGCCGAAAGATACTCGGAGGCCGTCAGCTTGGGGATGGGGGAGCCGGTGAACGCGGCGGCGTCTCTCGTGATGATGTAGTCCGCGCCCTCGATTTCGGCGACCGCGCGCAGCAGGCCGTCCTCGAAGTCCGGCTCGTCGGAGTCGAGCGCGCGCATGACGCTGTCGCGGTCTGTCGCCGAGATGTAGCACGCGTCGGCGAACAGGCGCAGCCAGCGCCTCTCCAACTTTTCGTCGAGGCCGCGCCGCGCTATGTAGTAGAAGTCCTTCAACGAGCAGGCGGCCACAAGGCCGATTGCCTCCCGCCTCGCGATCGCGGTGAAGAGCCGCGCCGCCTCTTGCGAGCCGGGCCTGCCGGAAAGCGCTGCGTCCAGTAAGAAGTTCGTGTCCAGGAAGAGCTTATCCACGGCGGGCCGCCAGCTCGCGTTTCAAGTCTTGCGGGGAGAGGTTCTCGAGGAACTCGCTTCTCGGGGTGATGGCGCGCAGCTCGGAGAACTCCTCTTCCAGGCAACGCCGTGCGTCGTCTTCGGGGTTGCCCGCCGTCGGGACGACGCCGGTCTCGGAAATCTGCTGCCAGACGCAGCGGATGACCTCGGCTTGCGTCGAACCCGCGCCCTCGATGAAGAACTGCGCCCTCTTCGCCACCGCGGCGTCCACCCGTCCTGCCACCAGCGCGCTCGACATGCTGCACCTCCTTGTTAACAAGCACAGTTAACATTGTAGCACGGCGTACCGCGCCCAGCGTCGCCCTTTTACCCGAGCACGGCCTCCAGGGTGCGCATCGAGGACTCGAAGCGCGGCTGCATGGCCGCGGCGGCAGGCTCTTGGACCTTGCACGACAGGGCGAACCTGCGCCACCCCGAGACGGCGTAGAGCGCCTTGGCGGCCAGCTCGCGCGCCTTGCCCGGTGCCACGTCGTAGAGGCCTGCATGCTCCATGACGTTTGCGATGTCGTGCGGCGTGGCGGCATCGGCCACGCCCACGGCGAAGCGCTCGCCCGCGTCGAGGCGCGTGGGGTTGACGTCGAAAAACGGCGAGAGGCGCCAGCCCTGCTTCACCCGCAGGAAACCGAAGTTGCGCATGTGGTTGTCGGTGTTTCCAATCGCGGCGGACAGCAGGGCGTGGAGCCAGAGGCGCTGTTTGTCCGCGCGCGCGTCCGCGCCTTCGTGCGAGAGGAAATCCGCGAGGTCCAGGTAGGAGTAGCCGTCTTTTCCGTCGCTGCCGTCGATGGCCGAAAGGCCGCTGAGGTAGGGGATGCGCCGCGCGCCCTCGCGGTCGAAGCGCTCGACGAGCAAGACCGCGCGCCCGGATATCCGCAGCAGCCTGGAGGCCGGAACCGCAAGCCCGCACGCGGCGAAGATGTCGAGCCCCACTTTTTCCCAGGCGCAGACGTCGTCGAGCTCCGACTCGTTTTTCCTGGGGAATTTCGCGATGAAAAGCGTGCCGCCCGCGTCGCGGACCGAGGCCTTCGGGCGCGCGCCGCCCAGGCTCGACCCTGCGGCGAACAGGTCGCGCACGTCCGCGTCGAGGTCGCTTGCGGCAAGGTCGGCCGCGTCCAGCAGGGACGGCAGCTCCACCTCCCTTGGGACACCCTCGCCGGCTGCGGATAGCACCTTGCCGTCCGCGTCCCACAGGCGCACGGCGCCCTGGCGCTGCTCGTCGTTTACCCCGCATAGCATGTCCAGCTCGAAGAGGGTGCGCCGGGTGCGCCCTTCCTCCCGCGCCCGCCGTGCCTCCTCCCTGCGCATGAGGTTTTGCCCCCAGCGGTCCGGCATGCAGTCGCCGAACGCGTGCAGGCGCGCCGTCCCCGCCGAGTGGAAGGCGCCCGCCCCGAGCGGCATGTCCGGGCTCAAGGCGAAGGCCTTCGGGTGCTGCAGGTAGTCCGGGTCGTAGGCAAACGTGAGCGACTCGCGGTTGTTGCGCACGTTTTGGTCGAGCGTCCCGCAGGGGATGTCCGTGCCGTCTATTTGGACCGTGACGTGGACGCGCGTCTTTGGCATGCTGCTACCTCACCCTCTGGGGGACGTCTTCTTCTGCGAGCACGCGGCCGAGGGGCGTCGAGAGGGGGTTCGTGGCCTCCACGACGCCGTCGAGCACGCCGAGCGCAAGCGACACGCGCAGGAAGGTCTCCAGGTTGCCCTCGCCCCTGTTCAAGAGCTTGGATATGGTGGGCATGGACGTGCCCACGCGGTCGGCGAGGACGGCGACGGAGACGCGCTGCTGGCGGCGCGCGAGGTTGAGGTTCGCGCCGATCTCCGCTTTCGCCCGCGCCACCGGCCTGGGGGTCGCCGTTTTCATGATGATGCGTCCTTTCCGTAAACAAACATTTTCTTTACGACAGTTTACCGCAAAATCCAATGTGGTAACAAATTTCACGGTACCAGAAAACGAATTTTGCGGCACCAGAAAAACGAATTTTCGCACTATGGAAAAACGAACTTTTGGACCCCGGAAAAACGAATTTTGCGTCCGACTGCGCGCTTGCGGCGGGCGCGGAAGGCGGGGGCAACGCGGACATGCCGCGCCGCTTTACCCTACGCTGCTTTACCCGACGCCGCTTGCGCGCGCCGCTTTACCCGGCGCTGTCGTTTGCTTTACCCAGTGCCACTTACCCGACGATGCCGTCCTCGGTGAAGATGCCCTTGACCAGCTCGTGTTCCGTCACGTCGAAGGCGGGGTTGTACACGTCCGCGTCCGCCGCCGCCACGGGCAGCCAGTCGCGGCCGCTGGGCATGCAGCGCACCTCCTTGGGGTCGCGCTGCTCGATCTCGATCTGGACGCCCGAGACGAGCTTCGCGTCGAAGCTGCTCTTCGGCGCGGCCACGTAGAAGGGCACGTCGTGGTGGCGCGCGAGCACGGCCAGCGCGTAGGTGCCTATCTTGTTCGCGAAATCGCCGTTGGCGCATATGCGGTCGGCCCCCACGACGACGGCGTCCACCTCGCCTGCCCGCATGAGCGCGCCCGCCATGTTGTCGCACACGAGGGTGAAGGGCACGCCCGCCCGCTCCAGCTCCCAGGCCGTCAGGCGCGCGCCCTGCTCGACGGGCCGCGTCTCGTCCACCCACACGCGCTCCACGTCCCCGCGCGCGTGCGCCTCGTAGACCACGCCCAGCGCCGTGCCGCCGTGCACGGTGGCAAGCGAGCCGGCGTTGCAATGCGTCTCGATGCGCAAGGGCCGCCCCAGGCGCCCGGCCAGCTGCCCCAGCGCGTCCGCCCCGACTCGCGCGATGGCCGCGCAGGTGGCGACGTCGTGCTCTGCCAGCTCGCAGGCCCGCGCGCGCATGTCCTCGGCGACGGAGGCGGGCGTCGCGTCGGGGGCGGCCTCGTGCGCGAGCGCGGCGATCTGCCCGACGCCCCAGCTCAGGTTCACGGCGGTGGGGCGCGTGGCGGCGATCTCGGCGGCGCGGGCGTCCAGCTCGCACAAGAAGGCCTCCTTGCCGCCCGGCTCCAGCGCCATGCCGCCGTTCTTGCGCATCCACTCGTTTTCGGCCCACAGCACGACGGCAAAGGCGCCGGCCACGCCGATGGCGGGCGCCCCGCGCACGGCCAGGTCCTCGATGCACTCGCAGACCTGCGTGCTGTTGAAGCAATCGACGTAGACCAGCTCGTGCGGCAGCTCGCGCTGGTCGATCAGGCGCAGCCGGCTTTGGGCGCTGGCCGTGGCGGGCGTCCATTCGAGCGTGCGGGGTATGTCTGCAAGCGGCATGGGGCCTCCTTTTGCGCGCGGCCGCCCCAGGCTGGTGAAAGGGGCGGGCCGCCTTTCGTCGTGTGCGTCCGATTGTAGCGCGCCGCCGCGCCATCGCGGGCGCGCGCGGCCCGGGCGCATGGTGAAGCCGCAGGCGCGCGGGACACGTGCGGAAGGCGGCGCGCCGAAGGCGGGCTGCGGCGAGGCGCGACGGGGCGCGGCGCGCGGCGCGGCCCGGGTGCGCGCGGCCCGCGCTTTGGGCGGGTGCGCCGATGCCGATGGGATACTATGGGGCGCAACGCGCGGGCGCGGCACACGGACGGCGGCACGGAAAGGCGGGGGCATGGACGCGGCACAGCACAGACGGGCGGCAAAGGAGTTCGTGAAGCGCTGGCAGGCCATGCCCTGCGTGGAAGAGGAGCACTCGCGCAGCTTTTGGATCGAGCTGGCTCACGACGTGCTGGGCGTGCCCGACCCCACGCGCGTGCTGGAGTTCGAGCGCAAGGTGAAAGGCCGCAAGATCGACGTCTTCTACGAGGACATGGGCGTTTTGGTCGAGCAAAAGGGGCGCGGCATATCGCTCGACAAGGCCAGCGAGCGCAGCAAGAAAGCCGGCGAGGAGACCCCCTTCCAGCAGGCCAAATGGTACGCCGACAACCTGCCCGGCTCCGTGCGCCCGCGCTGGGTCGTCACCTGCAACTTCGACGAGTTCCGCATCTACGACCTGCACCGCTCCGACTTCGAGGACTACGTGTCCTTCACCCTCGAAGAGCTGCCCGACCAATACCACCTGCTCGCCTTTTTCACCGACGAGGCCGTCATGCGCGTCGAGCGCGAGGAAGACGTGTCCGTCAAGGCCGGCGAGCGCGTGGGCAGGCTCTACAACGCCCTCGCGGCGCGCTACCACCACATCGACGACGACCCGCACGAGCAGCGCAGCCTGAACATCCTCATGGTGCGCCTGATTTTCCTGCTCTATGCCGAAGACAGCGGCATCTTCAACAAAGACGCCCTGCTGCACTATCTCCAGCCCCTGAAGGTGGAGCAGATGCGCGCGGCGCTGGTCGAGCTGTTCGACGTCCTCGACACCCCCGACGGCAGAAACGGCACGCAAAACCTGCGCAGCGACTACCTGGACGCGGAGCTGGCGGCTTTTCCCTACGTGAACGGCGGCCTGTTCGGCGGCGAGGACATCGTCGTGCCGCAATTCGACAACGACATACGCCTGACCCTGCTGTCCTACGCGTCCAGCGGCTTCGACTGGTCGAAGATCAGCCCCACCATCTTCGGCGCCGTCTTCGAGAGCACGCTCAACCCCGAGACGCGCCGCGAGGGCGGCATGCACTACACCTCGCCCGCCAACATCCACAAGCTCATAGACCCGCTCTTTTTGGACGCGCTGGAAAAGGAGCTGGCCGGCATCGAGGGCATCGCCAGCGACAAGAAGCGCGCAAGGGAGCTGCACGCCTTCCAGGACAAGCTCGCGTCTGTGCGCATCCTCGACCCGGCGTGCGGCTCGGGCAACTTCCTCACCGAAAGCTACCTCTCGCTGCGCCGTCTGGAAAACCGCGTGCTGGACGACTTGCGCGGCGAGCAGGTCATGCTAGCCCTGGGCGGCGACGCCAACCCCATCAAGGTGTCTATCGGCCAGTTCTTCGGCATAGAGATAAACGACTTCGCCGTCTCGGTGGCAAAGACCGCGCTGTGGATCGCCGAGGAGCAGATGATGGGCGAGACCGAAGAGATCGTGCAGCGCGGCGGCAACGACATGTGCAAGCTGGACTTTTTGCCGCTCACCACCAACGACAACATCCATTGTGCCAACGCGCTTGCGCTCGACTGGAACGAGGTGCTGCCGGCGGCGCGCTGCAGCTACATCGTGGGCAACCCGCCGTTTTTGGGCAAAAAGGAACAAACACCCGAACAGAAAAAGGAAGTCAAGGAGATTTTCAGAGGGGCGAGGGGCTGCGGCAATGCCGACTACGTAGCGGCTTGGTACATCAAGGCGTGTGATTACATAAAGGACAACAACACTCGCTGTGCCTTTGTATCGACGAATTCAATTTGTCAGGGAGAGCAGGCTGCCATTGTTTGGCCACCTATTTTCAATGCTGGGTTCCATATCGATTTTGCCCATAACACTTTCAGGTGGAAAAACGAGGCAAGCAATCAAGCACACGTCTTCTGCGTTATTGTTGGTTTTTCTCGGGAAGACAATTCCAAGGCTTTGTATCACCACGAAACCCCGGATTTGGGGGCGATAAAAAAGCCTGCAAACACTATAAATGCCTATCTTCTCGACGCTCCGAATATCTTCGTGAAGAACAGGACCTCGCCCGTTTGCGCAGTGCCGAAAATGAATTATGGGAGTATGCCGATAGACAAGGGCAACTTGATTTTAAATGAAGATGAGGCTCGGCAAATCGAGGAGGAATCGCACGAGTGCTTTGAAAGATATGTTCGCACATATGTCGGTGGAAACGAAATCATCAACGGCGAGACGAGGTTTTGTCTATGGCTGGAAAATATGAACCCGAGTCTAGTAAAGACCTCGGCTTTCATCATGAACCGGGTGCGCGCAAACCAAGAATACAGAAAGACGAGTACGCGTCCTCAGACACTTCAGTTGGCTGAGACGCCTCATCTTTTTGGTGAAATCAGGCAACCCAGCACGGAGATGATTGTGGTACCCAAGGTCTCGTCCGAGCGACGTAAGTTTATCCCGATTGCGAAGATGGGTCCCGCGACCATCGTCAGCGGCAGTGCGTTGGTGATTCCCGACTTTAGCAACTACGTGTTCGGCATATTGAACTCGACCTTCCACAATGCCTGGATGCGCACGGTGTGCGGGCGCCTGAAAAGCGACTACCAATATTCGGCCGGCGTGGTCTACAACAACTTCCCCTGGCCGCATGCCACGCGCGAGACGCTGGCGACGCCGGTGGAGGAGCTGGTCGCGCCGCAGGTCCGCGCGCGCGTGGAGGCCTGCGCCCAAGAGGTGCTCGACGCCCGCGCGTCCTACATCGACGAGGCGCGCGCGGCGGGTGCCACGTGCACCCTGGCCGACATGTACGACCCCGACAACGACTTCCTCTACCCGCGCCTCGTCTCCGCCCACCGCGCCCTCGACGCGGCCGTGGAGGCGGCCTACGGCGTCGGTTTTTCCGGCGACGAGGAGGCGATAGTCGCCCACCTCTTCGCCTCCTACGCCGCCCTCACCGCC
>CAVFDV010000062.1:0-10129 GCA_963621315.1 Oscillibacter sp. MSJ-31
GCCGAGACGTCGAGCAGGAAGTTGCGCAGCTTCGCGTCTTCCAGGTCGCGCTTCCACATGTGGAAGTTCTCTATGGCCATGAGCTGGGTTTTCGTGTACCCCTTGTTCGCGCACATGCGCTCGATGTAGATCTTGTTCTGCGTCTCGTACTCGTCTTCGATCACCCTGGCGATGCCGCGCTTGTTCTCGAAGTGGTAGGTGATGGTCCCCGGCGGGATGTCGGCTGCCGTGCATATGTCGTTGTACGTCGTGTTGTTGTAGCCGTTGTTGTAGAAGAGCTTCTTGCACACGTCGATGATGAGCTTGCGCTTCTTCTCTCCGGCTTTCTGCTTGACCATGGGGCCTTCCCGCCTGTCTCGACCTTTTCTTTTCCCGGCTTTTTCACCGCACGTGGGCGCATGCGAGCGCCGCGTGCAAACGAGCGTGCGGTTGCATGTGCCCGGGCGTGCACATGCGCGGTTTGCTCGCGGGCAATTGTAGCGCGACGGCGCGAGATTGCGGTGAAATGGGAGGTGAAAGTGTGCGTCTTCTAAATTTTGAGTCCACTCAAAATTTATATTGACAACGAAGCCCCCGCAACGTATGCTGTGCTTGTCTGAAATTGAGTGTACTCAAAACTTAGAGGCCGCTCAATTTGCCCTACGCTTCAAAGGAGGAAGCTATGACAGTACTGGCAAGTGTCGCAATGGGCTCGGAGTGGGATGTCGAGGCCAATTGCAGGAAAATGGACGGCTTCATAGAGCAGGCCGCCGCGAAGAACGCGGACTTCATCCTGTTCCCGGAGCTGGCCCTCGGCGGATTGCCGAAAAACCCCATGTTCATCTTCAATCCCGACGACGCCGCCTGGCAGCACGAAGTGGCCGAGCTCGTCCCCGAAGGGCCGAGCACCGGGCATTTCATCGAGAAAGCCAAGCAGCACGGCATGTACATCGCCTGGGGCATGGCCGAGCAAAGCCACGAGCGCCCCGACGTGATCTACAACACGATCGTGCTCGTGGGGCCGGAAGGCTTCGTGGGCAAGTACCGCAAGGTCCACCAGCCCCTCACCGAGCGCATCATGTTCTACTCGGGCGACGGCGACTATCCGGTCTTCGACACGAAGATAGGCAAGCTCGGGCTGATGGTGTGCTTCGACAAGGCCTACCCGGAGGTGTCGCGCATACTCGCCTTGAAGGGCGCCGAGGTGCTCTTGTGCCCGACCGCCTGGCCTGCCGTCGAGCCCAGCGAAGACGACAACGACTTCAAGCTGGGCAACATCTTCTCGTTTGCCCGCGCCGCAGAAAACATGGTCTTCTTCGTCGACTCGTGCACCGCCGCGCAATACGAGATGGGGCACAGCCGCATCCTCGGGCCGTGGCCGCAGCAGATCCTGGCCACCACCGGCTTCGACGAGGGCATCGCCATCACCGACGACGTCGACATCCGGGCCGAGATCCAGCAGGCGCGCCTGCGCGCGATGATGGGCAGCGACTTGCTGAAAGACCGCAAGCCCGCCACCTACGGCCCGCTCGTCAAGCCCAACAAGTACAACCCCATGTCCGGCGATCTGGGGCAGTTCGAGAAATAGGCACCCTCGCGCCGGCCCGGTCTGGCAGCGCGGCGCGCAGGCGCTGCGGGCCGGCGCGAATGCCGCGAAAGCGAATATCCGTCCGCTGCGCCCCAATCCCGCATCGAGGCGAGAGCCGCGGCGCAGGCCGGGGCATATGCCAAGGCCGCGATGGGCGCGGCGGGCGCTAAACCCGAAAGACAGGTGTTCACCATGGTATTCAAAGGACCTGCCGGCTTCGGCCGCATCGTCAACGCGCTCATGAACCTCATCATGTGCGCCGTGCTTTCCGCCTACGTGCTGTGGAGCGTCCAAAACGTCCCCGGCAACGAGGGCCTGCCCATCTTCACCCCGATCGCCTTTTTCGTGTCGTGGGTCGACAGCTTTTGCGTGGGGATGTTCATCGGCGATTTCGTCCCGGGCCTTGCCTGGGGCAACAAGCTGGCCGATGCGCTGCACGTCAAGAACAAGGTCGGGCGCCATTTCGTCTCGGTCTTGGTGCTGGCGTTTGTCATGATCACTTCCATCAGCTTCATCTGCACGTGGATAAACAACGTCGCGGCGGGCGGCATGGCGGCCGTCGTGCAATCGTGGCTCATGGTCTATCCCTTCCTCTTGTGCAGCGGCTACGTGGTCGAGCTCGTGTCGCTGCCTATCTGCATGAAGGCCGCGCGCGCCATAAGCGGCTTCGACCCGGCTGCCGCGCCTGCTCCCGGCCCGGCGCCCGCAGGCGATGGAGCATCCGCCGGCGAGGCCGCGCCGCAACGGGGGTAGCGCGACATGCAGCATCGGGAAGCGAGCGGGAAGAAGAGCGCGTCCGGCTACCTCGTCTTCAGCTTGGCCTTGCTCTTCGTGGGCACGAGCGTGTGCATGGTGCAGTACAAGGTGCCGAGCATCCTCGACCCCATCATGGCGGCCTATGGGATGGACAGCGCAACCGGCTCGTGGCTCATGTCCATCTTCACGGCGACGGGCATCTTCCTCTCGCTTCCCGCGGGCGCGCTCGCAAAGCGCCTGGGTCCTAGGCGCCTCTTGCTGTGCGCGTGCGCCATCGTCGTGGCGGGCAGCGTCCTTGGCGCGGCGGCGGGCTCGTCGCTTCTGATGGTGCTCTCGCGCGGCGTGGAAGGCGTCGCCTTCGTCTTCATCACGGTGGCCGCCCCGCTGGCGATCGAGCGCTACGTCGCGCCCGAGCGCCGCGGCAGCGCCAACGGCATATGGTCGTTGTGGATATGCCTCGGCAGCGTGATAGGCTCGACGGCCACGCCCGCGCTCTTCTCGGCGCTGGGCATCTCCGGCGTGTGGCTCGTCTACGCGGCGGTCGTCGTCGTGGCCGCCGTCGTCTTGGCCGTCGTGGTGAAGGCGCCTGCGACCCTCGGGGCGCCGGACGGCGCCGGCGTGGAGGTGGAGGCGCAGCGCAAGCCCAAGGCCGCGGACTACCTGCGCTTCCTCAGCCCGCAGGCCCTGTCCTTCTTTTTCGCCTACCTCGTCTTCAACGTCGAGATCCTGGCCGTGCTCAGCTACACGCCCACCTTCTTGCAGCGCGAGGGCATGGACGCGTCGCTTTCGGGCTTTGCCGCGTCGCTGCCGGGGCTTCTGGCCGTCGCAAGCGCCCTTGTCGTGGGCAAGCTCATCGACAAGACGGGGCGCACGAAGCCGTTTTACCTCGTGGGGCTTGTGGCCTCGGCGCCCGGCACCTTGCTCATGCTCACGCAGGCAGGCCCGCTGCTGTGGGTCGGCGCGGCGCTCGTGGGGCTTGTGGGCTACGGCATCCCCGTCGCCTGCCTCTCGGCGATCCCCCAGGTGGCCGGCTCGAAGGAGCTTTTGCCCGCCGCCATGGGCATCTTCACCCTCGTGCAATGCCTGGGCGAGTTTCTGGGCTCGCTCGTCACGCCCATGCTTTTGGGCCCTGCGCTGGAGAACTGGGCGTTTTGCGGCGCCGTCACGTGCGCCTTCGGCCTGCTGGGCGCCCTCGCGATGGCCTTGTGCAAGATCCGCTAGCCTCTTTCGCACCCCCGCCGAAAATTCCCCGAATTTCCCCGGGAATGCCCCTTGCGTTTTGGGGTGGGGGCGGGTAAAGTACACCGCTGTGTTTGAAGCGGAAGGGCGCACCTGCCTTCCCACCTTTCGACGGAGCGCGAAAGCTCCAGTCGCCGGGTCGCCATAGCTCGCGAGTTTTTCCGCGCGCCGCAGCGCCCGTCGATTGTGCTTTCAAGCTCGACGGGCTTTTTTTATTGGAGGCGATCGCCATAGCCGCACAAGAGTCACGCATCAACGACGCGATCCGCGCACCCGAAGTGCGCCTGATCGGGGTCGACGGCAGCCAGCTGGGCATCTACAGCAACAGCAACGCCCAAAAGATTGCCGAAGACCAAAACCTCGACCTGGTCGAGATCGCGCCCAACGCCGAGCCGCCGGTGTGCCGCATCATGGACTACGGCAAGTACAAGTACGAGCAAGCGGTCAAGGCCAAGAAGGCGCGCAAGAACCAGACGAAGGTCGCGATAAAGGAGATGAAGTTCCGCCCGAAGATCGACACGGGCGACTACGAGACCAAGAAAGGCCACGTGCTCCGTTTCCTCGGCAAGGGATCGAAGGTCAAGATCACGATCATGTTCCGCGGGCGCGAGATGGCCCACCCCGAGCAGGGTCTGTCCATCCTCGAGCGCCTGGCCGACGACCTGAAAGGCCTGGCCGTCGTCGAGCAGCAGCCCAAGATGGAAGGCCGCAACATGCACATGCTCATCGCCCCGACCCCCGAGGCGAAGAGAAAGCAGGAAAAAGAGCAGGACGCTCAAGGACAGGACACGAGCAAAGGAGCTGAATAGACATGCCCAAGATGAAGACGCACCGCGGCGCCGCAAAGCGTTTCCGCGTCACGCGCACCGGCAAGGTCATGCGCGGCAAGGCCTACAAGAGCCACATCCTCGAGAAGAAGTCGCCCAAGCGCAAGCGCAACTTCCGCCAGGACGGCGTGGTCGCAGCAGGCGATGCCAAGACCGTGAAAAAGCAGCTGGGGCAGGCCTAGCAGCCCATGCGGCGCCCGCCCGCGCCGCGCGCACTTCCACCAGACCATTCACCAAGGAGTTGATAGACCATGGCCCGTGTCAAGCGAGCAGTTAACGCAAAGAAGAAGCGCCGCACCCTCTTCGTCCGTGCGAAGGGCTACTACGGGGCCAAGTCGCGCCAGTACCGCGCGGCAAAAGAGCAGGTGCAGCACTCGCTGCAATACGCCTACCGCGACCGCCGCAACAAGAAGCGCGACATCCGCCGCCTGTGGATCGCCCGCATCAACGCCGCCGCGCGCATCAACGGCCTTTCCTATTCCGTGTTCATGCACGGCCTGAAGGTGGCCGGCATCGAACTGGACCGCAAGGTGCTCTCGAACATGGCCATCGAGGACCCGCAGGGCTTTGCCGATCTGGCCGAGATCGCGAAGAAAGCGGTCGCGTAAAGAGGGTAGAAGATGCCGAACGCAGACGACAGCACGCGCGAAGCAGGGCTGGAAGGTGAAACTTCCGGCCCTTCTTTTGCGCAGGACAACACGCAAAAGGTCATGCGCCTGGGCACGGCGCCGGTGGGCCGTCTGCTCTTCGAGTTCGGCGTGCCGGCCGTCACCGCCATCGTCTTAAACGGCCTCTACAACGTGATCGACTCGGTGTTTTTGGGGCAGGCCATGGGCAAGGTGGGCCTGGCCGCCACCACCGTGGCCGCGCCGCCCATGACCATCTTGCTGGCCATATGCATGCTGGCCGGCGCCGGCGGCAACGCCCTGGCCGCCATACTCCTGGGGCAGGGCAGGCGCGACCGCGCCGAGATGGCCTTGGGCAACACCATGTTCATCGTGCTCGTCGAGGCCATACCCGTGGCCGTCGTCGCGACGTTTTGGCTCGACCCCATCTTGTGCTTCGTGGGCGCGACCGACGAGACGCTGCCCTACGCGCGCTTGTTCATGCAGATCATCTGCTACGGCTTCGTCTTCAACAACATCGCCTTCGGCATCAACAACTTCATCCGCACGGCAGGCGCCCCCTATCTCGCGCTTGCCACGGCGACGGCGGGCACGGTCGTGTGCATCGTGTTGAACTACCTGTTCGTCCTCGTCTTCGGCTGGGGCGTGGCAGGCTCGGCGTCGGCCACGATCCTAGGCCAGGTGGCCTCCTCGGCATGGGTGCTGTGGTATTTCACCTGCAGCAAGAAGGCGCCGTTTAGGCTGCGCGCGCGCTGCCTGCGCCCCGAGGGGCGGCTGTGCATGCGCATACTCGCGCTCGGGCTGGCGCCCTTCGCCTTGCAATGCGCCGCGGCCTTAAACCAGATGGCGGGCAATTTCGTGATCTCGGCGCTGGGCGCGCTCGACCCCATCGGCACCGACGGGGCGCTCGCGTCTATCGGCGTGGTGATGAAGATCGTCATGTTCTCCATCTTCCCCGCCATCGGCGTGGCCACGGCCGCCCAGCCCATACTCGGCTTCAACATAGGCGCGCGCAAATACGACCGCGTCAAGCGCACGCTCTTCGACGCCCTTCTGGCCGCCACGGCCATACTCGCCGCGCTGTTCGCCGCCGTGCACATATGGCCGGTGCAGCTCGTGGCCATGTTCGGCGTCGAGCAAGAGCTGATGGACTTTTCCATCGACGCGTTGAAGACAATGACCATCCTGCTGCCCATCGTCTCCATCCAGATCATCGGGGGAAACTACTTCCAGGCCACAGGCCAGCCCATGAAGTCGGCGATCTTGTCCGTCACGCGCCAGCTCATCTTCCAGCTGCCGCTGTACTTCATCATCCCCGCCCTCGCGCCGGGCTTGTTTCCGGGCATCTCGCAGCTGTTCAGCTTCTGCCTTGCTTTTCCGGTGTCGGACGGTCTGTCGATCGTCTTTTGTGGTATTTTCCTCCTCGTCGAGATTCGCCGCCTGAACGGCCTTTTGGCACAGGAGGCGCAAAGGAGCGCACGCGTATGACTGCACTGGAATTTGTCCCCGTGAGAGAACCCGAGCACATCGCCGAGCTGGCAAATCTCGCGGAAAAGATCTGGCGCGAGTACTTTCCCGCCATGCTCACCCCCGACAAGCTCGAGTACCTGCTCGACCACATGCTGTCCGCCGAGGTCTTGACGCGCGAGATCGCCGACGAGGGCTACGAGTTCTACTTCGCCGACGCCGACGGCGCGCACATAGGCTTCGTCGGGGTGGCCCCGCAAGACGGCTACCTCTTCTTGAGCAAGCTCTACCTGCTTAAAGACGAGCGCGGCAAGGGCTACGGGCGCCAGCAGTTCGAGTTCGTGAAGGCGCGCGCCCGCGAGCTGGGGCTGGGCAAGATACGCCTGACCTGCGACCGCAACAACGAGGCCAGCCTCCAGCGCTACGACCACATGGGCTTCGTGCGCATGGGCGAGGTCGACACCGACGTCGGCGGCGGCTACCAGATGAACGACTACGTGTACGAGTACACGATTTCCGATTGACATGTGACGATGCCCGCCGCCTTTTGCCCGCAGGCTCAGGCGCGGGCCGAAAGGAGCGAGGTTGATGGCATCTGTTCTCTCGCGCCGCTCGTTTGTGGGCGGCGCCGCTGTGTTGGCGGGCGTGTGCGCGCTGGGCGGCTTGTCCGCGTGCGCGGGCTCCGGCTCGGGTTCCGGTTCCGGCTCCGGCGCGGGGTCGGCGGCGGGCGTGGTGAAGATAGGCTCCATGCCCACGGAAGACATCCTGCCCTTTTGGGTCGCCGAGCGCGACGGGCTGTTTGCCAAGCACGGCGTCGAGGCCGAGATCGCGCTCTTCGACTCGGCGCAAAGCCTGTCTGCCGCCATCACCGCAGGCGAGGTGGCCGTGGCCATGACCGACCCCATGCGCACGGTGAAGCTCGTGGAAAGCGGCGCCGACCTGGCCATGGAGTGGATCTCGCTCGGCACGGACGCAAGCCAGGGGCGCTTCGGCGTGCTGGCAAAGGCCGACGCGCGTTTCTCCACCTTGCGCGAGATGACGACCGTGGGCAGCTCGCAGGGCGTGGGGCTTGCGGCCAACACCGTGCCCGAGTACGTGTTCGACAAGCTGTGCGAGCAGGAGGGGTTCGACGCGGCCGCCATCCCCGCAGAAGAAGTGCCGAGCCTGCCGGACCGCTACAGCCTCGTGGCCTCCGGGCAGCTTGCCGCCGCCGCCTTGCCGGGGTCGATGCTCGCGCTGGGCGAGGCCAACGGCATGAAGGTGATTGCCGACGACACGAAAGGCGACAACATCTCGCAGTCCGTGATCGTGGCGGCACGCGGCAAGGTGGGCTCCTCGCAGCTTGAGGCCTTGCGCGGCGCCTGGGACGAGGCCGTCGACGCGATCAACGCGGCGCCGGAGGAGTTCCGCGCCCTTTTGGCCGAGAAGGCCAACTTGAACGACACCATCAAGGACAGCTACCCCATTAGCGTCTACCCGCACGCAAGCGCAGGCGGCGGCGGCAGCGCCTATCCGCCGGCCAACCTGATCGAGCCGCAGATCGAGTGGATGAAGAAGAAGGGCTACGGCGGAGAGGGCATCGCCTACGACGAGACCGACGGCAGCTTGCGCAGCGCATGAGCGGGCAGGTGAAAGGGACGCCCGAACCTGTGGCCGCGCCTGCGCCCGCGTCTGAATCGGCGGCTGCGTCCGCGCCCGCGCCGGCGCCCGAATCTGAATCCGGGTCCGGGCCGGCGCCCCGCGGCCCCTACGAGCGCCTGACGCCGCTCATGTGCGCGCGCCTGGCTGCGCCGCACACCTGGCCGGGGCCCTCCGTCTTGCCCACGGCCTTCGGCGGCCTGTATGCCCTTGCCTGCGGATGGGAGTTCTCGCCTGCCGTGTGGTGCTTGTTGCTCGCGGTGGCGGTTTTCTCGCAATCGGCCGTCAACACCCTCAACGATTGGGCGGACTTCAAGAAGGGCACCGACACGGCGGAAAACTCCGACGACCCCGCCGACGCCGTGCTCGTCTTCAACAACCCCGACCCGCGCCACGTGCTTGTGCTCGCGTGTGCCGAGATGGGCGTGGCGCTCGCGTGCGGCCTCGTGTGCTGCGCGCTTGCCGCGACCGCCGTGCCCGTCGCCATCGGCGCCATTGGCGCGCTCGTGATCGTGGCCTACTCGAACGGCAAGCTGCCCATCTCGTATCTGCCGCTTGGAGAGCTCGTCTCCGGCGTCGTCATGGGCCTTCTGATCCCCCTGGCAGACGTGGTGGTCTTCGCCTGCCTGGACGCGCCCGGCACGCCCGTCTTCGCCTTTCCCGCGCAGCTTTCCCTCTTCATCATGGACGCGCCCGGCGGCTGCCCGCCGTTTCTGTGGTGCGCCCTGCCCTTCGTCGCGGGTATCGCGCTCGTCATGGCGACGCAAAACGCCTGCGACATCGAACGCGACGCGCCGGCGGGCCGAAAGACGCTGGCCGTCGTGCTCGGGCGCGGGCGCGCCCGCATCGCATACCGCATCGCCGCGGCCGTCTGGGTCGCGCTGGTGCCGGTGCTCTCGGCGCTCTTTTTCGCCGGCGGGCTGTGGCTTGCCGTCGTCGTGCTCGTCTTCGGGACGGGGGCCTTGCGCGCCCTTTTCACCAACCCGCTCGTCCACGAGACGCGCGGTCCTGCGATGGCGGCCATCGGCAAGGCCAACCTCTTCGTGTGCGGCGCCTATCTCTTGGGTATGATGTACACCTTGATGAACCCCGCGGCGGGCGCCTTCTTCTAGCGCGCCTGCCCGTCTGTCTGCCCGCCCGTTTCGCGTGAAAGGACCGCACCGCCCATGGCAAAAGAACACGTGCACGGCGTCTTCGAGAGCATCGCCGGCGGCTACGACGCGGCCAACGACCGCATCAGCCTGGGGATGCACCGCATGTGGAAGCGCCGCTTGGAGGACGTGGCCGTTGCGGCGTGCGCGGGCAGCGAGCCCGGCATGGTCCTCGACGTGTGCTGCGGCACGGGCGACATCACCGAGCAAATCGCGCGCGCGCACCCCGAGCTGCTCGTCGTCGGGCTCGATTTTTCCGCCGGCATGCTCGACGTGGCATGCAGGCGCGTGGCGGGTCTGCACAACGTCGTGCTCGTGGAAGGCGACGCGATGGAGCTGCCCTTCGACGATGGGGTCTTCGACGCGGCGGTGATCAGCTTCGGCCTGCGCAACACGCCGGACTACGAGCGGGTCGTGCGGCAGATGGCGCGGGTCACGCGGGCAGGCGGCATGGTCGCGTGCCTGGACGCCTCGGTGCCCGACGCGGCCTTCGTGCGCCCGTTCTACCGCCTCTACTACAAGTACATCATGACCTTGCTGGGCGGCGGCGTGCGCCACCATGGGGAATACGAGTGGCTCTACGAGAGCACGCAGCGTTTCTTGAGCAAGGCCGGGCTGGCCGCGCTGTTCGGGCGCGTGGGGCTTGAAGACGTCGCCGTGCGCTCGTTCATGTGCGGCGCGGCGGCCTTGCACACGGGCGTGGTGGGCGATGCGGTGCGTGGGCGCGGCGGTGCTGCAGGCGATGCGGCGCGCGGGCGCGCGGGCGCGGCGGACGCGCGCGGCGTTGGTGGTGAAGGCGGCGGCACGGGACGTCTGCACGCCGACGATGGCGGGCTTGTGTGCGCGGAAGGCGTCGGC
>CAVFDV010000062.1:10139-10826 GCA_963621315.1 Oscillibacter sp. MSJ-31
GAAAAAGGCGCGCTCCCGATGCCCTCGACCCCTTCGACGCCGCATCTCTCGTTTGCCGACGTCTCGCTGTCGTATCCGGTGCATGGCCGCCCGTCCGCCGCCTCGCGCGCCGAGGGTCGGGGGGATGCGCGAGATGGTGGAGGGGGCGTTCGGCCCGGCGCGCTCCTCGCGCTTTCCGGCTTGAGCTTTGCTGTCGAGGCGGGGCAGTCCGTGGCCGTCATAGGCCCTTCCGGCTGCGGCAAGTCCTCCACCCTGCAGCTGGCCGCGGGGCTTGCGGCCGCGAGCAGCGGGCATGTCGAGGTGGATGGCGCGCCTGTCACGGCGCCCCGCAAAAAGACGGCGCTCATCTTGCAGGACTTCGGCCTCTTGCCGTGGAAGACGGCGCGAAAGAACGTCGAGCTGGGCTTGAAATTGCGCGGCGTGGCCGCAGACGAGCGCCGCGAGAGGGCGGATGCGGCCCTTGCCGACGTGGGGCTTTCCGATTTCGCCGACAGCTACCCGGATGCGCTGTCGGGCGGGATGCGCCAGCGCCTGGCCCTGGCGCGCAGCCTCGCCCTCGACGCAGACCTCCTGCTCATGGACGAGCCGCTGTCCGCGCTCGACGCCTTGCTGCGCGAGCAGATGCAGGAGCTCTTGCTCGGCTTGTGGCAGTACCGGGGCTATGCGCAGGTGCTCGTCACGCACTCC
>CAVFDV010000063.1:0-8840 GCA_963621315.1 Oscillibacter sp. MSJ-31
TGCGCGAGCAGATGCAGGAGCTTTTGCTCGGCTTGTGGCAGTACCGGGGCTATGCGCAGGTGCTCGTCACGCACTCCATTGACGAGGCGGTCTTTTTGGGGCAGCGCGTCTTTGTCATGTCCGGGCGTCCCGGGCATATCGTCGCGGCCTTGGACAACCCCGAGGCAGGCGGGGAAGGGTGGCGCGAGAGCCGCGCCTTCTTCGAGCGCGCGCGAGAGCTGCGCGCCCTTTTGCGCGAGGGGGGTGGCCGCGATGCGTGAGGGCGCGGCGGATACGGCAACGGCGGCGGCGAAGGGCGCGGCGCCGGGTGCAGCGGCGGACGCGGCAACGGACACGGCGCCCAAGGGCATGCCGCATGCGTCCGCATGGCGCAAGGCCGCGGCCTTGCTTTGGGGCACCGTCTTTACCATAGCCCTGTGGTGGCTGCTCGCGCTTGCCGTGGGCTCGCCGGCGCTCCCCACGCCGAAGGCCACCTGGCCTGCCCTCGTGGACAACATGCCGCGCATGATCCCCGAGCTGGGGCTTTCTGCCTTGCGCCTTTTGGCCGGCCTTGCCATCGGCGCGGCGCTCGGCGTGCCGGCAGGACTTGCCCTCGGGCGCTCGCGGCGTGCCGACGAGCTGCTAGGTCCTGTGCTCTACGTGCTCTACCCGCTGCCGAAGATCGTCCTTCTGCCCGTCCTTTTCATCCTTTTCGGCCTCGGCGGGCAGACCAAGGTCGTCCTCATCGCCATCGTCGTCTTCTTCCAGCTGGCCGTGACCATGCGCGACGCCGCGCGCAACGTGCCCGCGGGCGCCGTCGTCTCCATGCGCTCGCTCGGGGCGACGCGACGCCAGGTCTTCGCCCACGTCGTCGTGCCCGCGACCTTGCCCGGCCTCTTCACCGGCCTGCGCGTGACCTGTGGCGTGTCGATCGCCATACTCTTCATCGCCGAGAGCATGGCGGGCAGCTCCGGCGGGCTGGGCTATTTCGTCATGCACGCCTACAGCCTGCTGGAATACGAGCAGATGTTTGCGGGCATCGTGGTCTTCGCCGTCTTCGGCATCGTGCTCTACGAGGCCTTCGACGTGGCCGAGCGGCGCCTCACGCGCTGGCGGCGCATGTAGCCCGCGCGCGCGGTGCGGGTGAAAAGGGGCTTGCGCATGCGGACGCGGACGCGCCGTGCATACCGCAGGTGAAGGGATGCTTGCGCACGCAGATGCGCCGTTCGTGCCGAAAGCGGAGGAGTGCTCGCGCATGCGGGAGGGCTGCGCGCATGGCGCAGGTGAAGGCGGCCGGCGCCGCAGGCGCCGGTGCGGGTGGGGAAGGGAAAGCGCGCAAAGGAGGGAGTGCGGCACATGGCAGACCCGTTCACCATAGAGGTCCCGCCCGCCGCCCGCCGCGTGCTCGACGCCCTCGAGGCGGGCGGGCATGCGGCCTATGTCGTGGGCGGCTGCGTGCGCGACGCGCTATGCGGGCTGGAGCCGCACGACTGGGACATCACGACGAGCGCGCGCCCGGCAGAGGTCGAGGCCTGCCTGGCAGGCGCCGGCATCCCCTGCGTCGAGACGGGCCTTGCGCATGGCACGGTGTCTGCCATCGTCGAGCACGAGCCCTACGAGGTCACGACCTTTCGCGCGGAGGGCGCCTACAGCGACGGCCGGCACCCGGACGCCGTCAGCTTCATCGACGACGTGGAAGGCGACTTGCTGCGGCGCGACTTCACCGTGAACGCGATGGCCTACAGCCCCGCGCGCGGCCTCGTGGACACGACGGGCGGGCGCGAGGACCTGACGGCAAACGTCTTGCGCACGGTGGGGCGGCCCTGCGAGCGCTTCGCCGAAGACGCGTTGCGCATATTGCGGGCGTTGCGCTTTGCGGCCGTGCGCGGCTTTTCCATCGAGGACGAGACGGCGGCGGCCTTGCACGCAGACCGCGGGCTGCTCGCGCAAGTGGCCCCCGAGCGCATCGAGATGGAGTTTCGGCGCCTCGTGTGCGGGGATTTCCTCGTGGGCGTGCTGCTCGAATACGCCGACGTTGTCGCCGCCTTCATCCCGCAGATACAGCCCTGCATAGGCTTCGACCAGCGCAACCCGCACCATGTCTACACGGTGTGGGAGCACATGGTGCGTGCCGCGCAAGCCGCGCCGCCGCAAACCGCCATGCGCTATGCCCTGCTCTTCCACGACATCGGCAAGCCCGCGACTTTCCACATGGGTGAAGATGGATACGGGCATTTCCACGGGCACCGCGAGGCCGGCGCCGGGATATTCCACGAGCTGGCCCGCGCCTTGCGCATCCCGCGCCGCCAGGCCGCGCATGTCGAATTGCTCGTGCGCTACCACGACGCGAACCTGCCCACGACCAAGAAGGGGCTGCGTCGTTGGATCGTGCGCTTCGGCGAGCAGACGGTGCGAGAGCTGCTTGTCGTCCACCGTTGCGACATCTCCGCGTTGAACCCCGCCGAGGTGGATGGCGCGCTCGCGAACATGGACGCCTACGACGCGTTTTTCGCCGAGGTGCTGGCCGGTATGCAGGTCTTCGGCATCGGGGACTTGGCCGTGGACGGACGCGACCTCATGGACGCCGGCGTACCGCAAGGGCCGCAGGTGGGGCAGGCGCTGCGCTCCTGTTTGCAGGCCGTCGTGGACGGCGAGCTGGCAAACGAGCGCGAGGCCTTGCTCGCCCACGCGCTGCGCTAGATGGGGCCGTCTTTGCTATCCTTGTGCGCGTGCGTTGCCCCAGACGAGAGGAAGGATCCGCTCATGATAGTCACGACCAGCGAGAACATCCCCGGCCATCCCTACCAGGCGCTCGGCCTCGTGCGCGGCAACATCGTCTACTCCAAGCACATCGGACGCGACATTATGGCCAGTATGAAGACCATCGTCGGCGGCGAGATCAAGTCCTACACCGACATGGTGACCGAGGCGCGCAACATCGCCGAGCAGCGCATGGAGGATGCGGCGGCGGCCATGGGCGCCGATGCCGTCGTGATGATGCGCTTCACCGAGAGCACCATCACCCAGGGCTCGACCGAGCTTTTGGCCTACGGCACGGCGGTGAAGTTCGTCTAGCACGCGCTTCGCGCCGCGCAGGCTCCCCCGGCCGCGCGCGCCGCCGACGCCGGCAGCGCGGTGTGCCGCCGCGTTGGCGCGCCGCCGTATCGTCGCGGCTGTGTTTCCCTGTGTTGAAAAGCCCGTGCAGCGGGCGCCTGCCCGCTCTGCGCCGCGATGGCGCGGGACGGGCTTTCCGCGTTTTAGGCGAAGTAGTCCACGCCACCCTCGAAGAGCGGCTGGCGGCGCTGCCCGCCGATGTTGAGGTAGAGGCCCTCGCGGCTGCGCTCCGTGTGCCCCATCTTGCCGAAGACGCGCCCGTTGGGGCTCGTGATGCCCTCGATGGCGAGCACGGAGCCGTTGGGGTTTACCGACAGGTCCATGCCGGGCCGCCCGTCCGCGTCGCAATATTGGGTGGCCACCTGCCCGTTTTCCACGAGGCGCGAGAGCATGCCGTCGCTTGCGGTGAAGCGCCCCTCGCCGTGGCTTACAGGCATCGTGTGGACCTCGCCCGGCTCGCAGCGCGACAGCCACGGCGACAGGGTCGAGGCCACGCGCGTGTGCACGAGCCGGCTTGCGTGCCGCCCGATCGTGTTGGAGGCAAGCGTGGGCGCGCCCGCCTCGGGCGCGACGATGTCGCCGAAGGGCACGAGCCCGAGTTTCACCAGCGCCTGAAAGCCGTTGCAGATGCCCAGCATGAGGCCGTCGCGGTCGAAGAGCAGCCGGCGCACGGCCTCGGTCATGTCCGGGTTGCGGAAAAAGCTCGCGATGAGCTTGGCCGCGCCGTCCGGCTCGTCGCCGCCCGAAAAGCCGCCCGGCAGCATGACGATCTGGCTGCGCCCGATGGCCTGCGCGAGCGCGCGGCTGCTTTCTTCCACGGCGGCGGGGGAGAGGTTGTTCACGATGAAGGTCTGCGTCGTCGCGCCGGCTGCCTCGAAGGCCTCCGCGCTGTCGAACTCGCAATTCGTGCCGGGAAACACGGGGATGACGACATGCGGTTTCGCGAAGCTCGACGGGCAGGTCAGGGGGAGCTTCCCGGTGAAGGAAAGCACCTCGACGCCCTCGCCTGCCCCGCGCCAGGGATAGACCTCCTCGAGCACGCCCGTCCACGTCTCTTCAAGCGTGGCAAGGTCGATGTCCTCGCTGCCTGCGACCAAGCGGTACTCGTGCGTCGTCTCGCCCAGGCGCCGCATCTCCACGCCGGCGGGCAGCTCTGCCTGCGTGATCCGGGCGCCGTCGGCCACCTCGACGATGAAGGCGCCGTATGCGGGGGAAAAGAAAGCGGACGTGTCCGCGGTGCCTGCATTGCCTGCGCCGCCCGTGCCGTCCGTGGCGCCTGCGGTGCCCGCATTGCCCGCATTGCCCGCGCCGCCGCCCGCGCTGCCGTTTTCACCACCGCGCAACGCGCCCGCCTCCAGGCGCACGCCGATGCGGTTGCCCACGCACATCTTGAACAGGCTTTCGGCCATGCCGCCGAAGCCGCAGGCCGCGCACGCGAGCACATCTCCCGCGCCGGCCAGCGCCTCCACGGCGTCGAGCGCGCCCAGCATGCCCTCCGCCGCAGGCTTCACCCCGTCTGCCTCGCGGGCGGGCGCGACGAGGAAAAGCGCATGCCCCGCGCCCTTCAGCTCGGGCGAGACGACATGGCGCGCATCGCCTGCCGCCACGGCAAACGAGACGAGCGTGGGCGGCACGTCCAGGTCCTCGAAGCTGCCCGACATCGAGTCCTTGCCCCCGATGGCGGCCACCCCGAGGTCGAGCTGGGCGTCGAGCGCCCCCAGCAAGGCGGCGACGGGCTTGCCCCAGCGCGCGGGGTCGTCGCGCAGCTTCTCGAAGTACTCTTGGAAGCTCAGGTGCGCGCGCGTGCGCGAGAAGCCCGAGGCCACGAGCTTGGCGACGCTTTCGAGCACGGAGAGATAGGCCCCGAGATAGGGGTCGTTTTCCATCATCCGCGCATCGAAGCCCCAGGCCATCGCGCTTGCCGTGTGCGTCTTGCCGCCTGCAACCGGCAGCTTGGCGACCATGGCCTGCGCGGGGGTGAGCTGGCGCACGCCGCCGAGGGGGGCGAGCACGCTGCCCGTCCCGATGCTCGCGTCGAAGCGCTCCACGAGGCCTTTCGCGCAGGCCGCGTTCGGGTCGGAGAGCAACGCGCGCGTCCCCGCCTCGATAGGTCCCGCTCCCCCGTCGCGCGTCGCGTCCGCTCCTGCTCCGGCTCCCGCATCGCATGCCGAACCTGCTCCGACACCCGCGCCGGCTTTCGCGCCGCCCGCCGCGCAGACGCCCGCTTCAACGCCCGCACCTTCGCCTTCACCCGCTCCTTGCGGACGCCCTACATGCGCCGCCTGCACGCGCCGCGCCCCGTTCGTGTCGAGGAAGGCGCGGTCTATGTCGACGACCTGCGTGCCCCGCCAGCTCATGCGCAGGCGCGGCTTTGCAATCACGCGCGCGATGACGTTCGCCTCGAGGTTCTCCTCGTGCGCGTAGGCGATGAACTCGTCGACGTCGCACGCCGCCAAGACGACGGCCATGCGCTCCTGGCTTTCCGATATGGCCAGCTCCGTGCCGTCGAGGCCCTCGTATTTACGCGGCACCGCGTCCAGGTCGATGTCGAGCCCGTCTGCCAGCTCGCCCACGGCCACGGCCACGCCGCCCGCCCCGAAATCGTTGCAGCGCTTCACCAGCCGCGTCGCCTCCGCGCGGCGGAAAAGCCGGCATATCTTGCGCTCGGCAGGCGCGTTGCCCTTCTGCACCTCCGCGCCCAGGGTGGCCACGCTTCTCGCGTCGTGGGCCTTGCTCGACCCGGTGGCCCCGCCGATGCCATCGCGTCCCGTGCGCCCGCCCACGAGCACGACCGCATCTCCCGGCGCCGGCGCCTCGCGGACCACGTTAGCCGCCGGGGCCGCGCCCACGACCGCGCCGACCTCCATGCGCTTGGCCACGTAGCCGGGGTGGTAGACCTCGCGGACCTGGCCGGTCGCCAGCCCGATCTGGTTGCCGTAGCTGGAATACCCGGCGGCCGCCTCGACGCAGATCTTGCGCTGCGGCAGCTTGCCCGGCAAGGTCTCAGCGTAGGGCGTGCGCGGGTCGCCGGCGCCGCTCACGCGCATGGCCTGGTAGACCCACGCGCGCCCGGACAGCGGGTCGCGTATGCAGCCGCCTATGCAGGTGGCCGCCCCGCCGAAGGGCTCGATCTCGGTGGGGTGGTTGTGCGTCTCGTTTTTGAAGAAGAGCAGCCAGTCTTCGTCGTGGCCGTCCATGTCGACGGCGACCTTCACCGTGCATGCGTTCACCTCGTCGGATTCGTCGAGGTCGTCGAGGCGCCCGCTCGCCTTCAGCCAGCGCGCCGCGATCGTGCCCATGTCCATGAGGGTCACGGGGCGCTCGGACCGCCCGAGCTTTTCGCGCAAGTCCAGGTAGCGCGCGAAGGCCGCCCGCGCCCGTGCGTCGGTAAAGGAGACCTCGGAAAGCTCGGTGTTGAAGGTGGTGTGCCGGCAGTGGTCGGACCAGTAGGTGTCGATCACGCGCAGCTCGGTGATGGTGGGCTCGCGGCCCTTCTCGGCGAAATGCGCGCGCACGCAGGCGAGGTCGTCGCAGCTCATGGCAAGGCCGCGCTCTTCGGCGAAGGCGGCCAGCGCGGCGTCGTCCATGCAGGTGAAGCCGTGCAAGACCTCGACGTCGGCCGGGCGCGCGTGCTCTTCGGCCAGGGTCTCGGGCAGCTTCATCGCGGCCGGGCGCGCCTCGACGGGGTTGACGAGGTAGCGTTGCACCTTCGCCACGTCGGCGTCGGAGAGGGCGCCTTTCAGCAGGTAGAGGGTGGCCGTGCGCACGGTAGGGCGCGTGCCGCCGCAGACGAGTTGTATGCACTCGGCGCACGAGTCCGCGCGCTGGTCGAACTGGCCGGGCAGGTACTCCATGGCCACGACGTGCTCGTCGTCTGCAAGGGGCGCGAGCTCTTCATGCGCGACGTCGCTTTGCGGCTCGGAGAAGACGCCTTGCACGCAGCGCTCGAAATCTGCCTCATCGATCCCCTCGACGTCGTAGCGCTTCACGATGCGCACGTCTTGCAGCGAGGCAAGCCCGAGGTCTGCGCGGAGGCGTTCACGTAGTTGGGACGCTTTCGCGTCGAAGCCGGGTTGTTTTTCCACGAAGACGCGTCTGGGCATGGGAGTGTCCTCTCTTCAGGCTGTATGCGCGTTCACCATCATAAGGCTTGCGTGATATACTCGCTCGCACATATGCGTGTGTTTTGCCTGTTGGTTTTGAAAGAGGTAGGAAAACCGTGTCGTCTGCCCTGGTCTTCAACATCTGCGTCGCCGTCATAGTCGTCGTCACCATCGCCGTCTTCGTCTTCGGCATGGTCATGAGCCGAAAGCAGGAGCGCCAGATGCCGGTGATAGTGGCCTTCGTGGTGAACGCGCTGGTCATCGTCGCGTTTTTGCTGCTCGTGGCGTTCGGACGCCAGCAAGTGGTCGCGCCGTACGTGGCGGGCGCATGCGTCGTGCTGCCGTTTCTGTCGTATTTCATTGCGTCGAAGGTGGCAAAGCGCCGCCGCGAGGGCGACAAGATAGACGACGTGTGGGGCGCCTACCAGGCGCAGGGCGCGCAGCTGGCGAACCTGAACAACGCGCAAGACCAGGCGCTCTTCAACGTGCCGGGCGCTTCGGGTGCGGCGGGTGCGGCGGGGGTTTCGGGCGCGGCGCTCGGGTCTGGCCTTGGCGCCTCGCCCGCGCAGCCCTTCGGCGCCCCTTCCGCCACGCAGGTGCCGGGTGCGCAGACAGGCAGCGGCCAGGTGGCCGGCGTCCAGCCCTTCGGCGCCTCGGCGCCGGGCGTCCCGTCTGCTGCAGGCGACATGTCCTCCCAAGCGTTTTTGTCCGGCCAGATTGCCTCGCCCGGGCAGCCCGCAGCCTCTGCGGATGCCGCCGCGCTCGCGGCTGCCGGCATGGCGGCAGGCCAGCCCTTCGCCGGCGGTGCGGCAGCCGGCGCGCCCGACATGGCCTCTTCGCTTGCCCCCGCTGGGGCTGCGGCATCGCCTGCCTCCACGGGCGCCTTCCAATCGCTGAGCGTTCCCGCCGCCTCCGTGCAAAACGTGCAGGCTGCCGACAACGTCTTCTTCTCGCATGCCGTGGGCGCGGGCGCGACGGGCGCCGCGGCTTCCGCCATGCCGGCTCAGGCGCAGGTGCAGCCGCAGCAGCAGGCCCAGATGCAAGAGTTTGCGCAATTCCAGACGCAATCCCAGGCCTCGGCCTTTCCGGGCGCGGACCTGGCGCAGGCGCAGCAGCCCCTGCAATGGTCGCAGCAGGTTCAGCAGGACCTGCAGCCGCAGCAGGGCTGGCCGCAGGCGCAGGCGCAGCAATCCCCGCAGGTACCGGCCGGTTTCGGCGCGCAGGCCACGTCTCCTCTTCCCGCCGTTTCCGCCGAGTCCGCCGCCGCCCCGTCTGCCGCAGGCGCCTTCGGCGCGCCCGGTATGCCGTCTGCGCCCGGCGCGGGCGACACCCAGCCCCTGCCTTTGCTCGCGGCCTACGGCAGCGCCGTCCCGGCGGCCAGCTCCATGATCGCGCAAAAGATCCCCGCCGTGCAGGCCGCCCCGGCGGCGCAAGCCCAGGCGCCTGCGGGTGTGTTCGCCTCGCAGGGCGCGGGCAACGCCGCGGCCGCGACGCCCGGTTTTGCGGCGGAGTCGTCCGTCGCCGCCGACGTCTACCGCGCCACGGCGGCAAATCTCGCCCGCGAAGACGCCGCGCGCGCCGCCGCCCGCAACGCCTCGTCTCGGGCAGGCGTGCAAGAGTCGGCAGACGACCTGCGCGCGAAGC
>CAVFDV010000063.1:8850-10792 GCA_963621315.1 Oscillibacter sp. MSJ-31
TCGTCGAGCGCGTCCGCATGGAGCGCCGGTGCGCAGGCGCCCGGCGCGGAAAACCGCGTGGAGTTCTTCCCCGACATCGCCGCAGGCGCCGCCGGCGCTGGCGGCGGCGCGGCTGCGGGCATCGACCTCGAGCAGCCCGACTTCGCGGACCTCAAAGCCCGCGCCGAGTCCTTCCAGCAGCGCGGCGTGCATCTCGTGGCCGCCGGCTTGTTCGCGCAGGCCGCCGGCGTCGCCCCCACGCGCGACGCGTGGACGGGCGTGCTGCTCGACGAGATGGCATGCTATGTGAAGGCGGGCAAGCCCGCCGAGGCGCGCAACATCGCCTTCGAGCTGCGCCGCAGCGGATTGCTCGACGCCGGCCAGGCCGTCAAGGTAAACGCCGTCATCGGCATGATGTAGGCGCGCGGGGGCGCGCCGCGCCCCTTTCGCCTTTCACCCTGCATTTCCCCGCGCTCCACGCCGCGCCCGTCGCGGCGCCATCCCGCGCGCCACGTCGCCGTTTCGCAGCACCGTCTTGCCATGCCGCAGCGCTGCACGACGCCGCGCTGCCATTTCGTAGCGGAGCAGGCCGCCGCGCCGCCATGTCCCGCTCGCGCGCCGCGCCCTTCGCGGCGCCATCTCGCGCGCCGTGCCGTCTGCGGGCGCCTTCACCTGCTTGCCCCGTCCCCTTCGCGCCCGCGTGGTATGTTTCACACAGCTAGATGCGAAACCTCGGGCGGGGAAAGGAGCTTTCCATGGGATACAAGAAAGTGGTCGTCGCGGGCGGCGGCGTGCTCGGCAGCCAGATCGCGTTCCAATGCGCGTATTGCGGCCTCGACACGACCATATGGCTGCGCAGCGAGGGCAGCATAGGCCGCACGCAGCCCAAGCTCGACAAGCTGCTCTCCACCTACATGGACGCCATCGCCGGCATGGAAAGCGGCGAGGGGGCATGGTGCGCCGGCATCGCCGACGCCGATGCATTCGACCCGGCCGCCTGCCGCGAGAAGGCGCAGGCGGCACACGACGGCCTTTCCCTCGAACTGGACCTGGCCGCGGCGGTCGCCGACGCCGACCTCGTGATCGAGTCGATGGCCGAAGACACCGCGGCGAAGACCGCGTTTTACGACAAGCTCGCGCCGCTGCTCCCGGAAAAGACCGTGCTCGTCAGCAACTCCTCGACGCTTCTGCCCTCGCAGTTCGCCAGGCACACGGGCAGGCCGGACCGCTATCTTGCGCTGCACTTCGCGAACTCCATCTGGAAGAACAACACCGCAGAGGTGATGGCGCAGCCGGCCACGGACGGGCGCTACTTCGACGAGGTCGTGGCCTTCGCCAACGAGATCCGCATGGTCGCCTTGCCCGTGTTGAAGGAGAAAAGCGGCTATCTGCTGAACTCCATGCTCGTGCCCTTCCTGCTCTCGGGGCTGGACCTGTGGGCGGCGGGCGTGTCGGACCCGAAGAGCATCGACATCGCTTGGACGCGCGGCACGGGCGCGCCGAAAGGGCCGTTCCAGATCATCGATACGGTGGGCTTGAACACGGCCTACAACATCGTCTTGCAATACCAAAAGGTGCCGGGGCTGTTCAGCGGCCTGTTGAAGAAGATGATGCTGCCCTACAACTACAAGGTCATGGCCGCGCGCCTGAAGGAGATGATCGACGCAGGCAAGCTCGGCCAGGCGGCAGGGCAGGGCTTCTACACCTACGATTGAGGCCTTCTAAGCCCTTTTCCACTCGCCCCGGCACTTGGCGAGATGGTAAAATCGCAAGGTTTGATTTTGCCGGCTTTTCGCCCACAGGGCGCATCCGCAAGGGGGAATTCACTTGAGGCACGACAAGACACCGAGGGCATTGCTTGCGACGGCCCTTCTCGTCGTCTCCACGGGCATCGCGTTTTTGACGACGTCGAACGCGGCGCTGGCGGACACCGTCACCATCGACCAGTCCAGCTTCGGCAGCG
>CAVFDV010000064.1:0-10539 GCA_963621315.1 Oscillibacter sp. MSJ-31
CCATTCACCATCGCCATCGGCGCATGGGTAAAAGGGCGGCGCATCCCCTATTCGTCGTCATCGTCGTCGTAGCTCGACGAGGAGCTGCGCGTCGAGCCGGAAGAACTCGACGAGCTAGACGAGCTAGACGAGCCGGAGGCCGAGCTACCGGAAGCGCCGGAGCTGCCCGACGACGAGGACGAGAGCGACTGGGTGCGCGTGCTGGCGGAGCTGGGCGTGCCCTTGCCCGTCGGGTCGCCGTAGAGCTCCGTGTAGGACGTGTAGGAGAAAAGCGGCCCGTCCGTGTACTTGCTCCCGCAATCCGAGTCGTTTTGCTCGATGTTGTAGTTGGCCAGCCCGTCCAAAAGCTCCTTGCCCGTGGTGAAGTTCGACTTCATCACCTCGTAGACGTCTTTGTAGATGATGCCGAACCACTCGCCTTTGATGGTGGCGCCCGCGATGCCGAGCTGCGCGGCGTCTATCTCGTCGGTGTCCATGCCCTTCATGTTTTGCGCAAGCGAGACGATCTTCGAGGCGTCCATGTTCGTCTCGATGCACTTGGCCAGGCTCTCGATCAGCGACGGCATGCGCGAGATGTCTTGCTCGAGCACCTTCTTCGCGATGGCCTTGATCAGGTTGCGCTGGTTTAAGGTGCGCTGGAAATCGCCCATGGCATAGGCGCCGGTGTCGGGCGGGTAGCCATGGCGGCAGCGCGCGAGGACGAGCGCCTCCTCGCCGTCGATCTCGACCGCGTCTCCTGCGGGCACCCACACGTCCTCGTAGTAGGTCCCCTCGGGCACCGCGACGGTCACGCCGCCCAGCGTCTCCACGAGGTCGCAAAAGCCGTCGAAGTAGATGAAGGCGTAGTAGTTGATCTTGATGCCGAGGATGCTGTTCACGCACTCGACGACGCGGTTGTAGCCGCCGTACTCGATGGCGGAGTTTATCTTGCAATAGCCGTGGCCGTCGATGTAGACGCGCGTATCGCGGGGCACCGAGAGAATGCTCACCTGCTTGTTTTGCTCGTCCACGCGCGCGACCATGATGCTGTCCGTGCGGTTGTCCTCGTCGGTGTCGTCGCGCGAGTCGCCGCCGAGGAGCAAGACGTAGTACGGCTCGGTCGTGCTGACGACTTGCTCCGTGTTGGTGATCTGGTTGTCGCCGTGCAAGGTGTCGAGGACGCTGTTGTACCACAGCGCCGCGGCGGTGCCCAGGCCGGCGAGCAGCACCACGAGCGAGATGGCGACCCCTGCGAGGATGCGCTTTCTCTTGGAGGCGCGGCGGCGGGAAAGCGCCTGCTCGGCGTAGGGGGAAGCAGCCGCGGCCGCACCGGCTGCGTGCGCATGCGAGCTGTAGCGCGCGGCGTCGCGGCTGTAGTCGCCGACGCTCGCGGAAGACGCGCCGGCGTACGTGTGGTCGGTATATGTGCGGTCGGCGTATGCGCCGCCTGCTGCATAGCCGCCGTATTCGCCGTCTGCCGGCGCGGAGGAATACGCGCCGGCAGAACCGGCCGCGTCCGCAGAGCCCGCATACGAGCCTGCGCGCGAGGAACGCGCCGCGTGCACACCGCGCCCGTAGCGCCCGTAGCCCTCGGCGGGCGTGTCGCCCGAGCTGCGCGAATAGCCCCTCGCAGCCGCCATGTCGCGGTAGCCGCCATCTGGAGACGCGTCGTTTCGTGCGCGGGAAGAGTACCCCCGCGGGGAATCGGGAGCCTGCGCGTGGTAGCGCTCGCCCGAATAGCGGGAGTCCATGTGGTCTTGCGCATCGGAATAGGCTGAAGAAGAGCGTTCGCGCCCGTCCGCATGCGATGAGGCCCTACGTTTGTTGCGTGCCATAGCGTCCCGTCGTGTCGTTTCGTTCCTCTAAACGAAAATGCCCGCCTGCCCGTCCGGCCGCCTTGCCGCACCCGGCGCGGTGCCGCGCGCGTTCACGGCGCACGACAGGCATGGGCATTCGAAAATGCGAGGATTCACCCTAACAGCAACTTGTGAAGATACTGTAAAGCCCCCTGTGGGTGCGGCCGCACGCATAGGGGGCGCGCAGGCAGTGCGCCCGCGCGCAGCGCACCCGAGGGGGTTTTGAACATCGCCGCCGCAAGCGCGGGCGCGCGCCTTCACCTGCAAGCGGCGCAGGCCGCGCCACCTGCGGCAGCCCCCGCCCTCAGTCGCAGGCGAGCTTTTCGGCGGCGGCGATGCGCTCCAGCGAGCGTTGCGCGCCCAACAGCTCTATCGACTCGAAAAGCGGCGGGCTGACCATGTTGCCCGTGACGGCCACGCGCAAGGGCTGGAACACGAGCCGCGCCTTCACGCCCAAAGCCTCGGGCAACGCGCGCAGCGCCTCCTCGATGTGCGCGCTGTCCCAGGCACCGGCGCTGTCCACGCCCCGCAAGGCCTCCGCGCCCGCGACAAGCACCGCCCTCGCGCCCGCGCCCTCCTTCTGCAGCACCTTCTCCACGCTTTTCCCGTCGAGGTCGAGCTCGTCGCGCAGCAGGTAGGCCAGCATGGCGGGCGCCTCCGTCAAAAGCTTCACGCGCTCTGCCACGAGCGGGTAGGCGGCTTCGACCACGGGCCGCATCCCGGCGGCCTCGGCATCGTCGGCGGCCACGCCCGCGTCCACGAGATAGGGGGCCACGGCCTGCGAAAACGCCTCGGCGCCCATGCCCTGCACATAGCGGTTGTTCATCCACTGCAGCTTGTCGTAATCCAGCGAGCTGGGGTTTTTGCCCACATGCTCCAGGGTGAAGAGCCGGGCCATCTCGTCGCGGGAAAAGACCGTCGTCTCGCCGTCGGGCGCCCAGCCGAGCAGCGCGAGATAGTTGAAGAGCGCGTCGGGCAGATAGCCCATGTCGCGGTACTCCTCGACGGACGCCGCGCCGTGGCGCTTCGAGAGCTTCTTGCCGTCCGGCCCGCAGATCATCGGGATATGCGCGAAAGTGGGCACGGGGTAGCCCAGCGCCTCGTAGACGAGCACCTGGCGCGGCGTGTTGGACAGGTGGTCGTCGCCGCGGATAATGTGGGTCATGCGCATGTTCACGTCGTCGCACACCACGGCGAAGTTGTAGGTGGGGCTGCCGTCGGCGCGCGCCAAGATCATGTCGTCTTGCAGCGCCGCGTCAAAGGAGCTGTCCCCGTGGACCACGTCGTGCACCACGATCGTGCCGCGTCCTTCGGGCACCTTCAGCCGCCAGGTGTGCGCCTCGCCTGCCGCCACGCGCGAGGCGGCCTCGTCGGCGGAAAGGGCACGGCACGGGTCGGGCGCGGGGTCGGCGCCCTTTTGCACGGCCTCGCGCCGCGCCGCCAGCTCCTCGGGCGTGCAAAAGCACGGGTATGCCCTGCCCGCCTCTTTCAGCTGCGCGAGGGCCGCCGCGTACGTGGCCGCGCGCGCCGTCTGCAGATACGGGCCGGATTCGCCGCCCACCTCCGGGCCTTCGTCCCAGTCCAGGCCCAGCCAGCGCATCGAGCGCAAGATCAGGTCGATGTTTTCCGCCGTCGAGCGCTTCGGGTCGGTGTCCTCGATGCGCAAGATGAACTTGCCGCCCGTCGCGCGCGCGAACGCCCAGTTGTAGATGGCCGTGCGGGCGCCGCCAATGTGCAGCTTGCCCGTGGGCGAGGGCGCGAAGCGCACGCGCGTCTCGGTCGTTGTCGTGTCCATGCGTTTTCTCCTGCCGTACCTCGTTGCCCGCGCCGCCCTCGCGCCTGCGGCCGGGATGTCGCCTGGTAAAGAAAAGCGCCGCAGGCCAGGCATGTGCGCGAGGCCGCGGCGCTTCCACGTTCGTCTCGTCGGGCGCGCGTGCACGTCGGCACGCGCCCGCGCTGCGCTAGTCGCCCAAGGCGATGCGGGCGAAGTCGACCACCTTCACCGTGTCGCCGAGCTCTTTGGCGACGCCGGCGACGTACTCGGCGACCGTCTTGTCGGAATCCTTCACGAAGTCCTGCTCCACGAGGCAGTTCTCCTTGTAGAACTTGCTCATGCGGCCCGTGGCGATCTTCTCCTGGATGTTTTCCGGCTTGCCGGACTCCGCGGCCTGCGCCTTGTAGATGCTCATCTCGTGGTCACGCACGTCGGCGGGCACGCTGTCGGCGTCGAGCGACACGGGGTTGGTGGCGGCCACCTGCATGGCCACGTCCTTGCCCATGGCCAGGAAGCGCTCGTCGGCGCCGGTGGCCTCGTTGCCGAACTCGAAGGCCACGAGCACGCCGATCTTTCCGTTCATGTGGATGTAGGGAACGACCGCGCCGGTGCCGGAGACCTCGAGACGCTTGAAGCCGGAGATGACAATGTTCTCGCCGATGGTGTGGATAGCGTCGGTCAGGATGTCCTGGACCTTCTCGCCCTGGTAGTCGCTCGCGAGCAGCGCGTCCACGTCGGCCGGGTCGTTGTGCGTGACCGCGCGGGTGAACTTCTCGGCGTACTCGCCGAACTTGTCGGTGAGCGCGACGAAGTCCGTCTCGCAGTTCACCTGGCACACAGAGCCCTTCTTGGCGCCGTCCTTGCAGACCGCCGCGACGACACGTCCCTCGTTGGTGGCGCGCCCGGCCTTCTTGGCCGCCGCCGCCAGGCCGCGCGTGCGCAGCACGTCGACTGCGGCATCGAAGTCGCCGTCGGCCTCCACGAGCGCCTTCTTGCACTCCATCATGCCCGCGTCGGTCGCCTCGCGAAGCTCCTTTACCATTTGTGCAGTGATAGCCGCCATGTCTACTCGTCCTTCTTCTCGTCGTTTGCCACAGGCGCCGCCTCTGCGGCCGCCTTCTCTTCTCCTGCCGCAGGCGCGCTCGCCGCAGGCGTCTCCGCGCTCGCCTCGGCCGGCGCCTCGGCCTTCTCGGCCGCCGGTGCCTCAGCTGCGGCCTGCGCGGGCGCGGCCTCCTTCTCGGCGGGCTTTTCCGCATCCGCCTCGCCGGCCATCTCCTCGGCCGTGACAGACGCCTGGCCGCCGGCCAGCACCGCGTCGGCCACCACGTCGCACAGCATGCGCACGGAGCGGATGGCGTCGTCGTTGGCGGGGATGCCGTAGTCGACCTCGTCCGGATCGCAGTTCGTGTCGATCAGGCCGACGATCGGGATGTGCAGGCGGCGCGCCTCGCGCACGGCGTTGATCTCGTGGTTCGTGTCCACCACGAAGACCGCCGCCGGCAGGCCGTGCATGTCGCGGATGCCGCCGAGGGCCGCCTGGAGCTTGTCCAGCTCCTTGTTCAGGCCGGCCTGCTCCTTTTTATTGTAGGACTCGATCAGGCCGGATTCCTTCATGCTCTCGATCTCGGCCATGCGCTGCACGCGGCCCTTGATGGTCTGGAAGTTGGTGAGCATGCCGCCCATCCAGCGGTAGTTCACGTAGGGCTGGCCGGCGCGCTCGGCAGCTTCCTTCAAAGGCCCGCTCGCCTGCTTTTTCGTGCCCACGAACAGCACCTGGCCGCCGCGCGCGGCGACGTTGGACAGGAAGGTGTACGCGTCGTCGATGGCGTAGAGGCTCTTCTTCAGGTCGATGATGTGGATGCCGTTGCGCGAGCCCCAGATATAGGGCTTCATCTTCGGGTTCCAGCGACGGGTCTGGTGCCCGAAGTGGACGCCCGCGTCGAGCAGGGTCTTGATGGAGACAGTCGTTGCCATAGTGTACCTCTCGCTTTCGTTGGTCCTCTGCAAGGATTCATCGCCTGCTCCCGCAACCGCTGCGACGCGGCCACTAGCGGGGCGGCTCCCCTTGCATGTGTCGTTGTCCGCCGGGCGCCCTATTGCGCACAGCAAATTCGCATTCTACTACGCGCGGGCGGCATCCGCTACGAGAGTTTGAGATTTTTCAGCACGGCGAAGGGGTTGCCGGGGTCGGGCCCGTCGTCGTGCGCATGGCCCGGGTCGTCGTTGAGGTTGGCGCCGCAGCGCGGGCACAGCCCCTTGCAGTCGTCTTTGCACAAGACGATGAACGGGGTGGCGAAGCACAGGCCCGCGAGCAGGGCGGGCGCGATGTCGATGGTGCCGTCGTCTGCCACGTAGGCAAACTCGTCTGCCTCGAGGCCTTCGGCGTCGGCCTGCGCATCGGCAAGGTAGTAGCCCGAGACCTCCCCTTTCACGTCGAGGACGGCCCGCTCCAGGCAGCGCGCGCATTGCGTCTCGGCGTGCGCGGCGATGGTGCCCGTCAGGGTGAAGGCCTCGCCGGTGTTGGAGAGGACGAGGTCGTAGGCGATGCCCGCCGGCGTGGAAAGCTCCATGTCGCCGAAGGTGTAGCCCTCCTCGGGCAGGATGCCGGCCAGGACGCGCGAGGCGCCCGTGGCGGCAAGCTCGGGCCGTGTGGAGACGGTGAATTCCTTCATGGTGAAAGGGTGCGCCTTGTGCTGCGGGCTTGCGTGGCGGCCTTAAGGGCCGCGCGCTAGTCGCGTCCGCCGTTGTTCAGGCGCGTGCGCAGGCGCGTGACGTTTTTGAGCAGGTTGTCGAGGTTGGTCTCGAGGTTCGCGAAGATCTGGTCGGCATAGTCCTCGGCGCCCACGCGCATCTCGCGCTCGCGCGCCATGGCGTCGTCGACGATCTCCTGGGCCTTTTGGTTGGCGATGCGCACGACCTCCTGGTCGCTGGCGATCTGCTCGGCCTGGCGCTCCGCGTCCTCCAGGATGCGGTTCGCGTCGGACTCGGCCGTCTCTATCATCCCCTGCCTGTCGCGCACGATGATGCGCGCCTGGCGCAGCTCGTCGGGAAAGATGTCGCGGATCTCGTCGAGTATCTCGAAGATGGGGCCTATCTCGACTTGGCGCTTCTGGCTGTTGCCCAAGACAGGCTTCGAGTTCTCGATGCGATCGGCGAGCTCGTCAAGCAGCTCCTCGATTCCCCCGTCGTCCATGCCAAAGCTCCTTTATTCCTCGAAAAACCCGTCACTTGCGTATATACAAACTCGAATATTAGCAAAAAGGGCGCGCATATGCACAGGACGCGCCCCCTATGTGGAAAATCCCCGCATCTTGAACAACTCGAACACCTGCATTGCGCGCACGTTTCAAGGGCAAGGCGGAGTGGCGCGCCGGGAGAAGGCCGGGGGGCGGGGTGTCAGGATGGGAAGGCGGCGATGGCGCGGCGCAGGCGGCGGGCGGCGGCGCGCGGGTCGGGGTCGGACACGATGGCCGAGACGACGGCAAAGCCCGCGAGGGGAAGGCCGGCATATGCGGGAATCGTCTCCTCGTTCACCCCGCCGATCACGACGCAGGGGATCTGCACCGCCGCAAGTATCCGGCGCAGCTCGTCTGCGCCCGTCACATGCGCATCCGGCTTGGTCGGGGTGAAGCGCATCGCGCCGATGCCCAGGTAGTCGGCCCCGGCCCCTTGCGCGCGCCGGGCCTCTTCAAGCGTCGAGGCCGACACGCCCACGACGGCGTCCGGACCCACGATGGCGCGCGCGTCCGCGACGGGCATGTCGTCTTGGCCCACGTGCACGCCCGCCGCGCCCACGACAGCGGCCACCTCGGCCGCGTCGTTTACGATCAGGGGCACGCCATGCGCGTCCGTGATGCGCTTCACCCGGCGCGCGAGGGCGGTGAACTCCTCGCGGCCCGCGTGCTTCTCGCGCAATTGCACGCAGGTGGCGCCGCCTTCGCATGCCCCGTCCACGAGCGCCTCTATGTCGGGGGCGGCCATCAGGTCGCGGTCCGTGACGAGGTAGAGCGTGTAGTCGGGCTGCGGCTTTCGGGCGCCGGAGGCCGCCGCACCAGGAAGTACCGCGCTAGAAGCCTCGTCGGGAGCTGCCGGATTGGAAACCGCCGCGCCGGAAACCTCACCGGAACCCGGCGTATCGGGAGCCGCCTGGTTGACCGCCGGCGCGCCGCTGCAACGCCCCATCGCGCCTCAGCGCTCCCCGACACGCGCGAAACGGCGATAGTCGGCCTCGGACAGCAGGCTCAGCCGGTCGACGATGCCGATGTGCAGGCTGCCCGTGCCGACGAGCGCGCCCATGCCCTCGAGGTCGCGGCGCGCCAGCTCGCCTGCCAGCCCCATGCTGCATATGGCCGCCGCGCAGGCCACGAGCGCCGCGCGCGTGCCGGCGCCTTCACCTTCACCCGCCGCACCGCCTGCCTCGCCCGCAGCCACCGCGCCTAAAAACGCCGCGATCAGCCCGTCGCACATGCAGCCCGTGCCCGTGACCTTTCCCATGGCCGCGTCGCCGTTTTCGATGAAAATCGTGCGCTCCCCGTCCGAGACCACGTCTGTCGCGCCCGTGATCGCGCATATGCAGCCGTGCGAGCGCGCCACGCCCGCCGCCACCTCCTCGGGGGCTGCCGCGCCCTCGACCTCGCCGGCATCGACCCCGCGCGTCGTCGCCGCAAGGCCTGCCACGAAGGCGATTTCACTCAGGTTGCCGCGTATGCACGCCGGGTGCGCGCCGGCCAGAAAGGCGCGCGCCGTCTCGTTGCGAAAAGCGCTCGCGCCCGCGCCCACCGGGTCGAAGACAAGCGGCGTGCCCGTCTCGGCCGCCGCGCGGGCCGCCAAGTGCATGCTCTCGACGGTGCGCGCGTTCAAGGTGCCCATGTTGACGTTGACCGCCGAGGCCAGCGCCACCATGTCGCGCACCTCCTCGGCGGCGTCTGCCATGAGCGCCGACGCGCCGCAGGCAAGCTCGGCGTTTGCCACGTCGTTGACCGTGACGTAGTTCGTGATGTTGTGCACGAGCGGCGTGCGCGCGCGCACCTGCGCCGCCGCCGCGACAATCTCGTCTACCAGGCTCATAGCCCCAGCTCCTCTCCTTTTTCGGCGAGCACCTTGTTCACCGTGCGCACCGCGCACATCTTGCCGCACATGGTGCAGCTCTCCTCCTCGGCCCTCGGCGCGCTCTCGAAGCGCTCCCGCGCACGCCCCCCGTCGAGGGCAAGCTCGAACTGCCGCTCCCAATCGAAGGCGCGCCGCGCGTCGGCCATCGCGTCGTCGCGCGCCCGCGCGCCCGGCACCCCCTTGGCGATGTCGGCCGCATGCGCCGCGATCTTTGCCGCGACCAGCCCCTCGCGCACGTCGTCTTCATCGGGCAGGCGCAAGTGCTCGGCCGGCGTGACGTAGCAGAGGAAATCGGCGCCGGACATCGCGGCGACGGCCCCGCCGATGGCGCTCGTGATGTGGTCGTAGCCGGGCGCGATGTCGGTGACGAGCGGGCCGAGCACGTAGAAGGGCGCGCCGTGGCAGAGGCGCTTTTCCAGCTCCATGTTGGCCGCGACCTCGTTTAGGGCCATGTGCCCCGGCCCTTCGACCATCACCTGCACGCCCGCGTCCCACGCGCGCCGCGTGAGGTTTCCCAGCTCCACGAGCTCGGCCACCTGCGCCGCGTCCGTCGCGTCGTCGATGCAGCCCGGACGGCACGCGTCGCCCAGGCTGATGGTCACGTCGTGGTCGTGCAAGATCTCCAGCAGCTCGTCGTAGCGCTCGAAGAAGGGGTTCTCGTTGCCCGTGAGCTGCATCCACGCGAAGAGCAGGCTGCCCCCGCGGCTGACGATGTTCATCCTGCGGCCCGCGCGGGTGAAGGCCTCGACCGTGCGGCGGTTCAGTCCCGCGTGGATGGTGACGAAATCCACGCCGTCTTCGGCATGCGCGCGCACCACGCGCAAGAAGTCGTCGGCGGTGCAGCTTGCCAACTCCTTGTCCAGGTAGCCGATGGCGTCGTACATGGGCACCGTGCCCACCATGGCGGGCGATTTGGCGATCAGGTCGCGGCGGAACTTCGAGGTCTTGCCGCAGTTCGACAGGTCCATGATGGCGTCGGCGCCCAGGGAAAGCGCCATGTCCACCTTGGCCATCTCGGCGTCGTAGTCGTGCATGTCGCCGCTCACGCCGAGGTTCACGTTCACCTTCGTGGAAAGGCCGCCGCCCACGCCTTGCGCGTCGAGGGCCGCATGCGCCGGGTTTGCCGGTATCGCGACGCGGCCGGCCGCTACCTCGGCCACGATCCAGTCGAGCGCGCGCCCCTCGCGTCGCGCCACGCGCTCCATCTGCGGCGTCGCCTCGCCCGCGCGCGCCGCCTCCATCTGCGTTCGTGCCATATGCGCTCCTCTCCCGCGCCGTTTCGCGAAGGTCGCGCCGGGAGGCGGGGTGAAGAAGACGCGCGGTGAAAAAAGGCCCGGCGCTTTGCGGTGCGCGGGCGCCTTGCGAAAAGGCGCGCGCGAAGGTGCAGCGTGTGCGCAGCCCGCATTACCGGGCCGGTCTTTTCTCGGTCGCGATTTCCTCGCCTCTCAGCCGCCGCGCGTGCGTCTCGCGCGTTGCGGGCAGCTCCCGACGTGCTCGTGCTCTCGCCGTCGATGGTAGCACAGGACCTCTCCGGCGGCCGGGTGCCATGGCGGCAACGGCTGCCCGGCCGGCAACCGGTACCCAGCCGACAGCCGGGACGGCCGACACCAACGGCGCGCGGCGCGTGCAGCCCCTTGGGCAACGGAGGGGTTCAGTAAAAGCCGCCTTGGTTCAACCAGAAAAGACCGGCTCCATCCGAGCAGAAAAGCCGCGTCGCCAAACCCGTGCGCACGAGCGCCCCAGATGCCCTAGAATCGAGACTCTGGATGCTTCGCTATCCGGCCGGGCAGCTCCCTTCGAGAGAAAGGAGCGGCTTATGGG
>CAVFDV010000065.1:0-10488 GCA_963621315.1 Oscillibacter sp. MSJ-31
CTTGCGGAACTGAAACGGTCCAACTTGCGGAACTGAAACGGTCCAACTTGCGGAATTTGCTACAATTCCCAGCGGAAAACGGAAAACAGAGAGAAGGTTCCCCATGTCTGCTGAACCTGCAGGCCCTACAGACCGCGCCTACATGCCGCGCGTGTCCGACGCGCTCCTCGCCCGCAAAATGCAGGCCGCAGGTGCCGTGCAGATCAAAGGGCCGAAATGGTGTGGGAAGACGGCAACCGCAGAGCAAGTCGCCGCAAGCGCCGTCTATCTTCAAGACCCCGACAGCGGCCCGGACTACTTGCGGCTGGCCGAGCTTAAACCCTCCGCGCTGCTGGAGGGGGCTGAACCGAGGTTGCTTGACGAATGGCAGATGGCGCCGCAGCTGTGGGACGCGGTTCGCTACGCCATAGACCGGGGGCATGGCAGGGGGCGCTTCATCTTGACGGGTTCCGCGCTGCCCCGCGAGCACGAGCGCCCGGCCCATTCGGGTGTTGGCAGGATAGCCCGCCTGACCATGCGCACCATGTCGTTGTTCGAGGCCGGGGAGTCGACGGGGGAGGTTTCGCTTGCCGCCTTGTTCGAGGGAAAGGACGACGTCACGGCGCTTTCCGGCTTCGACATCGAGCAAATCGCCTTCGCCGTCTGCCGGGGTGGTTGGCCGGAGGCTGTGATGGAGAAAAACCGCGAGACGGCCCTTGCCATGGCGCGCGACTATATCGCAGAGCTGTTGGATGCCGATATAGAAGAGATGGATGGCGTGCGGCGCAACCGCACCTGGATGCGCTCCATCTTGCGTTCTTACGCGAGAAACACGGCAAGCGAGGCGGCGCTTGCCACCATTGCCGCGGATATGCAAGACGAGCCGCCTTCGCGCGATACCGTTTCGGAATATGTCGATGCCTTGAACCGCGCGTGCGTCCTCGACGACCTCGATGCCTGGGCGCCGCGCCTGCGCTCGAAAACGGCTGTGCGGACAAGCCCGACGCGCCATTTTTGCGACCCTTCTCTGGCGGCGGCGATGCTTTCCGCGACCCCGGCCGGGCTGTTGGCGGATTTCGAGACATTCGGGCTGCTCTTTGAATCGTTGTGCGTGCACGACCTGCGCGTGTATGTCGATGCGCTTGGCGGCCGCGTGTGTCATTACCGCGACAAGACCGGGCTTGAAGCCGATGCGGTGCTCGTGCTCGACGACGGGAGATGGGCGTTGGTCGAAGTGAAGCTTGGGATGAAAGCGGTTGATGAAGCGGCCGCCCACTTGAAGAGGCTCGCGGCGCGAATCGATTGTTCCCGCGAGGGCGCCCCCGCCTTTCTCCTAGTGCTTACGGGGTCGGCGGCGGCATATCGGCGCGAAGACGGCGTCATCGTCGCCCCGCTCGCGACATTGGGGCCGTGACGGTGGTTGCGAGATGGGCGGGGGATTGGCCTGCGGTTGAAATTCCCTGCGGTGATGGGCGCCCCACGCACCACCAAGAAGGGCGGTGCACGGACGCCCACCGCGATGAGTCTAGCATGCTGCTGGACGGATGCGCCCTCGCGGGTTCGAACCCCGGGCAAGACGCTGCTAGACGGGATGTCCTCTTGGTTTGAATGTTGTAGGTGGATGATGGTGGGCCGTCAGGGGTTCGAACCCTGGACCTTGGGATTAAGAGTCCCCTGCTCTGCCAGCTGAGCTAACGGCCCATCGAGACGCGAGAGTGTATTGTACACGTTTTCCCGCCGCGTGAAGCTGGAATTTGGGGTGGGTGAGGGGATTTGAACCCCCGACCTCCAGAGCCACAATCTGGCGCCCTAACCAACTAGGCCACACCCACCACGCTCCGAGCTTCTTCGCCTCGCGCGTGCGTGGCAAACGCCCGCGCACAAGGCGCAAGGCGTAAGTCTACTATAAATCGGGCGATTGCGGCGAATAAATCGACGCATGACCTTCGCGCTGCGCCTCTGTTGCGTTTGCAGCTCGCGCCCCCGGCCGCGCCTCCGCGCCCTTTCAATCGGCCCGCCTCAGCCTGCACCGTTCAACGCGCGCCCGCGCTTTCACCGCCGGCTCCTTTTCATCGTCCGTGTGTCCGCGCCGCCGGCTCCTTCACCGCCCGTGTCGCCCGCAGCGTTCACGACGCCTTCGCCGCGTACTCCACGGGGTCGTCGGCCAGCGCCGCGCCCTCCTCAAGCACTTCCTCGAGGTCGCGCGCCTCCTGCACCGCATCCTCGTCCATGTAGTGGTCGAACTCCTCGTAGACGCTCGCATCCGGCTCGCGGCTGGCCAGCGAGACGACGACGATGGCGATGCAGCCGCACAGAAACGCCGGCAGCAGCTCGTAGATGCCGAACACGCCGCCAAGCGGCTTCACCAAGTTGTGCCACACGAGCACGACGACGGCGCCCGTGAGCATGCCGGCGATGGCCCCGGATTTCGTCGTGCGCCGCCAGTAGAGGCTGAACAGCGTGAGCGGGCCGAACGACGCGCCCAGCCCCGCCCACGCATACGAGACGACGGTGAAGATGACGGAGTTCTCGTCCCAGGCGATCCATATCCCCAGCAGCAGCACGGCCGCGAGCGTGATGCGGCTGACCACGAGGATCTGGTTGTCGGTCGCGTCCTTTTTAAAGATGCCGTGGAAGATGTTCTCGGCCACCGACGAGCCGGTGATCAGCAGGTAGGCCGACGCCGACGACATCGAGGCGGCCAAAATCCCCGAGACGACGATGCCGCACAAAAACGCGGGCAGCATGTCTTGGGCCAGCACGATGAAGATGTTCTCGGCGGCAGATTGCGTGGCCAGCTGCGTCGGCATGAGGTAGCGCCCGATGATGCCGATCATGACCGCGCAAAACATCGAGACGACGACCCACACGATGGCGATGCGCCGCGACATCTTCACCTGCTCGTCGCTGCGTATGCCCATGAAGCGCACGAGCACCTGCGGCATGCCGAAATAGCCCAGCCCCCACGACAAAGTCGAGACGATGGAGAGTATGCCGTACTCGGCGGGCACGCCGAACAGGGGTGCGCTGCCATCCGCGAGCTGCGAGCCGTCCGCGCCCAGCGTCGGGTTGGCCGTCTGCACCATGGACAGGTAGCCCGGGATGTCCTGGAGGAAGGCGACGGTGTTGTCCAGCCCGCCCGCCATGACGATCGAGCCGACGACGACCACGGCCAGCGCGAAGAACATGAGGCAGCCTTGCACGAAGTCGGTCGCCACGACGGACAGGTAGCCGCCCACCATCGTGTAGAGGAAGACGATGATCGCGCCGAAGACCATCATCAGCGCGTAGTCGATCCCGAACAGCGTGTGGAAGAGCTTGCCGCAGGTGACAAAGCAGCTGCCCGTGTAGACGCAGAAGAAGACGAGGATGATGACGGCGGCGATCGTGCCGATCGTGTTCTTCTCGTCGTGGAAGCGGTTGGAGTAGAAGCCCGGCAGCGTGATGGCGTCGCCCGCGCGCTCGGAGTAGCGGCGCAGGCGCTTTGCCACGAGCAGCCAGTTCAGGTAGGTGCCGAGCGCCAGCCCTATGGCCGTCCAGCCCACCTCGGCCGCGCCCGTGAAGTAGGCCAGCCCCGGCAGCCCCATGAGCAGGTAGCCCGACATGTCGGAGGCCTCGGCGGACAGCGCGGTGAACCACGGACCCACCTTGCGCCCGCCTAGGAAATACTCCGAAGACGACGTGTTCGAGCGCTTCGCGTAGGACAGCCCGATGATCAAGATCACGATGAAATAGACGAGAATCGCGAGTATGACGATGAAGTCGCCGTTTTGCATATGCTTCCCTTCGAGTCGGGTCTTCGGCCATGCGCGGGTGCGCGAGCGTGGGCGTGCGGGTGCGGTTGTACGGCGCGCGGTGCATCCCGGCGCATCCCCGCGGTGCATCCCTGCGCGCGCAGCCTCAGCCGATACCGCCCAATATGGTACCCAGCACGAGCACGGCCACGACGGCGGCGGGGAGCACGTATTTTCCAAGCGGGAAAAACCACGGGCCAAGCGGCTTTGCGCGCCCCTTGTTCACCTGCGCGAGCACCCAGTCCTTTTTCATCACCCAGTAGAACATGACGGCGGCCAGGCACGCGCCGATGGGGCACAAATAGACCGAGAAGAAGTCCATCCAGTCGCTCACGATGCCGGCGATGAGCAGGCTGGCCAGCAGGCCGACGGCGCCGATCGCAAGGCAGGCCGCCCGCCGCGAAAGCCCGAGCAGCTCCTGCAGGGTGGCGATGGGCGCCTCGTAGAGGTTGATCAGCGAGGTGACGCCGCCGAAGAGCACCGCGATGAAGAACACCGCCTGGAACACGGCGCCGCCCGGCATCTGCGAGAAGAGGTTGGGCAGGTAGATGAAGAGCAGCCCCGGGCCGCCCTGGGAGAGCTGCTGGCCTGCCGTGGCCATGGCCGGGATGATGACGAGCGAGGCGAGCACGGCGGCGAGCGTGTCGAAGACGGCCACGTACTTCGCGCTGTTGGGGATGTCCTCGCGTTCCCCCAGATAGGAGCCGTAGATGAGGGTGCCGTTGCCCGCGATCGAGAGGCTGAAAAACGCCTGCCCCAGCGCGAAGACCCACACGAGCGGGTCGGCAAGCCCGGCCGGGTCGAGCAAGAAGATGTACTCGTAGCCCGCGCCGGAGCCGGGCAGGCAGAAGACGTAGACGGCCAGCCCGGCGAAGAGCAGGAAGAAGAGCGGCATCATCACCTTGTTGGCCTTTTCAATGCCCGCGCCCACGCCGCACACGAGGATGGCGACGGTGGCCACGATGCCGACGACCTGCCACAGCGCGTTGCCGCCCGCGACCTCGTTGAACTGCCCGCCGAAGGCCTCCGCGCCCGACAGCGGCGCAAGCCCGCCGGTCAGCGCGTCGAAGCAGTACTTGAAGATCCAACCCACGACGACGGAGTACCCGATGGCCATGGCAAGCGAGCTGAGCACGGGGACGAGGCCGAACGCGTTGCCGAGCTTTTTGCCCTTGCCGCGCGAGGCCGTGGCCTTGCCGAAGGCGTCGATGGGGCCGGAGCGCATCGCGCGCCCGAAGGCCATCTCCTCGATCACGCCGGTCGCGGCGATCAGCACGACGAATATGAGGTAGGGGATGATGAAGGTGGCGCCGCCGTAGGCGGACACGCGCGTGGGAAAGAGCCAGATGTTGCCCATGCCGACCGCCGAGCCTATGCAGGCGATGATGAAGCCGCGCTTGGAGCGGAAGGAGTCGCGGCCTGCGGTGGGGGCGCCGTCGGACGCGGGGCCGCCGGGCGCGCCAGACGTGGATGCGCCGGGTGCGGCGCTGCCCTTGCCGGGCGCAGACGTGTTTTCGGGGGCGGGGGCAGGAGTTGTGTCGGACACGGGTGGGGCCTTTCTCGGTGAAGGGGAATCGGACGTGCGGCGCGGCCGGCTTGGGCGCGCGACGCGCGCTATGCCGTCGCGATGTAGTAGATGATGATGCCGACGACGGCCACTAGAAACGCGATCTGGATCGCGAGGACGAACGAGTAGCGGCGCTGCCTGCGCGCGGCCCACTCCATCTGCTCGAGCTCGACGCCGTAGTAGGGGTCGCCCGGCTTCTTGCCGTTCACCACAGGCCAGGGGCTGCCGTCTTCGCGCGTGGGTGGAATGGAGCCGGCCGCGTTGCCGGGCGCGTCTCCGGCTGCGTCGCCGGCTGTGCCCGGCTGCGGCGCGCCGCTGGCCGCGCCGTCTGCCGCCCTGGCTGCCGCCCCGTCGGGCGCTTCCCTTTTCTCCGTGCCTTCGGCGGCCATATTACCTCCACGCGCTCGATTCGCCTGTTTTACCGCCCGAAAGTGTAGCGCAAGCATGTAATATCGTATGCATCTATTCGGGAAGGGCGCGCCGAAGAGGCATCGCCTGCGGTACGGAAAGGACATGCGCATGGCAAAGGGACAGCGTACGGGAAAGCAAAAGGCCCTGCTCGTCATCTCCATCATCTTCATCGTCTTCGGGGCGCTCGGCCTGCTTGTGCTTGCCGGCATCGGCGCGGGGATTGGCGTGCTCGCCTCGTATTCGGCCATGTCGGGCGGCGTCAGCGCGGGCGACGCGCTTTTCGCGGGCAGCCTGGGCGCGGCGATCCTCGGCTTCATGAGCATCGGCTGCCTGATCGACCTCATCATCGGCATACTCGGCGTGCGCGGCGCAAACGACGCCTCGAAGGTCGGCGCGTTCAACGTGTTCGCCATCATCGGCCTGGTCGTCGCCATCATCACCTTCGTGCTCACGGTTTTCGCCGTCGTCACCGCCTCGTCTGCGAGCACGGACGCCAGCTCCAACATCATCAGCGCCGTCATCGGCCTGATCCTCCCCGCCGTTTGCGTGTGGCTGGGCACGAGCATCAAAAAGGAGGGCAACCCCACGCAGCTCTAGCGCGCCGCTGTTTGCTGCGCGCCGCTGCCCGTTGCGCGCTTGCGGGGGGCGGGCCCTTGGGTAAGGGGCGCCTTCGCCGCGCGCGGGGGCGGGTCTTTAGGGAAAGGCCGCCTTCGCCGCTCCGCGCGGCATGCGGGGCCGAAACCGGAAAAATGAGAGGGCCGAGGCCGTGCAACCGTCGCGCGCCTCGGCTCTTTTCTTGCCCCGTGTCATAATGGGCGGCGATCTTCAACGAGACAAGCAGGGTGAAAGGGGCGGTGGCGACCATGACCGACGCCGAACGCGCGCACGACCACGAGAACGAGCATGAAGGTGTGCACGGAAACGGGCACGAGAACGACGCGCTGTGGGGCGGGCGCTTCGAGGACGCGCCGACCGACTTCACCCAGGCCTTCGGCGCCTCGCTGCCCGTGGACCGCGCGATGTGGGAAAGCGACATAGCCGGCTCGAAGGCGCACGCGCGCATGCTCGGCGCCTGCGGCGTCATCTCGGCTGAAGACGTGGACGCCATCGAGGCCGGGCTCGACGATATCGCCGCCCAGATCGAGGACGACGAGTTCGAGTTCGACATCGCCGACGAGGACATACACATGGCCATCGAGCGCCGGCTGACCGGGCAGATCGGCGCGGCGGGCGGCCGCCTGCACACGGGCCGCAGCCGCAACGACCAGGTGGCCACCGACACACGTCACCATGCCAAGAAGCTCGCCGCCGGCCTCATGTACCAGGTGCTCGACCTGCGCGCCGCCCTGCTCGACGTCGCCCGCGACAACTTCGGCGTCGTCATGCCGGGCTACACGCACATGCAAAAGGCGCAGCCCGTGCTCTTCACCCACCACATGCTCGCCTACTATTGGATGTTCGCGCGCGATTTCACCCGCCTGCGCCATGCCTTCGAGGCCGCCGACGTGCTGCCCCTGGGCTCGGCGGCGCTTGCGGGCACGACCTATCCGCTGGACCGGCAGATGGTGGCCGACGAGCTGGGCTTTTCCGCCGTCGCGCCCAATAGCATGGACGCCGTCTCCGACCGCGATTTCCTGCTCGACCTCGACTACGCGGCCTCCGTCGCGATGATGCACCTGTCGCGCTTGTGCGAGGAGCTGGTCTATTGGTCCAGTGACGAGTTCCGCTTCATCACGCTTTCCGACGCGTACTCGACGGGCAGCTCGATCATGCCGCAGAAGAAAAACCCCGACTTCGCCGAGCTGATCCGCGGCAAGACCGGGCGCGTGTTCGGCGACCTCGTGCAGCTGCTGACCACGATGAAGGGGCTGCCGCTGGCCTACAACAAGGACATGCAGGAGGACAAGGAGGGCGCGTTCGACGCGGTGGACACGCTCGCGTGCTCGCTGGCCGTCATGTCCGGGATGCTGCGCACGATGCGGGTGAACGCGGATGCGATGCGCGAAGGCGCGCACGGCGGCTTCATGGCGGCCACGGACCTGGCCGACTACCTCGTGGGGCGCGGGATGCCGTTTCGCGAGGCGCATGCCGTCGTGGGGCGGCTCGTGCTGGAATGCGAGAAGGCGGGCAAGACCCTGCAGGAGCTTTCGGCGGCAGAGCTGGCGGCCGCCGATGCGCTGTTCGGCCCGGACGCGACGGGCGCCGTCGACATCGACGAGGTGGTGCGCCGCCGCACGACGCAGGGCGGCACGGGCCACGAGGCGGTGAAGGCGCAGCTCGCGCTGGCCGAGGAGCGGCAGGCGCGCGACACGGCCAGCGCGAACGGCTAGGCGCGCGGGCGGCGCGGCGCGCGCCGGCTTGGCGCGGCTCGGCGTCCGCTGGTCTGGTGAGAACGGCTCGGCGCAATCCGACGCGCGCCGCAAAACAGGGAGGGGCCGCACGCGCTGCGTGCGGCCCCTCCCTGTTCGTACGACCCCGCCCGCCCGCGCGGGCGGCGCCTTTACGCTCCGAGGCGCTTCTCGATCGCCGCGTTCACCGCCTTGAGCGCCTTCACGCGCGCGTAGTATTTGCAGTCGGATTCGACGATCTGCCAGGGCGCGTACTCCGTCGAGGTCAGGCGCAGCATGTCGTCGATGCACACGCGGTACAGATCGCTTTTCTCGCGGTTGCGCCAGTCCTCGTCGGTGATCTTGTATTGCTTGGCCGGGTCTTCCTGACGCGCCTTGAAGCGGGCAAGCTGTTCCTCGCTGCTCACGTCCACCCAAAACTTCACCAATATCGCGCCCCATTGCTCGAGCTCCCACTCGAACTCGTTTATCTCGTCGTAGGCGCGCTGCCATTCGGCCTGCGTGGCAAAGCCCTCGACGCGCTCGACGAGCACGCGCCCGTACCAGGTGCGGTCGTAGATGGCGGCGTGCCCGGTGCGCGGCAGGTTCGTCCAGTAGCGCCATAGGAAGGGGCGGTGCTTTTCGGCCCAGGTGGGCGAGCTGGACGGCACGACGCGGTAGCCGCGGGCGTCGAGCGCGCGCGCGATGCGCTTGATGGCGCCGCCCTTGCCCGCCGCGTCCCAGCCCTCCAAGGCCACGAGCATGGGGATCCGCTCCTCGTGCAGGAGCTGGCCGTAGCGCGCGAGCTTCTTCTGCTCGGCCTTCAGCTGCGCGTGGTAGGCGTCGGCGTCGAGGGTCAGATCGTGGGACACGTCCGCGAGCGCGGGCACCTTGACCAACGGGAAGCTGGAGACGGCGTCGCCCGCGTCGCCGATCTGGGCCGCAGGCTCGAGCTTGGCGCGCGCCTCGCCTTCGGCCTTGGCCGCCGCCGTGTGCGCGGTTTTTCTCGCGATGCCCTCTTCGAGCGCGTCTGCCAGCGTCTCCATGATCTGCAGGTTGGCCAGGCGCGAGTCGCTTCCCGAGACGACGTGCCAGGGCGAGAACTCGTAGCTCGTCTTTCCCAGCAGCGCGTCGGCCGCCTTGTAGATCTGCTTGTAGTGGCGGTTGTGGCGGCGGTCTTGCTTGCTCACGCGCCATGCCGTCGCGGGGTTGGCATCCAGCTTGTCGAGGCGGCGCTTTTGCTCGGCCTCGGAGATGTGCAAGAAGAACTTCACGATGACGTAGCCGTCGTCGGAGAACTGCTTCTCGAAGCTGACGATGGACGAGGCCAGCGCCTCGATCTCGCTCGTGTTGTCGTCGCCGTAGGCCTCGCCCAGATGGTCGAGCGACTGGCCGAACTCCCTGGCGCGGCGCTTCTTTTTCTTGGTGCCGTCGGTCTCGGCCAGGATATGCGCGGCGCGGCGGTACCACGACTGGTCGAAGATGCTCATCGTGCCGTGCGGGCCGACCTTTTCCCAGAAGCGCTGCATGAAGGGCAGGCGCTCCTCGTAGCCCACCGGCTGCCCCGTGACGTGCACGAGAAACAGGCGCGGGTCGAGGTTGGCGACCAAATCCGAGATGCGGCTGCCCTTGCCTGCGGCGTCCCAGCCCTCGAAGACCACGATGGCGGGCAACTCGGCGTCGTGCGCCTGCTGCTGCAGGGCCGTCAGGCGCGCGACCAGCTCGTCTTTGCGCGGCTTGTAGTCTTCCTTCGAGATTTTCGCGTCCAGATCGACCGCGTCGAGCATGCCCATTTTGCGCCCCCGCCCCTCTGTGGCCGCGCACGCCGCGTGCGGTGCGTGCGGCCGAGTTGTCTTCAACGCGTGAATTATACCCGTGCCGCCGCGCGCGCGTTGTGTTAGAATCCCGTTTCGCATTGTGACGGGATGTGGCTCAGCTTGGTAGAGCGCTCGCTTCGGGAGTGAGAGGTCGCTGGTTCAAATCCAGTCATCCCGACCATCGTCGAATGTGAGGGGGCGCCTTTTCGGGCGCCCCTTTTTCGCGCGCCGCCCTTTCCCCGGGGTGTGCGGCCCGCGTTCCCCGCGCCGCCTCGGTGCGTCGCCTTCCCCGACACGCTGTCCTTCCCCCGCGCCGTGCGACTTCGCGGCTGCGCGCCTGCGGCTTTTTCGCGCGCCGTCCCGTTGCGCCGGCGTGTCCAAGAAGTTGCCGAGCCGTTTTCTGTGTTTGCGGTGCACGACGTGGCATGACCTTGGACTCGTGCTAATATACCCGACGCTATCTAATAAGAACACGGGAGGCACGTATGAGAATCTTCGGCATGGGTCCTACGGAACTCATCATCATCGTACTCATCATCGTCCTGCTCATCTTCGGGCCGAAAAACCTGCCGAAGCTCGGCAAGGCCATCGGG
>CAVFDV010000066.1:0-10411 GCA_963621315.1 Oscillibacter sp. MSJ-31
CGCCGCGGGTGAAGGGGGGGCGCTGCGGGCCGCATATGCGGCCCGCAGCGCCCTTTTCCGTATCTTTGCGGCATGTCGCGCGCGGGCGCTTTCCTGCAGGCGCGCCGGGCACGCGCGCCGCCGCACGCGAGGCGCCATCTCGCTTTTCTGCGCCGCCGCACGCGCCGCGTGCGCGCTGCGCAAACCGCCGCACGCGCCGTGCACGCTGTGCACGCGGCGTGTGCTTTCACCAGCTCGTCTTGCGCGCGCAGGCGCCTTCGAGTACCATTGCGCACTGTGTTTGTACCCATGGCTTGGCCGTGCGACCGCTTCGCCTTTTCGATTGCGGCTCGGCTTTGGGCGTATCCGATGGCTGCGGCGCGCCTGCACCCAAGGCGCGTGCCGCACGAAGAAGAAAGGTGGTTTCCACTCATGGCAATCACGCAAGAACGCAAGGCCGAGATCATCGCCGAGTACGGCAAGGACGCCAAGGACTCCGGGTCTGCGGACGTGCAGGTGGCGCTGCTCACCGAGCGCATCCGGCACCTCACCGAGCACGTGAAGACGCACCCGAAGGACCACCACACGCGCCGCGGCCTGCTCAAGCTCGTCGGCAAGCGCCGCCGCCTCCTCACCTACATCAAGGACCGCGACATCTTGGCCTACCGCGAGCTGATCAAAAAGCTCGGCATCCGCGACAACGTCTAGCACGAGCGAACAGAAGCGGCCCTCGCAGGCGAGGGCCGCTTCTTTGCTACCACGGGCACGGTGCCCGTGGGGCCGGCTTTCCCCCAGGGGCGCGGCGTGCATCTCACGCGCACGGCGCCCGGGCGGGGGAGGGGCGGCAATAGGAAGAGCCGCACGGCACGGGGCCGTGCGGCGGTAGCAGAGGAAAAAGGATATGACGAAAGTAACGCACGAGTTCGACCTGTACGGCAAGCACTACTCCTTCGAGACCGGCGAGCTGGCCAAGCAGGCCACCGGCGCCGTCGTGGTGCGGCAAGGCGACACCATCTTGCTCGCCGCGGCGACCATCTCCAAGGAAAAGCGCGACCTGGACTTCTTCCCTTTGACGGTGGACTTCATCGAGAAGATGTACGCGGTCGGGCGCATCCCCGGCGGCTATCTGAAGCGCGAAGCCAGGCCCTCGGAGAAGGGCACGCTCACGGCGCGCCTGACGGACCGCCCCATACGCCCGGGCTTTCCCGACGGTTTTCGCAACGACGTCCAGATCGTCATCACGACGCTCAGCTGCGACCAGGTGAACCAGCCCGACGTGCCCTGCATCATGGGCGCGTCCGCGGCGCTGCTGGCAGGCGGCGCCCCCTTCGACGGCCCGGTGGCCGGCGTGCGCATCGGGCGCGACGCCGAGACGGGCGACTACATCGTGAACCCGACCTTCGAAGAAGACGAGCACTCGGACCTGAACCTGACGGTCGCGGGCACGAAAGACTACATCTCCATGGTCGAGGCCGGCGCCGACGAGGTGTCCGAGGAGGACATGGTCGACGCGCTCGAGTTCGCGCAGAAGGTCATAGGCGAGTTTTGCGACGAGCAGCAGAAGTTCATCGACGCGGTGGACGTCACGCCGTTTGCCTACGAGCTCGACGCGCCCGTGCCGGAGGTCCTCGAGCGCGTGGACGCGCACTACGACGAGATGTACGCGGCCATCGCCGATGCCGACAAGCAAAGCCGCATCGCCAAGGTCGAGGCCTTGAAGGCCGAGATAAAGGCCGGCTTTTCCGAGGAAGACCAAAAGCTTTACGCCCGCGAGATCGCGGCGGCGTGCAAGGCGCTTGAGAAGCGCGCCATGCGCACGATGATCATCGAGACGGGCGAGCGCGTGGACGGGCGTGTGAACGACGAGATCCGCCCCCTGTTCATCAAACCGCACTACCTGCCCCGCGCGCACGGCTCCGGGCTTTTCCAGCGCGGCCAGACCCAGGTCCTGTCCGTGTGCACGCTGGGTATGCTCAGCGAGTGGCAGCGCCTCGACACCATCGACCCGGCCGAGGGCAAGCGCTATATCCACCACTACAACTTCCCGCCCTATTGCACGGGCGAGACCGGCCGCATGGGCGCCCCGAAGCGCCGCGAGCTGGGGCACGGCGCCCTGGCCAGCCGCGCGCTCGAGCCGATGCTGCCCGACGAGGAGAGCTTCCCCTACTCCATCCGCGTCGTCTCCGAGGTCATGGAGTCCAACGGCTCGTCGTCGATGGCCTCGACCTGCGGCTCGACGCTGGCCTTGATGGACGCCGGCGTGCCCATCAAGCGCCCCGTCTCGGGTGTGGCCATGGGCCTGATCAAGGAAGGCGACAAGCACGTCGTCCTCACCGACATCCAGGGCCTCGAGGACTTCTTGGGCGACATGGACTTCAAGGTCACGGGCACGACCGAGGGCATCACGGCCCTGCAGATGGACAACAAGGCCAAGGGCCTGACCACCGACATCCTGGCCGAGGCCCTGGCGCAGGCCAAGCGCGGACGTGCGCATATCCTCGACGCCATGCTGGCCGAAATCTCGGCGCCGCGCGAGGAGCTGTCCGAGTTCGCGCCGCGCATCATCACCATGCACGTGCCGCAGGACAAGATCCGCGACGTGATCGGCTCGGGCGGCAAGGTCATCCGCGGCCTGCAAGACGAGACGGGCGCGCACATCGACATCGAGGAAGACGGCACGGTCTTCATCGCCTCGACCGACACGGGCGGCGAGGAGGCCAGACGCCGCATCGAGCTGATCGTGAAAGAGCCCGAGGTGGGCGAGGAGTTCGAGGGCACGGTCGTGAACATCCAGTCTTTCGGCGCCTTCGTGAAGCTCACGCCGGCCAAAGACGGCCTGCTGCACATCTCGCGCGTGGCAAACGGGCGGGTGAACACGGTCGAAGACGTGCTCTCCGAGGGAGATACGGTGAAAGTGCAGGTGATCGAGGTCGACCCCAAGACGGGCAAGATCAGCCTCGACCGCCTCGACAAACCCGACGCGCCTGAAGGCGCCGGCCGCGATGGGCGCCGCCGCGAGGGCGGGCGCCGCGACGGGGAGCGCCACGCCTCCGACGGCGGGCGCGACATGCGCCCGGGCCGCAGCCAGCGCCGCGAGCGCGATAGCCGCAAGCCCCGCCGCCGCCACGGGGGCGACGAGGCGTAAGCTCTTGCGCGGGGGCATGCGCGCGGGCGCGTGCACGCCCCCTTTCACCGGCTCTACTCGATGGAGGGTCATATGCCCGCTAGAAAACGGCCCCAAACGCCCGGCAAGACCGGGTTTCGCCTCTACGGCGGCGACGCGCGCGGCATCTACGGATCGCCGTCGCGCGGCACGATGATATACGGCAAGCCGCCCCGCAGGCGCTGGCCCTACGTCGTCGCCGTGCTCGTCGTCGTCGCAATCGTCGCCGCCTTCTTCATCGTGCGCGCCGTGGGCGCCGCAGGCCAGCGCGCCGCCGAGGAAAAGGCGGCCGAGGAGGCCGCGCAGCAGCAGGCCTCCACCCAAGAGCCGGCCGAGGAGGCGGCATCCGGGCCGTCCGGCACGGTGAAGGTCTCGGCGGTCGGCGACTTGACCTTCGGCACGGACGCGAACTTCGACAGGTCCACGTCGTTTAACGCGGCCTTCGAGGAAAACGGCGCGTCCTACTTCCTCGAAGGCGTCGCGCCCTACCTGGCCGCCGACCAGCTGACCATCGGCAACTTCGAGGGCACCTTGACCGAGTCGGGCGCGCGCGAGGACAAGACCTTTGCCTTTAAAGGCGACGCCTCGTATGCGCAGGCGCTCGTGGACGGCAGCGTCGAGGCCGTGAACCTCGCGAACAACCACAGCTACGACTACGGCGAGCAAAGCTACACGGACACGATCGCGGCGCTCGACGCCGTCGGCGTGAAGAACTTCGGCTACGACCGCACGGCGGTCTACGACGTGGGCGGCATCAAGGTGGGCTTGCTCGGGCTGAACGCGCTGTCGGGGGATACCGAGGCCACCGAGGAGCAGATGGCCCGCGACGTGGCGGCGCTCGACGACGCCGGCTGCCATATCCTCGTCGCGGCGGCGCATTGGGGCGTCGAGGGCGACCACGAGGCCACGGGCGACCAGACGGCGCTCGCGCACGCGGCCATCGACGCCGGCTGCGACCTCGTGCTGGGCACGCACCCGCACGTGGTCCAGGGCATCGAGAAGTACAAGGACCGCTATATCTGCTACTCGCTCGGCAACTTCTGCTTCGGCGGCAACAGGAACCCGGGCGAATACGACACCATGATCTTCCGGCAGACCTTCACCGTGGAAAACGGCGAGCTGGTGGTAGACGACGCGACCTTGCGGCAGATGGACGTCGTGCCCTGCTCGGTCAGCTCCTCGCAAGGCTACAACGACTACCGCCCCACGCCGCTTTCAGGCGACGCGGGCGCGGAGATGCTCGCGGGCCTGAACGCCTACAGCTCCGGCTTGGGAGATGGCGCGGTGCTCGTGGACGCGCAGGTGGGCGAGTCCGGCGCGGCGGCCGTGACGGCGGACAGCGCCAAGAGCACCGGCTCTGTCTCGGCGGCGTCTGTGGAGGCGGCGCGCCTGAACGCGGGCGTGTCGGGCAGCGCGGATGCGGGCGCGGGCACGGCCTCGGATGCGGGCGCGCAGACGGCGGACACGGCAAGCGCGGCCGGCGCGGCGGCGGGCGGCGCCTCGGCATCCGGCAACGCCTCGACGGACAGCGCCGGCGCGGCGGCGGGGAATTAGCGCCGCGCGGGCAGCATCTCATGGACCGGGAGACCTCCCATAGCGAACACGACGCGCCGGAAAAGAAGCGCAACTGGAGCAAGTTTCTGCCCCTGATCGTGCTCGTGGTCGTGGCGGTGGCCGTCATAGTCAAGCACGACGACCTCGGCAACTTCGTCCAGACCATCCAGCAGGTGGCCGTCGTGCCCTTCGTGCTGGCCTGCATATGCCTCTTCGGGCGCTATCTCGGGCACGCCTTCGCCTACAAGGAGCTGTTTCGCTGCGTGGACGAGGAGGTGCCCTACTTCCATATAGTGCCGCTCGTCTTTTCCGTCACCTTCGCCAACGACATGGCGCCCACGGCCGGCACGGCGGGCAGCGTGCTGATCGCGGCCTGGTCGCATCGCCAGGGCCTGAACATGGGCAAGTCGGTGACCATCGTCTTCTTGGAAAAGATCGGCTTTTTCGGCGGCTTTGCCGTCGTCATGCTCGTGGGCTTTGCCATCCTCGCGGCCACCGGGCAGATGACATGGTATCTGGCGGGCGGCGGCGCGGCCGTGTTCATGTTCGTCGTCGTCTTCGGCTTCGTCCTCGTCTTGGGCTACAAGCGCCCCGAGACGGAGCGGCGCCTCTTTTGCTGGGTGGAGCGCATGGTCAACCGCGCGCGCAGGCTCTTCAAGAAGGCGCCGACCAAGCCCTGGGCAGACGGCATGGCGGGCTCGTTTCACGAGGCGGCGTTCATCGCGGCCGAAAAGCCGCGCGTGCTGCTCGTCAGCCTCGGGCGCATGGTCTTGCTGCATGCCTTCGACTGCATGTGCTTCGTGTGCGTGGGCTTTGCCTTCGGATTCACCTACATACCCTATCTTGTGGCAGGATATGTGGCGGGCTTCATCATCGCCACCTTCATCCCGCAGACCATCGGCGCGGTCGAGGTGCTGCTGGCCTTGATACTGGGCGGCTACGGGGCGGCGAGCGCGCAGGCGGCGGCCATCGCCATCGTCTACCGCGGGCTCATTTTCTGGGTGCCGTTTTTGATCGGCGCCGTGTGCATCAACATCACGGGCGGGCGGCGCAGCCTGAAAAGCGGCGAGGCCGAGCAGGTGATGGAGGAGGGCAGCGCGCAAAACGCGACGCCGCCAAAGGAAGGCGAGGAGTTTCACCCCGTCGCGCCCGAGCGCTTCGTGGGCGCGGATGGTGAAAACGGTGAAGCCGGTGAAGGCGGTGAGGCAGCCGGCGACGGTGAAGCGGGCGGCGCGGCCGGTGAAGCAGCCGCCGCGCATGCGGCGGCATGGCAGGATAATGGGGCGGCGGCGCAAGGCCAAAACGCGGGTGTGGCGCATGCGCCCGCCACGCCGGGCGCGGCAGCCGCCGCGGCAGGACAAACGAAGGGAAACGAGTAGGACATGGCACTTTCCATCGGCATAGTGGGGCTTCCCAACGTGGGCAAATCGACGCTGTTCACGGCGCTCACCGACCAGACGGGTCTGGCGGCGAACTACCCCTTTGCCACCATCGACCCCAACGTGGGCATCGTGCCCGTGCCCGACGCGCGCCTCCAGGCGCTGGCCGGCATCGTGCACCCGGGGCGCATCGTGCCGGCGACCGTCGAGTTCGTCGACATCGCCGGGCTGGTGAAGGGCGCGAGCAAGGGCGAGGGGCTGGGCAACCAGTTTCTGGCCAACATCCGCGAGACGGACGCGATCTGCGAGGTCGTGCGCTATTTCAGCGACCCGGACGTGATACGCCACGAGAGCAGCACCGACCCGCAAAGCGACATCGACACGATACGCACGGAGCTTGTCCTGGCCGACCTGCAGACGCTCGAGCACGCGCTGCCGCGTCTGGAAAAGGAGGCCAGGCGCGACAAGGCGGCCATGCCGAAGTTCGAGGCGGCCTCGCGCGCGCAAGAATGGCTCGACCAGGGTCGGCCGGCGCGCACGATGTGCTTCGGGCCTGATGCGGGCGAGGAGGGCGCGCGCATAGCGGAGCTGCTCTACGACCTCCATCTGCTCACGATGAAGCCGGTCATGTATTTGGCCAACGTGGACGAGGACGCGGTGGCCGCCGAGCTCGACGCAATCGACGGCGTGCGGCCCTTGCCCATATGCGCGAAGGTGGAAGCCGAGCTTGCCGAGCTGGCAGACGACGAGAAGGCCGAGTACCTGGAGGCGCTGGGGCTGGAGGAAAGCGGGCTTGCGCGCCTGGCGAAGGCGGCCTACGCGCTGCTGGGGCTGCAGAGCTTTTTCACCGCAGGCGAGATGGAGGTGAAGGCCTGGACGATCCCCGTGGGCTGCAAGGCCCCGCAGGCGGCGGGCACGATCCACACGGATTTCGAGCGCGGCTTTATCAAGGCCGAGACCTGCTCGTTTGACGATTTCGTCGCCTTTGGCGGCGAGGCGGGCTGCCGCGAGAAGGGGCGGTTGCGCCAGGAGGGCAAGGACTACGTGGTGTGCGACGGCGACGTGATGCACTTCAAGTTCAACGTGTAGGGGGTGCGCGCGCGCGAGGGCGAGGACGCGTGCGAAGAGGGTCGCGAAGAGGACAGGCGACGAGAGGATGACGACGATGGCGGACATGGCAGGCGGCAACAAGGTGCTCGTGCTGGATTTCGGCGCGCAATACGGCCAGCTCATCGCAAGGCGCGTGCGCGATCTGGGGGTCTACTCCGAGATCGTGGCATGCGACGCGCCGGCGGCCGAGATCGCGGAAAAGCAGCCAGGCGCCATTATCTTGTCGGGAGGGCCGGCCAGCGTCTACGCCGACGACGCGCCCAAGATAGACCCTGGCGTGCTGGAGTTGGGCGTGCCCGTCCTGGGATTTTGCTACGGGCACCAGACCGTGGCTGCGGAGCTGGGCGGTCGGGTCGGGCACACCGACAGGGGCGAGTACGGCCCGGCGCAGCTGCAGCTCGAAGGCGGGGGAGGGGCGCTTTTCGCGGGCACGCCTGCGTCGCAGACCGTGTGGATGAGCCACCGCGACGCCGTCGCCGAGGTGCCCGCCGGATTCACCGTCACGGCCTCGACGCCTGCCTGCCCCGTCGCGGCCATGGAGTGCCCCGCGCGCAAGATCTACACAACGCAATTCCACCCCGAGGTGCGCCACACCGAGTGCGGCCGGCAGATGCTCGAGAACTTCCTGTTCACCATCGCGGGCTTGAAGGCCGATTGGACCATGGACTCCATCATCGAGGACTCCGTCGCCGCCATACGCGAGAAGGTGGGCGGCGGGCGCGTCATCTTGGGGCTGTCCGGCGGCGTGGACTCCTCTGTCGTGGCGGCGTTGTGCGCGAAGGCCATCGGCTCGCAGCTGACGTGCGTGTTCGTGAACCACGGCATGCTGCGCAAAAACGAGCCGGAGGAGGTGGAGGAGGTCTTCACGGGGCAATTCGACGTGGACTTCATCCATGTGCATGCCGAAGAGCGCTATGCCAAGCTGCTCGACGGCGTGACAGATCCCGAGGCAAAGCGAAAGATCATCGGCACGCAGTTTTGGGAGGAGTTCTTCGCCGTCGCGCAGGAGCTGGACGGCGTCGAGTTTCTGGCGCAGGGCACGATCTATCCGGACATCATCGAGTCCGGCGCGCGCAAGACGGGCGGCAAGGCGAGCACCATCAAAAGCCACCACAACCTCATTCCCTTCCCAAAGGGCGTGCACTTCGACCTGATCGAGCCGCTGGACCGCTTCTTCAAAGACGAGGTGCGCGCGCTGGGCACGGCGCTGGGGCTGCCCGACCACATCGTGCACAGGCAGCCGTTTCCCGGGCCCGGCCTGGCCATACGCATCATCGGCGCGGTGACACCTGAGAAGCTGGAGATCTTGAAGGACGCCGACGCCATCGTGCGCGAGGAGTTGGACGCCTACAACGAGGGGCTGTTCGCGGAGTGCGGCGCACGCGACGGCGAGGTCGCGCGCGAGTGCGCGGGGCAGCCCGCCGTGGCGCGCCCCGTGTGGCAGTACTTCGCCGTGCTGCCCGACGTGCGCAGCGTGGGCGTGATGGGCGACGAGCGCACCTACCAGCGGCCCGTGATCTTGCGCGCCGTCGAGAGCAGCGACGCCATGACCGCCGACTGGGCCCGCCTGCCCTACGACGTGCTCGCGCGCATCTCTAGCCGCATCGTGGCCGAGGTCGACGGCGTGAACCGCGTGGCCTACGACATCACCTCCAAACCGCCCGCCACCATCGAGTGGGAGTAATAGCTGATACAGAAACGTATCAATTCGTGACCTATGGCACCCCTTGAGAATTACCTGCTCAAGGGGTGTTTTTATGTCTGCAGGCATGTGCTCAGATACGAAAATGCATGAGCGTGACCTAGAGGAATGACCCACAGATACGCCCTGTTTTGCAGATGGCTTGCAGGTTGAGACCATTGTTCTCACCTGCGACAAAGGCAAATTGCCTCACAAAACAGCAAGAATAAGGATTGATACAGTTTTGTATCACTAGCTGCGCAAACGTCTCGCCCGTTTCGAGCCCAACCCGCAAACCACCCGCAATTTCTAAATCGATACGTTTATGTATTAATTTTCGGAAGAGAAAATTCTTGCTTTTGGGTCACGAACGGGTCACGGCTTTTACAACGCTGTTGACCAGGGATTTTGCTAACGCGAGCTCGTGGCCATAAACGCAGCCGTGTTCTGAACGGACAGGTCGGCGGGATCGGGCCCCTGCCCGCGAGACAAACCGCGGAACATCAGCTCATACACGCCGCCCGTTGCCTTCACCGACGCATTAACGAGCTCCGGCGTGCGGGCGTTTTGGCGCCGCGAGTGGGCGCAATCGAGCGATTCCTAACACTTTAACGGGTATTAACGCAGGTCAGAGATACATTCTGTTCGCCTTGTCCTACGATTCGACCCAAGACGGATCCGTGAGAGTCGATGAGGAAAGAAGGTTCGACCATGGATGAACGTACGCTGGCCATAGAGGCTATCGACGGCGTGGGGCTCGCGGAGTTCCACGTCCGCGCCCTGCACGACGTGTGCGAGGCGCTGAGGGAGAGGCACGGCGACGGTTATGAGCATATCTGGCAGATGCTCGAGACCGAGTCGTGCTCCGCGCTGGAAGAGCTCGGAAGGTCTAAGGGTAGCCTGAAGGGCCTGCTCGAGGCCACGGCCCCGCAAGCCCGGTAGGAGGGGGTCCCGGTGCGCAGGAGGCGCCGCCCGCGCACCGGGGGCTTTTCGGAAAGACGGTTGGCTTCGGCCGGATGTGCGTTCATATGGCTAGATCGGCCCATTGTTCAACGATGTTGACCACCATACGGAATTCGCACACGAGCACCATGGGGCTCCGGAGTACGAGACCCTCGGAAACCCTGCGGACATGCACGAAGACCTGCTCGTCTTCTATTCGCCTTACAAGGACGAGGAAGAGAAACCGAAGCCCGTTAAAGCCTGGAGACGTTATAACCAGGTTTGGCATAACGAGGATTAGCTCATCCTGGCGGCTTGCGCCGTCTCAAAGATGCCCCTCCGTCTCCGAGAGCTCCGCCACGGCCCGCATGCGATCGGATCCAGGCCATGTCGCAAATGTAGGCTGATTCCCTACTTTTGCAACATATCGATCGACAAGCCGCACAGCGTCGCGAGGGGGGGCGTCACCGATGCGCGCCCTTCCGCTAGCCCCGCAACGACGCCCCGAGGGCGCGCACGTCGGCGAGCCTGGGGCTTGTTGCCATGTCACCCTTCTCGGCCATGCCGGGGACGGTGACGATGCCCATGTCCTCCCACTTGAGG
>CAVFDV010000067.1:0-9919 GCA_963621315.1 Oscillibacter sp. MSJ-31
GCGCAGACGGTGTGTCGATGATGTGGGCGGGCTTTTGCGCCTCCAGGGTCTCGCGCGTGCGAAAGCCCCAGGTCACACTCACACCCGTGCAGCCGGAAGACTTCGCCACCTGCGCGTCCGGCTCGGAATCCCCCACGTAAAGCGCGCGGTCCGCCGAGCTGCCCAGCGCCGCCAGCGCCGCCAGCGCCATGTCGGGCGCGGGCTTGGGCGGCACGTCGTCGGTGCGGCCCACCGCCACGGAGATGTAGTCGGCAAACCACTTTTGCCGCAAGGCCTCGGTGTCGCGGGCGATCTTGTTGCTGACGACGGCCATCTTCACCCCGCGCTCCTTGAGCGCCGCAAGCAGCTCCATCACGCCGTCGTAGGGGCGCGTCATGTCGTCGCGGTGCACCTCGTAGTGCTCGTTGAAATCGGAAAACACCTGCTTGAACTTCGGCGAGTCCGTCGCAAGCTCGTGGTGCGTGAGCATCTCGACAAGGACGATCGACCCGTAGCCGGCCGCCAGGCGCACCTCGTCGGCGCTCGCAAGGGGCAGCCCCGCGCGCCCAAGCGCGTAGTTCACCGACGCGCCCAAGTCGTCGAGCGTGTAGAGCAAGGTGCCGTCCATGTCGAATAGGACCGTGTCGTATCTTGCAGCCATGTGCGTCATGCTCGCCCCTTTTCCCGTTTTCGGTGAATCGCATCGCCGCGATTCTAGCGCAAGGCGCGGCACCTGCACCGGGCAGGCACCGCGCCTCGTCTAGCGCTTATGCCGTCTGCGCCGCGTCTAGCGCCCGCATCACGCGGCCGCCTCGCAACAGTGCCGGCGCCGCGCGGACATGCGGCTTTTCCCAAAAGCCCTCCTAGAACAGGGGGACGACCGCGCCGTTGTACTCGCTTTCGATGAAGCTCTTGACCTCGTCGGTCGTGAGCGCGGCCACGAGCGCCTTGATCTTCTCGGAGCTTTCCTGCCCCTCCTTCACGGCGACGACGTTGGCGTAGGCCTGCGCGGCCTGGCCCGTGTCGGACTCGACGGCCAGCGCGCTCGCGGAGTCGAGGCCTGCCGAGATGGCGTAATTGCAGTTGGCCACGACGATGTCCACGTCGCTCACGGTGCGGGGGACCTGCGCCGCCTCGACCTCGTTGATCTGAAGGTTCTTCGGGTTTTCAACGATGTCGATCTTGGTCGCGTTCGTGCCCGCGCCGTCCTTGAGCTTGATCAGGCCCTCCTGCTGGAGCAAGAGCAGGGCGCGCGCCTCGTTGGTCGTGTCGTTGGGCACGGAGACGGTCGCGCCGTCGGCCAGCTCGGAGAGGTTCTTGGTCTTGCCCGCGTAGATCCTCATCGGCTCGAAGTGGATGGAGCCGGCGCTTGCCAGGTGCGTGCCGTTTTCCTGGTTGAAGTTCTCCAGGTAGGTGATGTGCTGGAAGTAGTTCGCGTCCAGCTCGCCTGCCTCGAGGGCCGTGTTGGGCTGGATGTAGTCGTTGTACTCGACGACCTCCAGGGTGTAGCCCTGATCGGCCAGCTTGCTCTTCACCTTGTTGAGGATCTCGGCGTGCGGCGTGGGCGAGGCGCCCACCTTGATCGTCGTGTCCGAGCTGCTCGAAGACGAGCTGGTGGAGCTGGTCGTGCTGGAGCTGGAACCGGAGTTGGAGCCGGAGCAGCCCGCCGTGGTGAACAGCGCGACCACGGCGACGATGCTTGCCACGGCGACTGCGAGCTTTGCCGCCTTCTTCTTCGTTGCGAAAACCTTCATTTTCCTGCTTCTCCTTTTTTCATCATCGCGGCAAGGCCCTTTTCCCCGCCGCGTAGTGACCTTTCCATACCTGTCTTGCCATGCGAAGGCCGTGCGCGGGACTTGCCCGCCACGGCGCCTTCGCGCCCGCGCCCTACTTCAGGCGCTTGTCGATCTTTCTCGCGAGCAAAAGCCCGCCCTCCTGGAACACCTGCACGATCACGACGAGCAAGACGACCGTCACGATCATGATCTCGGTCTGGTAGCGGTAGTAGCCGTAGTTGATCGCTATCGCGCCAAGGCCGCCGCCGCCCACGAAACCCGCCATCGCCGAGTAGCCCAGTATCGTCGCAAGCGATATGGCCGCGCCCACGAGCAATCCCGGCCGTGCCTCGGGCAAGAGCACCTTCAGCACCATCTGCATGTTCGACGAGCCCATCGCGCGGGCCGCCTCGATCACGCCGGCGTCGACCTCTTTGAGGGAGGACTCCACCATGCGCGCCACGTAGGGCGTCGCGGCGACGATCAGCGGGACGATGGTGGCCGTCGTGCCCAGCGTCGTGCCCGTGACGAGCCGCGTGAACGGCAGGATGGCCACGAGCAAGATGAGGAAGGGCACCGAGCGCACCACGTTGACGATGAAGCCGACGATGGCGTTTACCACCCGGTTCGTGCAAATGCTGCCCTTGCTCGTCGCGTAGAGCAACACCCCCAGGGGGATGCCGAACACGTAGGAGACCAGCGTGGAGACGACCGTCATGTAGATCGTCTCGAGCGTGCCCTGGGCGATCAGCTGGATCAGCTCCTGGCTCATGCCGCGGCCTCCTTCCTGCCGGCGGGCGCATCCGCGTCCGCACCTGTGCCCGACGCGCCGCCTTCGCCGTCTTCGCCCGACCCGTCTATGCTCTCGACGGCCAGCAGCTTGCGCGCCGCCGCCGATTGCGGGCGGGTCAAGACCTCGGCCGCCGGCCCTATCTCGCACACGCGCCCCGCCTCGACGACGGCGACGCGTCCGCAGATGCGGCGGGCCACCCTCATCTCGTGGGTGATGAGCACGATGGTGACGCCCAGGCGCGCGTTCAAGTCGGCGAGCAGGTCGAGCACGGAATTCGTCGTGATCGGGTCCAAGGCGCTCGTCGCCTCGTCGCACAAGATGACGTCCGGGTCGCAGGCCAGCGCGCGGGCGATGGCCACGCGCTGCTTTTGCCCGCCGGACAGCTGCGCCGGATAGGCGCGCGCCTTGTCCGACAGCCCCACGGTCTCGAGCAGCTCGGCTACGCGCGCGTCGGCTTTCTCCCTGTCCCAGCCGGCGATCTCGAGCGGGTAGCGCACGTTTTTCTCCACCGTGCGCTGCTCGAGCAGGTTGAATTGCTGGAAGATCATCCCGATTTTCCTGCGCGCCGCGTCCAGCTCGCGGCGCCCCAGAGAGCACAAGTCCTTTCCGCCCACCACGACTGCGCCCGTGTCGGGGCGCTCGAGCAGGTTGATGCAGCGCACGAGCGTGGATTTGCCCGCGCCGGAAAAGCCGATGATGCCGAAGACCTCGCCGTCGCCGATGCTCAGGCTCACGCGGTCGAGCGCCGTGACGTCACCGCCTTTCACCGTGTATTTTTTTGTCACACCTCTAAGTTCGATCATTGAAACCAACGCCATCTACTCGTCTGTCCGCGCGCCTCGCGCACATGCGGACAAAATGGAATGGATACGGAATATGCACTTGTGTTGTGGGTAAAAGTAAGTATATGTAGGCGTAGAGCCTACATCATTCGCATCGAGCCGAGAACCGCTATGTCGAATACCTGTGCCATTGCGAGAAAGGATTCTATAGCAAATCCGCGCGGGGAAAAGTGGAGAATCTGTGAACATCCCTGAAGCGCCAAAGGCGGGCGTGCCGGATGCGCCCGAAACGAAAGCGCGGGCCGCATCCGGGCAAAGCCGCGGCATTGGAAACGATGCGCACGACCCCGGGGGAAGACGCGCGCATCCCGGGCGGCGGGAAGCCCTGGGGGCGCCGCGCGCGCCCCCCGAGCGTGCAGGTGCAGATGCAGGTCCTGGAGCCTTCAGGAAACCCAGTTGGGCTGGACGAGGTCTGCAGAGAAGCAAAAATTATCATGGTTCGTCACGGCCGCGACGTCCCACCCGGACAAATCGCCCGTGGCCGACGACGCGGCATTGAACATGCCCCGCATATTCGTCACAGAAGACGTGACCCAGCCCGCAATCGGCGAGAGGTCCGTAAGCGCCGAATCGCTCGCGAACATGTCTTCCATGTTCGTCACAGCAGAAACATCCCAGCCCGCAAGCGGCGAGAGGTCCGCGATCCTAGTGCAGTTCCTAAACATCGCGGTCATGTCCTCGACTGCGGGAGTGGTCCAGCCGGAAAGGGCGGAGATGCCCTCGATGGACCAGCAGCCGTCGAACGCGTATTGCATGCTCGTCACGGCGGAAACATCCCAGCCCGCAAGCGGCGAGAGGTCCTTGAGGGCATAGCAGGTCATAAAGATCTCGCTCATGTCCGTCACCTTCGAGGTATTCCACCTCGAAAGCCCCGAGATGTCTGCAAGAGAGGTGCAACAGCTAAACATTTCGCGCGCATCTTCAAGCGCGGATGTCGTCCATGCGGAAAGCGCCGAGACGTCTGTGATGGGGCAGCCCCTGAATGCCGAGTTCATATTCGACACAGCAGACACATTCCAGCCCGCAAGGGCAGAGATGTCTGCCAGGGAGTGGCAGTTCTCAAAGAGCCTGCGCAGATTTTCCACCTTCGAGACATCCCACTTCGCAAGAGCCGAGACGTCGTTTAAGGATTCGCATCCGGAAAACATCTTGCTCATGTCCGTCACGGAAGAGACGTTCCATTTTGCAAGGCCCGGGACGTCTACGAGCGAGCTGCAACTCTTGAACAGCTCGTTCATGTCCGTGACCGAGGAGACGTTCCAATTCGCAAGGGCCGTCGAGGCCGACGTGATGCCGCAATCGCCGAACATCTCGGATATGACCTCTGCCCCGGAGAGGTCCCAGCCTGCAATCGGCGAGAGGTCCGTGAGGGACTCGCAATCGTCGAAGAACTGGTTCATGTTCTTCACCTTCGAGACGTCCCACTTCGCAATCGGCGAGAGGTCCGTGAGGGCAATGCAGCCGTTGAAGAAGTTGCCCATGTCCGTGACCGAGGAGACGTTCCATGCGGAAAGCGCCGAGATGTCCGTGAGGGCAAGGCATTCCGAGAAGGGGCTGAGCATGCTCGTCGCGGCGGAGGTGTCCCACTTCTCGAGGCTCGAAAGGCTCGTGAGGGAATGGCACTCGGAAAACATGATGCCCATGTCCGTGGTGGCGGAGGTGTCCAGCTTTCCCAGGGAGATGCTCGAGAGGTTCTCGCAGCTGATGAACCATGTGGCAAGGCTCACGGGCTTGATGCCGTCGTCTACCACCGCAGCAGACGTGATGGACGCGGCGTAGTCGACGACCCACGGCGCGAGTTCCTCGTTGAAATAATCGTAGGCTGCAGTCTCGATGCCGGTGTAGACGGCGGTGGCGGTCTTGTCCTCGAAGGTGTCGCCTGCGGCGGGGACCTCGGTGCGCTTGTAGAAGCTCAGGCTGCCGTCGTCGGCGCTGTAGACGGCAAAGGCCGTCTTTGCCACAGGCTCGACCACCTGGTAGGAGACGGGGTTGTCCAGCGTGGAGCTGGCCTGGAAGTAAGCGAGGACCGGCGCGGCCAATAGCGCGGGCACGGCAAGGCCGAGTCCGACGAGAAGCGCCGCCGCCCGCCGTCTGGCTGCATGCGCCTTGCCGGATAGTTTCTTTTCCATCGCCCGGTCTCCTTGCCCTTCGTCTCTTTTTCAGGTCCGTCTCGCGTGCCGCGCCCCTCCAAGAGGGCCGGCGTGCAGGACACACGTGGCGCATATCGTAAGGATGTGAAAAAAAAAAAGCAATGTCTACCTGCGAAAAAAACAGATAGCGGCGACATTTTGCCCAGCGGGCGGCGCCCGGAAAACGTGCCCGCGGCGGGAAAAACGTGCCCGATGGCAAGGATGGAACGCCGGCAAAAAACGCATTGCCGTCGCGGCGGCGCGAAAAAACGGCGGCGCCCTCGCCCGACGACGGTGCGGGCTTCTACAGACGCGTCAAGACGAGCGGGCCTTCCTCGGTGACGGCCACCGTGTGCTCGTAGTGGGCGGCAGGCGCACCGTCGCGCGTAGCCATGCCCCAGCCGTCGGGCAGCGCGCATATGGCGGGGCTTTTCAATGTGAACATGGGCTCGATGGCGATCACGAGGCCGGGCTTCAGCTTCATCCCGCGCCCCGCGCGCCCGTAGTTGGGCACGTCGGGTGCCTCGTGCAGCGCGCGCCCCACGCCATGCCCCACCAGCTCGCGCACCACGCCGAAGCAATGCGCCTCGGCATGCGCCTGCACCGCCGCGCCTATGTCGCCCAGGGTGTTGCCCGCGCGCGCCGCCGCGACGCCCGCGTCGCGGGCTGCCTCGCAGGCCTCGCACAAAAGGCGCACGAGGGGGTCTATCTCGCCCACGGGAAAAGTGCGCGCGTTGTCGCCCACCCAGCCGTCCACGACCGCGCCGGTGTCCACCGAGACTATATCGCCGTCGCGCACCAGCGCGTCGGCGCGCGGGATGCCATGCACGACCTTCTCGTTGATGGAGATGCAGGCGGCGGCCGGAAAGCCGCCGTAGCCCTTGAAGGCGGGTTTCGCGCCCTCGGCGCGTATGCAGCGCTCGACCTCGGCGTCCACCTCGGCCGTGGAGACGCCCGCCTCTATAGCGCGGCCGGCCGCGCGAAGCGCCATCGCGCTCACACGGCCGGCCTCCCGCAAAGCCTCTATCTGCGCGGCCGTCTTCAAGACGGCGCGCCGGCGCAGCGCCATCGCTAGCCGACGACCTGCTTGATATCGGCGTAGACCTCGTCCACCGGGCGGTTGCCGTCGATCTCGACCAGGGTGCCGTTGCCGCGGTAGTAGTCGATGAGCGGGCTGGTCTGCTTGTCGTAGACGTCGAGGCGGTTGCGCACGGCCTCTTCCGTGTCGTCGTCGCGCTGGTAGAGCTCGCTGCCGCACACAGGACAGGTCGCGCCGTCTTCGACCGTGCCGATGAACCCGCACTCGCGGCAGGTGCGCCGCGACGAGATGCGCTCCACCACGACGTCGTTGTCCACGTCGAGCGCGATCGCGTGGTCGAGCTTCTTGCCAAGGTCGCTCAGCACGCCGTCGAGCGCGACGGCCTGCGCGGGGGTGCGCGGAAAGCCGTCGAGCAAATACGACGCGTCGGGGTTTTCCTTCAGGCGCTCCGCCACAAGGCCGATCACGACCTCGTCGGGCACGAGATCGCCCGCGTCCATGTAGCTTTTGGCCTTTTTGCCCAGCTCGCTGCCCGCAGCCACGGCGGCGCGCAAGAGATCGCCCGTCGCCAGATGGGAAAAGCCGTAGTCCTCGACGAGCTTGGCGGATTGCGTGCCCTTGCCGGCGCCCGGGGCGCCCAGTAAAACGATGTTCATTGCAATGCCTCCTATGTACGTCTGCAACGAAAGGAGAGGTCCTTTTCACCCGCCGCCCGCGCCGCAGCGCCCGGCGTGCGGGTGAAAAGCCTCGAAGGTCCGGCTATTTGAAGAAGCCGTCGTAGTTGTGCATCTTCAGCTGCGACTCCAGTTTCGTCATCGTGTCGAGCGCGACGCCGACCATGATGAGGATGGAGGTGCCGCCGAACTGCTGAATCAGGTTGTTGCCCGTGAACGAGTAGAGGATCGTCGGGATGATCGCGATGGCGGCCACGAACATGGCGCCCGGTAGCGTGATGCGGTTGATGACCTTCTTCAGGTATTGCACCGTCGCCGAGCCGGGGCGGATGCCCGGGATGAAGCCGCCGGAGTTCTTCAGCTGGTCGGCCGTCTGGTCGGGGTGGTAGATCATCGAGTTGTAGAAGTACGCGAAGAACACGATGAACACGAAGGTGAGCACCCAGTTGCCCCACCCGCTCGAGCAGAAGTTGGCCGTGGCCTGCAGCCACTCGACGTCGGTGAAAAACGCCGCGATCTGGGGCGGCACGTAGAGCAGGGCCGCCGCGAAGATGATGGGGATGACGCCCGCGCCGTTCACCTTGAACGGCAGGTAGGTGCTCTGGCCGCCCATCTGGCGGCGCCCCACGACGCGCTTGGAGTACTGCACCGGGATGCGGCGCTGGCCGCGCTCGATGAAGACGATGGCCGGGATGACGACCAGGATGACCGCGATGATGATGATCGTGGTGAGCACGCCTTGCATCGTGTCGCTGGAGGTGAGCACCGAGTCGTAGAGCGCGCTTGGGAGGCGCGCCACGATGTTGGCGAAGATGATCAGCGACATGCCGTTGCCGATGCCGCGCTGGGTGATCAGCTCGCCCATCCACATGATGAAGGCGGTGCCCGCCACGAGCGTGACCACGATGATGATGTAGGTGGCCCACACGGGCATGACGCCGTCGGAAAAGACGATGCCGAAGCTCGGGCTTTGGAAGAGCACGAGATAGCCCACGGCGTTGATCAGGCCGAGCACCAGGGTGAGGTAGCGGGTGATGCGCGTGATCTTGCGCCGACCCGTCTCGCCTTCCTTTGCCCAGTCCTGCAGGCGCGGGATCACGCCTTGCATGAGCTGCATGATGATCGACGCCGTGATGTAGGGCATGATGCCCAGCGAGAACACGGAGAAGTACTCGAGCGCGCCGCCCGAGAACAGGTTCAGCATCATGAGGCCGGCGTTGGTGTCGGAGTCCTTGAAGCTGTCCACCAACTCGGCAAACGGGATGCCCGGCACGGGGATGAACGACCCCACGCGGTAGAGCAAGATGATACCGAGCGTGAAGAGAATCTTGCGACGCAGCTCCTTCACCCGCATCGCGTTTGCGAGAGCCTTAAGCACGGTTATTCGACCTTCCCTCCGGCTGCCTCGATTTTAGCCTTCGCGGAGGCGGACACCTTGTCCACCTGCACGACGAGGGCCTTGGTGATCTCGCCGTCGCCGAGCACCTTCACGGGCGCGTCGGCGTGCTTGATGATGCCGGCCTCGACCAGCGCGGCCTTGTCCACCGTGGCACCGGCCTCGAACTTGGCCTCGAGGCGCGAGACGTTCACGGGCAGATACTCGGTGCGGTTGACGTTGCGGAAACCCGGCAGCTTGGGCAAGCGGCGCGCGAGCGGGGTCTGGCCGCCCTCGAAGCCGGGGCGCTTGCCTCCGCCGGCGCGGGAGAGCTGGCCGTTGGAGCCGCGTCCGGACTTGCCGCCGAATCCGCTGCCATGCCCGCGGCCGACGCGCTTGCGGTTTTTGGTGGAGCCCTCGGCGGGCTTGAGGTCGTGCAGGTTCATTTTCACTCCTTCACACGCGCGCATCGCACGAGCGCCCCTCCCCTTCTTTGCGGGGAGAAGCGCTGCTGGTCGATGCGGCCGGCCGCTCGCCGCCGGCAGACTGCCGTTTTTGAAACCCCCGAAAAAGCGCCGATCCGCTTTGTTCGGCTCGGGGAATAGTACCAGAACGTGGCGCCTTGGAAACCTCTCGGCTAGAGCGCCTCGATCTCGACCAGGTGCTTCACCTTGAAGAGCATGCCCTGGACGGAGGCGTTGTCCACCTGCTCGACCGTGCTGCCGGGCTTGCCCAGCCCCAGGGCCTTGAGCGTGGCCACCTGGTCGTGCTTGGTGCCGATCGCGCTTTTCACCTGCGTGACGCGCAGGGTCTTCTTCTGTGCCATTTATCCGACCTTCTTCCCGTACATGGCGGCGATGGTCACGCCGCGACGGTCTGCGACCTGCTGGGGGCTTTGCAGCTGTTTCATGCCCTCTGCCGCCGCCTTGACCATGTTCATCGGGTTGTCCGTGCCGAGGCTTTTCGCCAGCACGTCTTTCACCCCGGCCAGCTCGAAGAGCGCGCGCACCGGGCCGCCGGCGATGACGCCGGTACCCTCGGTGGCCGGCTTGATCAAGACGCGGCCTGCGGAGTAGGCGCCCATGACCTCGTGCGGGATCGTGCCCGCCTCGGTGAGGGGCACCTTGAACATGTTCTTCTTCGCGTCCTCGACGCCCTTGCTGATGGCGATGGGCACCTCGGCGGACTTGCCCATGCCGACGCCGACGTTGCCGTTGCGGTCGCCCACGACGACGAGCGCCGTCAGACCGAAGCGGCGGCCGCCCTTGACGACCTTGGACACGCGGTTTATGAAAACGACGCGCTCTTCCAGC
>CAVFDV010000068.1:0-4819 GCA_963621315.1 Oscillibacter sp. MSJ-31
GGACGGGAAGGGCACGTCGAGCAGGGGTTCGTCCGGCGCGATCAGGCCGACCGAGACGGGGTGCCAGCGCAAGTCGAGGGCCTCCATGATGGCCTTCTCCGCGTCCGCGTAGCGTTTTTGCTGCGCGAAAGGTATGGGCTCGGCGCGCTTCTCGTCGGCGTAGGGGTTGTACTCGGCCGGGTTGCCCTCGCGCTTCACGACGATGGCGCGCTGCGGGCACTGGCCCGAGCAGGTGTCGCAGCCCACGCACGTCTCCATGTGCGTGGCGCGCGGCTTGCCATCAGGTCCCGGTTCCAGACTGTCTTGCGGGCAAAAGGCCACGCACAGCCCGCAGGCCATGCAACGGGCCGCGTCGTGGACGAAACTGAACTCGTCGGCCATCTTTCGCTCTCCCCTCTTCTCTTGCGTCTGCCGCGGCGCGCACGATGCGGGCGCTGCGGCGCGTTTCACATGCGGCCATTCTAGCGCCACGGCGCGCGGGGGCATGCGAGAAGGGGCGGGCGGGCGGGACGGTGAAAAGGAGCGCGGGCGAAACGGTGAAGAGGGCGCGCGGCGCAGGTGGTGAAGGGGGACATGCAGATGGTAAAGGGGGCGCATACGAGAAGGGACGGGCGGGCGCAGGTGGCGAAAAGGGGAATGCGGGCAGCAAAGGAAAGCGCCCGCAAGCCGCTCAAAGCGGGCGGCGCATGAACAAGGTGGCGTCCTCGAAGCCGTGCGCGCGCAAGAAGGGGCGCATCCCCGGCGGCGCGCACGAGACGAGCGCGCTGCACCCGCGCCTTGCGGCGATGTCGGCGGCGCTGTCGAGGAGACGCGCGCGCAAAGGGCCTGCCAGGGCCGCCGTGGCGTCGCCTGCGCCGAAGACGTGCAGCTCGCGCAAGACGGCCTCGCCCGGGCGCACGGGCAGCGCCGCGCCGGCCTGCGAGACGTCTTTCTCGTTTGGAAAGGACAGGCGCGCCAAGGCGACGAGCCTGCCCTCGTCGGTCGTCACCTGCAAGAGGCGCTCCTGGGACACCGGGGTGCGGTAGGGCACGGACTGCAGGTGCAGCGCGCCCTCCCCCAGCGCCCGCGTGCCCAGCTCCCTGTGGCGGATCTCGACGATCTCGGCGCCCTCCTTTTCGAGGAGCCGGTCGACCTCCTGGCGCAGGTTCGGCGTCTTGTTGCCCGCGAGTATGTCGTCGGTGGAGATGTCGCGCACCATGCGGCTCACGCGCACCCACGCCGGCGCGGCCTTCATGCAAGAGGCGCACAAGTCGAGCAGCGTCTTGTGGGAGTACGGCTTCCACGCGCCGCATGCGGCGAGGCGCACGAGCGGCGTGCCGGCCACGAGCACGCACGGGTACAGCTTCACCTCGTCGCACAGGCCGCCGCAGGCCAGCTCCGTGAAGCCGGAAAGGTCTATCTGCGGCGTGGACAGGTAGAGGTTGAGCATGTAGTGCACGTGCACGCGCATCCCGAACAGGCGCGCAAGGTCGAGGGCGCGGCGCGCGCAGGCGGCGTTTTGCCCGCGCCAGTTCGCCGAGAGCACCTTGTCGTCGAGGCTTTGCACGCCGACCTGCAGGCGGTCGCAGCCCATGCGCGCCATCTCGAGCAGGCTGACCGCGTTCACGCAATCGGGTCTGGTCTCCACGGAAAAGCCCACGCAGCGCGCCCGGGCCGTCTCGTTGGCGCGCATCTGGCGGGAAAGCTCCGCCCACGAGCCGCGCTGCATCTGCGCCGCGATTTTCCAGCCCCCCGTGCCGTAGAGGCGCGCGACGGCCGTGTCGTAGTCCATCTCCTGCGCGTCGACCCGGCTCTGCGCCCGCGAGCACAAGGCCCGGCATCCGGCGCGCGTCGAGGATATGTGCAGGCCGGCGTAGCGGAGCTGGCGCGCGCTCACGTCGTCGGCGCCCCAGGGCTTTCGCGAGAAGTCCGCGTACTCGCCCTCGCGCGACGGCAGGGCGGCGACGTCTTTGGCAAAGGCGCTGAAATTGGGAATATGGGCGCTGTCCCAGTCGTTGAGGGCGCGGTAGAGCTCGGCGGCAAACCACAGGCGGTAGGCCTTCGGGTACTCGGTCCAGCTGCCGCCCAAGACGACGAGCTCGACCTCATCGACAGGATGCCCCATGAGATAGAGAGTGCGCAGGCGGCTCGTGACCTGCAGATACGGGTCGAAGCAGCATTGCTCGGCGCGCTGGCAGGCGGGCTCGGAGTCCAGATAGCTCTTGGGCATGGACAGGTCGTTGGGGCAGAAGATGCACGAGCCGGGGCACGGGTGGGGCTTGGTCAAGACGGTGACGGAGGCCACCCCGGAGGCGCAGCGGCGCGGCTTCGTGCGCAAGACCGACAGCAGGCGCGTCTGGAGCGCGTCGTCGACGCCCCACGACTCCCAGCGCGCGAAATCGTGCGCGCGCGTCTCGAAATAGTAGGCGACGAGCTGGCGTTTCGAGCATATGCGCCCGGGCGCGCCCGTGCCCTTGCTGTGCGCGGTGATGATGGCGTCGAGGGCGCGCGCGTCCACCGCAGCGCCCGAGCGCAGCCTCTCCAGTATGTCGAGCAACACGTCTTCCATGGAGCCTAGAGTATACGGCACGCGCGGGGATGCGGGCGGAAAGCGGTGCAGACCCTTGGGGCCCTATTTGTTTTCGACCGAAGCGGCGCGGGTCCTTGGGGCTCTATTTGTTTTCGATCGAAGCGGCGCGACCCTGGGCCTACTTGTTTTCGAGGAACTTGTAGATGGCCTCGGAGTAGTAGACGGCCCCGAGCGGCGAGGGATGCGTCTGGTCGCGCAGGAAGTAGCGGTCGTAGTCGTGGTCGGTGAAGTCGGCCACCTCGAAGCCGTACTCGGCGCACATCGACTTCACCCGCCCGTTGAACTCGGCGCGCGCCTCGGCGTCGATCGGCGTCTCGTCGTAGAGCCATCCCTTCATCGGCTGCAAGATGACGAGCGGCTGCACGCCGGTCTCGGCGCACACCTGCAGCAGCAGGCCGAAATCCTCGAACTCGCCTTCGGAGAAGTCGGCCATCTGCGGGTATTGCTGCAGGCGCGTGCGGCCCTGCGTCCAGTCCGCGTAGCTGTTCTCGCCGGAAAACGAGTTCTCGTCGGCGCGCTCCTGCGCGTCGGTGGCGCCCTGCGCCTTCAGCACCTCCCAGTCCGCGTCGGTCAGGCTGCCGGCTTTCGAGCTGTCCTTTTGCGGGACGGCCGACAGCGCAGAGCCGTTGCCCGCCCCCTCCCTCGCGCTCAGGCGCGCGCGCACGTCGCTTACCATCTGCGAGGCCGCGTCGTCGATCGCGGAGACGGCCGAGGAGAGCGCGCCGCCTTGGCCCGAGCTGGTATCGGACACCGAGACGCCGTATGCGCGCACCCGGGCCGCCAGGGCGTCTTTCGTCTCGTCGGAGACGTCTTCGTTTCCAAGCGTCTCTTGCCAGGCGCCCGGCGAGAACTCGGTGGTGAAGTAGCGCGCCGCCTCGTGGGGCTTCACGGGCGTGTCGCCGTAGAACCATTGCATGCTGGGAAAGAGCACGATGCGCTTGTCTTGCAGATGCGGGGCGATGGCGGCCAGCTCGATGGCCTCCCACAGGCTCTCGTGGTTGGTCGCCCCCACCATCATCAGGTCGTTCGTGCACTCGTCGCGCTGGAAGAACTGCGCGGGGTGGAGCTCGCCGGTGGTGCCCGAGTACAGCTCCGAGGAGCCGAAGACGAGGACGGGGTCGTCGCCTTTGGCCACGCGCGCCTCATAGGAGGCGAGGATGAAGTCGTTGCTGGAGAGCTGCGCTGCGGACGGGTACAAGATCACGGGGTTTTCCTCGAGCGTCTCCGTGCCCTGCGCGTAGCCGCAGCCGACGAAGGCCGTCGCGGCGCAGACGGCGGCGAAAATCGCGCAAAGGCATGCGGCTAGACGGCGCATCGTTTCCTAAAACCCCTCGTAGACAGGCTCGGCGGGAGCGCCGTAGGCGGAGAAGAAGAAAAACCACACGAGCACGCCCGCGCATGCCGCGATGATGAGGCACCATGCGGCAAGCGCCGAGGGGCGGCGCGAGAAAAACCACGTGCGCACGCGCGCGGCGCGGGGGTGCAGGCGCTCGACCGGCCCGCCCTTCCCCTTCACCGCCATGCTCGATTTCACCATGGAAACGCCCTCGCTTTCCCAACCGCGGCCCGCCGCCTGCTCAGGCGACGCGCAGCTCCACCTGGTGGACGATCTTGTTCACCGTGTTCATCTCCTCGCGTTCCACCTCCGTGGGCGCGATCTCGACGCCGAAGCGCTCCTCGATGCCGACGAGCACCTCGATCGCGGCCATGGAGTCGAGCAGACCGGCCTCGAACAGGTCGACGTCGCGCTCCTCGCGCACCGCCTCATCGTCGCAGACCTCCTCGAGCAAGTCGAGCATCGTGCCTTCAACTTCTTCATGCGTCATGCGAAAAAACCTCCTGCAAACGTCGCGAATTGTCCGGAGAAGATGGAAAAGCCGAGCATCACGAGGTTGATGGTGAGCGCCCAGGAGCACAGTTTATACCAGGTCGCGTTCTTGTGGCGCTTGTGGAAGGCGCTCTTCTTCTGGTAGACGTCGCATGCCGCGAGCAGCACGCCGTGGAAAAGCCCGTAGGCGATGTAGTCGGGCGTGAGGCCGTGCCAGCAGCCCATGAGGCCCATGTTGGCGATGTAGCCCCAGCATGCGCGGGTCAGGCGCGTCGAGAAGACCTTGCGGCGGGTGAGCGCCGTGACGAGCCGCATGAAGACGAAGTCGCGCAGCCAAAACGAGAGGGTGATGTGCCAGCGGTTCCAGAAGTCCTTGATGTCGATGGCAGAAAAGGGCGCGCGGAAGTTGCGCGGGGTGCGTA
>CAVFDV010000068.1:4829-7360 GCA_963621315.1 Oscillibacter sp. MSJ-31
TATGCCGAAGCAATAGCTCGCGCCGATGGCCATCATGGAGTAGCCGGCGAAGTCAAAGAAGAGATAGAGGCCGTAGGCCCAGGCGTCCTTGCCCGCCGAGGCGAGGTTGAACCACAGGGCCTTTTGCGCGTAGAAGGGCTGGAAGGTGACCTGCGAGTGCAAGACCGTCGCGATGACGAGCTGGTAGATCGCGCCGATGAAGAGCAGGAGAATGCCGCGGGAGAGCAGGTCGGCGTACTCGCGCGAGGACAGTTTCGCATGCGCGTCGGCCCAAAAGCGGCGGGAGCGGTCGATGGGGCCGGAGGTGATGACGGGAAAGAAGACGATGAAGTAGAGCCAGTCGAAGGCGCCCAGCTCCTTTATCAGGCCGTCGCGGACCTCGACCAGGACCTGGACGGCCTTGAAGGTGAGGTACGAGATGCCGATGAAGCCGAGGAAGTTCTCGTCGAAGACGGCCGAGACCTTGTAGACGGCCAGGGGCGCCAGGGTGCAGGCGAGCATGACGCGGTAGAGCGCGACGCTTCTTGAGCCGCGCGTCCACGACCGGAAGACGACATAGGCCGACGCGGCGGACACGGCGAGGAAGAGGAGGAAGGCGGCGAGCTGCACCGGGTTGCCCGCGAAGAGGCAGGCGATGAAGGCGATGGAGGCGACAAGCCCGTAGCGCCTGATGGAATGCCCCGCCAGGCCGAGGACGGCCGCCGGCACGATGGCGACGGCAAGCGCGATGAAAAACGAGGTCGATGTGTAGAAGCTCACGGCGTCTTCGCCCTTTTCGCCCGCGCGCGCCTAGCGCGCCTGCAAGGCCTTGCGGTCGACTTTGCCGTTCGGGGTGGTGGGAAGGCTGTCGCAAAAGACGATCTTCTTGGGGATCATGTAGTGCGGCAGGCTTTCCTTCATGGCCTCCTTCAGCTTCAGCCCCTCGCGGAAATCCGACTCGGCGCGCGGGACGGCCGAGACGACGTGGGCGACGAGGTGGTTCACGCGCCCGTCTTTCACCGCGCACACGACGGCCACCTGCGCGACCTGCGGCAGCTTCGCGATGTTGCCCTCTATGTCGCCCAGCTCGATGCGGTATCCGTTGAGCTTCACCTGCAAGTCGAGGCGCCCGTGGTAGTGCAAGGCGCCCGTCTCGTCGAGGCGGCCCTCGTCGCCCGTGCGGTAGCTGCGCACCTCGTGCCCGTCGAGGAGCGCGGTGCCGAAGGCAGCCTGCGTGAGGTCGGGGCGGCCGAGATAGCCCCGCGCCACCGTGTCGCCCTCTATGACGATCTCGCCCCACTCCCCCGCAGGCGCGTCCGCTCCGTCGGCGGCGACGATGCGCAGGCGGGTGCCGGGGCGCGGGCGTCCCACGGGCAGGGGCGCGGCGGAGGCGGCCATCTCAGGCGTGACCTCGATGGCGGCGACGGCCACGGTGGACTCCGTAGGACCGTAGGTGTTGAGGACCTTCGCACGCGGGAAGCGCTCCATCAGCTGCGCGGCAACCGAGTTCGGCAGGGTCTCGCCGCAAAAGAGGAACAGCTCCAGGCCGGGCAAGACGGCCTCGTCGAACTCCTTGCTGGCAAGGCACATGGCCGCGAAGGAAGGGGTCGAGACCCACACGTTCGCGGCGCTGTCCGACAAGGCGGCAAGCTGCGCGCGCATGCTGTCTTGCGTCTGCTTTGCCAGGCAGAAAAGGGTGCCGCCCATGGAAAGCGCCATGGAAAGCTCGTAGACGGAGAGGTCGAAGGAGAAGGGCGCCTGGTTCAAGAAGACCTTGCCCTCTTTGGCGATGCCGCCCAGGCCGCATGCCCAACCGCAGAAGTTGTCGAGGCAGTCCGCGGTGACCATCACCCCCTTGGGGTCGCCCGTGGAGCCTGAGGTGAAGAGCACGTAGGCGAGGTCTTCGCCGCATGCCCAATGCGCGCGCTGCGACGCGCCGCCGGCACGGGACAGCTCCTCTATCTCGTGGCGTGCGCGCATGTCGCATTTTGCATCGAGGGCGGGCATCTCCTCGAGCGCGAGCACGAGCGGCGCCGCGTCTTGGCAGGCGCCCACCTGCGCGACGATGCGCGCGACGCGCTCGGGCGGCACGGAGAAGCAATCGACGGGCACGTAGGGGTGCCCCGCCTTCAAGCAGGCGAGAAAGGACGCGACGACGAGCGGGTCCTTGTGGCCGTAGACAACGACGGGGGCATGCGCGGGCAGGGCCGCGGACTCCATGAAGGCGGCAAGCGCCTCGGAGGCGTCCCACAGCCCGGCGTAGGTGCACGAGGCGCCGAGCGAGGTCCGCACGGCGACGCGCCCCGGGTGGCTTTCGGCGTGGCGGGCTATATTCTCGAGGTAGCGCATGTGCACGTGCTCCATCGTCTCGTGTCGCGAACAACAAACGCGCACCAATATAGCGCTTGCACGGCGGCAGCGCGACGCGGGCGCGGTGTCCACAAAATAGGGACACGAAACCGCGCGCAAGAGGCGTGCCGAACGCGCCGCAATCAGAGGGGAAGCGCTGCCAAATGGCTATTTAGCTGCGTGAGGTCGACCTCCGAGACGTC
>CAVFDV010000068.1:7370-9702 GCA_963621315.1 Oscillibacter sp. MSJ-31
GAGCTGGTGCGGTTGCAGGATGGGCTGCATCTCTGCAAGTACGGAGTTGATGGCGATTTCCATAGGGTTCCTTTCGCTCGATACGACAGGAACAGTGTGATTTGGGCTTTTTGGGCTGTACGGTAAATGGCTATTTAGCTGCGTATGGTCTACGTCCGAGACGTCTATCTCGCCCGACATGAGCTTGGGGAGAAGGGCGTCGCGGAGGGCGGCGAGTTTTCGGTTTTCGCGCTTATTGCAATCAATTTGTTTGAATGCTATTTCGATCTGAGCGGCAACTTCATCCCCGGTTTCATCCGTCGGTACTAGCACGGCGATTTGCTCAAGGTCAACCGGTCTGATTGACGGAATGGTTGAAGTACTTGTTTCGGCAAGCTGCTGGAGTGCCTCGGTGATTCCGGCATCCGTAAGCGCGAGGTAGACAAGCGGCGACATGGTTGCATCCTTCGGCCGTATTACCGCAAAAGCCGTAGACGCCAGCGTGCACGGCTCTGGATCGTACAGCAATCCATAATGGTTTTGGTTGGGTCTAACGGTCGAATAGAGAATGTCACCGTTAGCCACCTTGCGACGAGCCCTGGTGGGCAGCTTCTCTTCAGCGGGATTGAAGCGCTGAAGTTCCGCAAGATTATTTAGCGTGAGTGCGCTGGTATCAATGTAGCTGACAGCGCTCCAGTTTTCTTTAGGTGAATACGTCTCCGAGTTGAGTTCTGCCAAATCGCATAGCAAAGCAGTGCTCGCATGTTCTCGCATTGCTCCCATGTACATGGTTCGTGCCAGCTCTTCTAAATAGCCATTTAGCTTAGCGTTTACCCGCTGCTTCTCGTAAATGGCGTCAAGCAAACCAACGGCCTTTCGCTGCTCATCCAACGGCGAAAGGTCGACTTCTATACGAGCGACGTCATCGGGGTGTACGCGGAAAACTTTCATGCCACGTGTGTACTGCCTCAGCTCCTTAACGAAGCGAGGTGACTTCATCACGTAGTTCAGATACGCGGGAAGAAGCAGGTCCCGGCGCTCGACTCGCACGATGGTCGTCTCGGTGCCGGAAACAGCCTCACGTTCCTCTGGATTGTTGAACAAGAAGGCGTGGCCCAAGTCATCGACCGTCTCGGAGGTCAGCACATAGACAATGTCCTGGTCGCGGAGCCGCTGGCTGGGCTTGATCCTCTCGTCCGCCAAAATGAACGGAATCGGCTTCTCGGGGTCCTCGACATCGATGCGGAGGTCAAAGCCCTTGTAGAGGTCGCCGTAGTGCACGTACAGATAATCGCCCTCGTCGTACATACGGGCGCGCGGAACACTGGCTCCGCAGTGGAAGCTGCAAAGCTCACCGAGCAAAGTCCTAGATCCCATACCCAATCACCTCCAGATCCTTCTCGATCTGCTCCTGCGAGCGGTTGAACTCGTTGAGTTTGCCCATTTCGGGTCTAGTCATCATTTGCGCCCTTAATCTGCTTTTGCACTCCCTTGACGCTTTCCAAGAATGCTTTATCGATGGCGGTTTCTTCATCTGCGATTCTCGCGCGGTAGGCATCATATTCCGCGTGCGCTTTGGCTATAGCGCCTTTATGGCTCGCCTTGCCCGGGCCTTCAAGTACCCCTTTGCCGTAACGGCCGGCGAAATCGTCGAGCTCGCGAATCCAGTCCCTCATGTGCATCGGCCGGTGCTCTTCTGCCCGCATCTCCGCCAGGTCGAAGAAAGCGGAAACCAGGCGGTTGAGCCTACCGAGCTCTTCTTCCGTAAGGTAGTTCTTTGCTATCTCCGCCTCGCTGCGCGTGGGCTGCTCGCCCTCGAAGACGGTAAGGCCCATGTACGGCAGCGACGCGTCAGCGCGCTGCATGACGACCTCCGCAGCGGTATGGCCGTGCGCAGCGTAGTGGATCTTGTTCTGCACCGTCTTGAAGAAAAGGACGGACTCCTCGCTTCTGGGGTTGTAATCCACGCTCGTCTCGTAAAGGTCGAGCACCTGGCGATAGAGCATCTTCTCGCTTGAGCGGATGTCGCGAATCCTCTGAAGGAGCTCTTTCCAGTACGTCCCGCCGCCGGCGTTCTTGAGCGCTTTATCGTTGAGCACGAAGCCTTTCTGCAGATACTCCTTCAATCGGGCTGTCGCCCATTGGCGAAACTGCGTCCCGCGGTTGCCGCGGACGCGATAGCCGACCGCTAAAACCATCTCAAGCGCGTAGTAGTTGACCTGGTAGTTCTTGCCGTCAGATGCAGTTGTCCGGAATTTCCGGACAACTGCATCTGCGTTCAGCTCGCCCTCGTTGAGGATGTTGTTGATGTGCTCGCTGATCGTCTTTTTCGACACCTTGTACAGCTCGACCA
>CAVFDV010000069.1:0-9683 GCA_963621315.1 Oscillibacter sp. MSJ-31
CGGCCCCCGCGACGCGGATTCACCCGCCGCCGCCCCCGGCTCCCGCAGCACCCGCCCGCCGGCCGCCGCCTGCAGCACCCGCCCGTCCGCCCGCGCTACAATCCCCCCAACGCGCGGCGAAGGGACGCATGTGGGCAAGTCGAGGACAAAAGAGCAGAAGAACCATCCGGTCAGGGGGCTTCTCGTCCTCCTCGCCGCCGCCGTCGCGTTCATCGCCTTCCTCGTCGCCCTCACCGTCCTCGTCTGGGCCGTCATCTAGGCGGCGCGCCCCGTGGTCCACCGCCTGCATCTCGAAGACTGGCGCACCATCGCCTACTACCTGGGCACCCTCGTCCTGATGACGGCCGGCTTCATGCTCGTGCCGCTCGCGCTGGCCATAGTGCTGGCCGAGACGACGGCGGTCATGGGCTTCATGATGGGCATCGGCGTCGCGGGCATCGCCGCCGCCCTGCTGATGATGTGCCGCATCCACCCGGCCGTCCTCGGCTGGCACCAGGCCCTGGTCGTCACGGGCCTGTGCTGGATCGTGCTTTCGGCCTTCGGCGCCATCCCCCTCGCGCTCTCCGACAACTACCCCTCCTACCTCGACGCGCTCTTCGAGACGGTCTCGTGCTTCACCACGACGGGCCTGACCGTCTGCATCGACCTGGACCACATGGCCCTTTCCATCGTCGCGTGGCGCTGCGTGATGAATGTGATGGGCGGCGTGGGCGTCGTCGTGATCGCGCTTGCGCTGGGGATTTTCGGCTCGGGCTCGGTGGCCGCCTCGCTCTACCAGGCAGAAGGCCGCTCCGGACATGTCATGCCCGAGGTGAAGCAGACCTCGCGCTTCATCTTCCGCGTCTCGGCCGTCATCATCGGCGCGGGCACCGTCGCCTGCACCATCCCCTGCCTGGCGCTCGGGATGGAGCCTTACCGCGCGGTGCTGAACGGCTTTTTCCTCACGGCCTCGGACTACACGACGGGCGGCATGACCTCGCAATCCGCCGGCATCGTCTACTACCATTGCTGGCCGCTCGAGGCCGTCACCATGGTGGTCATGGTCTTCAGCTGCGTCAACTTCCTGCTCTACGGCGACCTGTGGAAGGGCGTGGTGAAGAGCTTCTTTGCAGACATAGAGGTGCGCACCATCGCCATCTGGGTGTCCATGCTCGTCGTCTTGATGATGCTCGCGCTCGCGGCGGGCTCGTATTTCACGGGGCTGGGCGCGATGCTGCGGCGCGGCCTCTACGAGGTGATGAGCGCGGCGTTCAACATCGGCTACTCGACGCTCTACCCAGGCCAGGTCCTCTACGCCATGGGGACCGGGGCGCTGTTCGTCGTGATCTTGGGGATGTGCATAGGCGGCTCGGCCTCGTCGATCTCGGGCGGCATCAAGGCGCTGCGCGTCGGGATCGTGGTGAAGTCCATCGCCCAGACCATACGCGCCGCCATCGCCCCGGACCGCGCCCGGCCGCGCACCTTCTTCAACCACCGGGGGCGCCAGCTGCTCACGCCGGAGCTCGTGTCGGGCGCGATGACCATCATGCTCATGTACATCGTCACCTACGCGCTGGGGGCGCTCGCGGGCATCGTGTGCGGCTACGAGGCGCTGCCGGCCATCTTCGAGTCGGTGTCGGCGGCGTCGAACACGGGGCTGACGCTGGGAATATCCTCGGCGAGCATGCCCGAGGCCCTCGAGGTCGTCTACATAGTCGAGATGTGGCTGGGCCGCCTGGAGTTCATCGCGTTTTTCGCCATGGTAGTCGAGCTGGTCTTCACCTTCGTGTCGCGCCCGCACGGCGCGCGTTCGGGCAGGCGGCGCGGTGGGCGCCGTGGCAGGTGCCATGGTGAAGGACGCGGCGCCCTTGCCGTGGCCGGCGTCCTCGCGCTTTCCCTCGCGCTCGTTCCCGCGCAGGCGGCGCTGGCCGTCTCGGGTGCGTCGGGTGCGGGCGGCAGCACGGGCGGCGCCAACGGAGACGCCGAGGCCGACATAGGCACCCTGTCGAACCGCTACGAGTCGCTGTCCAACCTGGGCAAGGCCAACACCGACGACAGCGACGTGGTGGTCGAGACGCGCGTGGGCGTGCTCACCCGGGTGAACCGCGCGCTCGACGGCGGCATCGTGCGCGTGCAAGGCGAGGCGGTGGGCGACAAGCTCGACGCGGGCGACGGCGGCGTGTGGGTGAACATACTCGGCTCGTCGGGCACCTCCATGGGCGTGTACATGAGCGTCGAGCAGGCCGAGGCCATCTCGCGGCTGGGTGACTACAACAACTCGGGCACGGTCGTCAGCGTGACCGGCGTCTATTCCGTCGCCTGCCACGAGCACCAAGGCGAGCTGGACTTGCATGCGCAAAGCGTCGAGGTGGTGGATGCCGGCGGCGCAATCGAGCACGTCGTCGACCTGGAGCATGGCATCGCCGCAATCGCCGTGTGCCTCGTGGGGATGTGCCTGCTCGGCCTTTTCTGCTGGCTGCGTTTCAGGGAGGGCAGGTCGTGATCGCGTTCGAGCAGCTCGGGTGCACGGATGGGGTGCGCCGCGATTTCGAGGAGGCGCTCGCCGCGCTGCCCGCGCCTGCGGGGGCGCATGCCCTCGGGCGCGTGACCTCGCTCGACCGCAGCTTGCCGGCCGTCGTGTGCGAGGGATGCGGGCCTAGGCGCTGCGAGCTGGCGGCGTCCATCAAGAAAAGCGGCGACAGCCAGGTCGCGGTGGGGGACTGGGTCGTCTTGGACGTGGCGCCCGGCCACGAGCACCCCGTCATCTGCCGCATCTTGAAGCGGCGCGGCTGTCTTTCGCGGGTGAAGCGCGTCGGTCGCGAGGGGCAGACGCAGGTGCAGGTGCTGGCCGCAGGCGTCGACCACGTGTTCGTGTGCCAGTCGCTTGCGGGCGCGGGCGTGGACGTGGCGCTGCTCGTGCGCCAGATGGCGGCGGTGCGCGGGTGCGGGGCGGAGTGCAGCTTCGTCTTCACCAAGGCAGACCTCGCGGGCGCGGACGCGGCAAACGCGGCGCTGGCGCAGGCGCGGGCTGTCATGCCGGATGTGGAGACGCTCGCAAGCCCGGCGCGCGCGATGACCGGCACATCCGATGCGCCCGATGCGGCCGATGCGCCTGGCGTGCCCGACGCGGGGCTGCGGCCGGTCGTGGAGCGCTTGCGCGCGCTATGTCCGCCGGGCGCGACGGCGCTTTTCCTAGGCGAGAGCGGCGTGGGCAAGTCCACGCTGGTAAACGCCCTCGTCGGCGCGGATGCCCAGCAGACGGGCGAGGTGCGCGCGCGCGACGGCAAGGGCCGGCACACGACGGTCGCGCGGCGCATGCTCGCGGTGCCGGGCGGCGGCGCGGTCATAGACGCGCCGGGCTTGCGCACCTTGCAGATACTCGATGTGGACGAGAGCCTGCGGCGCGGCTTTCCCGACATCGCGCGCCTGGCCCGCTCGTGCCGTTTCGCCGATTGCACGCACACGCACGAGCCGGGCTGCGCCGTGCGCGCCGGCGTCGCGGACGCGCGCTTGGCCGCCTACTTGCGCCTTGCCCGCGCCTGAAGCCTCAGGCGGCGGCTACAATGGGCGCATGGCGCTTCTAGGCATCATATCGGACACGCATGGCACGCTCGACGCTGCCGTCTACGAGGCGTTCGCGCACGTGGACGCGATCGTGCACGCGGGCGACATCGGCCCGCGCAGCCTGCTGTGGGAGCTCGAGGCCATCGCGCCGACCATCGCCGTCAGGGGCAACAACGATTGGGGCGACTACGGCTCGGCCGTCGGCGAGAGCGCGACGCCGGAGATCGACGGGGTGGAGCTGTTCGTCGCGCATTTTCCCGAAGACGCCGAGGAGGCGGCGCTTTCCGGCGAGTACGACCTGGTCGTCCACGGGCACACGCATGTCCCGCGCGAGGAGCTTTTCGGCACGACGAAGCTGCTCAACCCCGGCTCTGCCACCCGCCCGCGCGCGGGCAGCGACCCGTCCGTCATGCTCGTGCGCCTGCACGACGGCGTTGTAGGCCCGGTCCGTCTCGTCAGCTTGCTCGACTAGCCGCTTTCCCGCGCCGCGCCGCACCGTCCGCCCAGCCGTTTGTTCGCCTAGCCGCCCGCCCGCTTGCCCGCTCGTCTAGCCGGGCACCCGTTTGCCCGTTTGCCCGGCGCCCTTTCCGCAACCCGCGGACAACGCCGAATCAAGCCCCCGCTTTCGAGAACTCGCCATAGAGGCGCAACGCCCCTCTTATCTGGGATTTGACGCTCGGGGTAAGCGCGGAAAACGCGTCGGTGGACTCTAGACGGGCGATGTAGACTTCCGGTTCTCCCGCGCCCTCGACAGGCAGCATTTCCTCGGCGCGCCGCAGGCGCGAACGCGTGTCTTTGACGCGAACCGGCGAATAGCCTTTCTCCCCCTCAAGCCATATGCAAAAAGGCTTGATGTTGTCGTGGACGGCCGTCTTTTGCATGTCCACCGCATATGCCGCGATGCAACCGGCGACATACGCGGCCAAGTTCACCGGGACGGCGTTTCCCACCATCTGCTCGCGGTCGGTTTTCGAGCCCGTCCATTTGTAGTCGGCGGGAAAGGTCTGGATCAGGGAGCGCTCGAGCGTGGTCAACGGGCGCACGGCCCCCGAGACGGGGCACGCATCTTTCGAGTGCCCGGGATACCCCGCGGGAATGGGGCGGTTCACCCCGCGCATCGTGGGCGCGGGCTCGTCGATGGAAAACACCCCGCGCCGGCTGTAGTTGCGCGGGTGGCGATAGTAAAACTCGGTGTCGAGCGTATCGCCGAGGTAGTCCCGAACCGTCATTTCCCTGTCTGAAAGCCCCGCTTCGAGGTAGGCGTTCAGGGCGCCATCCTCGCCGCCGAGCACGCCGATGCAAAAGAAACGCTTGCGGCGTTGCGGCACGCCGCATCTGCTTGCGAGGAGGACGCGTTCGCTCAGGCCGTATCCGGATTCCTTGAAAATGCGCCGTGCGGTGGCGTATGCGTGGCTTTTTTGGGCGCGGTCCACGTTTTCCATGAGGAAAAAGCGGGGGCGCACTTTCTTGACGATGTTCGCGTAAGACTCCGTCAGGCAGGCGCGGCCTGCTTCGACACGCTTTCCGGCATGGGAGAAATCCTGGCAGGGAGGGCCGCCGATGATGATGTCGGGCGCGTATGCCGCGATGGCCTCGACCGCCGCGTCGACGTCGTTGAGGTCGAGCTGGAACACCGGGTGGTCGAAGTTTTGGGCATAGCATTGTGCGGCGGCTGGCCAGTTCTCGAAAGCGGCCGCGATGCGAAACCCCGCGTTCTCGAAGCCCTTTGAAAGCCCGCCGCATCCTGCGAATAAATCGACTGCTATCATCGTGGTGCGTCCCATTTCTACTCTGTCGCTGTTTTTTGATGATGATATGGGCGCGCGCGCAAGGCGTCAATATTTTGACGCCACAATTTTCACCATCTTCATCCAGGGCAAGATTCCCGCCATGACACCGTTTTCCTTCACCAGGCAATGCCGCCCCGGTCTGCGTGTGCCCCCAACGCGGCGCCTGCCTCCAATGCCGCCCGCGTCTGCGTGCGGCTAATCGACGTTCATCATGGCGTAGTCGTAGTCTGTCTTGATGAAGCTGTCGAGCCTGCGCTCGGGCGAGAGCAAGGCGATGCCTTCCGGCTTGACTATTTCTCGGTAGGCCTCTTTCCCGACCCGCGGATGGTAGAAATTCTCGCATCCCGCGAGCTCCATCGCCGAGTTCCCGGAAAACGCGCCCGCCTTGTCCGTTTGGCCTCCGTAGGTCACCTCCCCATGTGTTCTGGCAAAGGTCACTTTTCCCTGTGCGGAATAGTCGAACAGCGACTTGACCAGCCATACCACAGAACGCGCGGGTCTGCCCACCTTCTCCTTGCCGCCATCGATTGCCCGCCTCGTCGCGTTGGTGAAAAGCTGGAGGAACGCCATATCAGACCAGAAGAACACATCGAAGCATTCGTCATCCAAGACGTTGCTCATCCCCTCCGTTCTCCAAAGCGCGTTCAAGATGAACGGGGTCTGCAGCGTTATGCCCTCTTTGACGATACGCTCCGCCGCCGCCAAGACACACGGGAGCTTTTCGAGCATGAAGCTCTCGTTTGCCCAATCGAAGTCCATGGGGTGCGCAAGCTCGGTGGCGATCATGTCGCCCAAGTCGTGCCGTCTGTCTGCGCCGTACGACGCTGCTATGGAAAAGCACATCTGCTCGATAGTAGGAGGGCGCACGACGATCTCGCAGCTCTGCTCCTCGCGTGGGCGCGTCGCCGTCCCAGAGGTCGGCGCCGTGACCAGCTTGACCTCGAACGCGCGCAGCTCTTTTTGCGTGTGCCGGTCTTTCACCACCAAATCCGAGCGATTCGCCGCGCCGGTCGCGAAGGCATCGTATCCGGAGAAGCTGTCCTCAAATGCCCAATATGCGTCCTGCGGGCGGGTTTCGAGCATTTCGGAAAGGGGGGCGGTCGTGTGCTCGACGCAAGGGTTTCCCTTCTCGTCGATGCTTGCCTTGATGAAATTCGGGGCAAGCCCGAGCTCTGCGTCCATATAGACGGCAAGCGCCACCGGAAACGCGTTGGTGAATATGTTCTTCCCAAACGACTTTGCTTCCGTGAAGTCGTGGTTCGCGTGTTCGAGACCGTAGAGATAGCTTCGTGGTTCTTCTGTGTGCTGCATGCGCGCCCCTTTCACAACTCCCCCTTGCCTGTAGGTTTTTCCCGCCGTGCACGACATGGCCGACGACAGGCCGCCGCCTGTGCCGAAGCAGGCTCTGGCCAGATTCTAAAGCTTCTTGCTTGAATAAAGCTTGTGCACGGGCGTTGCCCCGCCGGCGGGGCGGGGCAGGGTAAAGGGCGTGCGTTTAGGAAAAGAGCAGGTCGACGGCTTTGAGGTTTGCGTCCAAGAAGCGCGCTTTCACGCGGCGCCCGATGGCCGACTCCAGCTCCTTGCGTGACATGCCCAGCACGCCGGCGCTTGCCGCGGCGGCGAGCATAACGACGTTGGCGACCTTCGGCGTGCCCACCTGCGCGCAGGCCGCCGCCGCGTCCACCTCGACGAGATAGGCCCGGCTCTCCTCGCGCGCGTAGTGCTCGAGCCAGGCCAGCGCCTCGCCGCCGTCGTAGTCCATGCGCTGCAAGGCAGCGGTGGGAGGGCAGACCGCGTGCGTGTTCACCACGACGGTCCCCAGCGGCTTCAGGTAGTCGATGCAGCGCAGCGCCTCGCCCGGCTCGAAGGCGATCAGCACATCGGCGCATCCGCGCGGCACAAGCGGCGACTGGGGCCGCCCGCCGCGCACGTGGCTTGCCACCGAGCCGCCGCGTTGCGCCATGCCGATGGTCTCGGCGCACTTCACGTGCTCGCCGCGCTCCATGAGGGCGTCGGCCACGATGCGCGAGGCCAGCACGTTGCCCTGGCCGCCGACCCCGCAGATGACGAGGTCGAGGCCTTCTCGTTCACGCGTGCGCATGCCCGCCTCCTTCTGCGCCTTCGCCCGCAGGCGCGCCGGCGCTGGCGCCCGCGTCCGCACCGGCGTTCGTACCGGTGCCCGTATTCGCCTTGCCTGCGTCTTTTGCACCCGCCGCCGTGTTTTGCTGTGCGCCCCTCGCATCCGGCTGTGCGCCCCCTGCGTCCGGCGCCTACGGCAACCGGCAGCCCGGCAACCCGCAACCCGCGGGCAACGCCGGGAAGAATCGCGGGACGGGAAAGGCCGAAAGGCGCACGATGCGCTTTTTTACGTTCTGTTGAGTGTGCGCATTTAGTTGGGGGATGCGGACAAATAGTTGGACCGAATAGGTCTGGTCAGGAGTTCGCGGGTGCCACTACCGCTGGCCCGGCTGGATTGCGATCTGCAAGGAGAACCACCTGGTCAGGTCCATGTCGAGGAAGGGCTCCATCCCCATTTTGACAAGCTGTGCCTGCTGCTGGGCGACGAGGTGGAAATGGCGCGCCCAACCTGCGCGACGCCGAGAAGCTGAAGATCGCCTGCACGACGAAGCACTTCGAGGCGCTGGCGCTGGACAACTTCACCTACGACGTGAAGAGCACATACCGCACGGCGCGCATTGGCTAGGGGCGCGCGATTGTCTTTTTTGATGAAGACGCCCGCCAGCCCCGCCTTTCGCGCGAAAACGCCCGCCGAACGCCGTCGTCTTGGCCGTACAATAGCCCCCAAGGAAAACGCTTTTCGCAGGGAGCAGGTTCATACATGGCAAAGCACATCTTCGTGACCGGCGGCGTCGTCTCTTCGCTGGGCAAGGGCATCACGGCCTCCTCGCTCGGCCAGCTTCTGAAAAGCCGCGGCTACAAGGTCACGATGCAGAAGATGGACCCCTACCTCAACGTCGACCCCGGCACCATGAGCCCCTTCCAGCACGGCGAGGTCTTCGTCACCGACGACGGCCTGGAAAGCGACCTGGACCTGGGGCACTACGAGCGCTTCATCGACGAGAGCCTCACGCGCGAGAGCAACGTCACGCAAGGCTCCATCTACCAGGGCCTGATCGCCAAGGAGCGCCGCGGCGATTTCCTCGGCGGCACCGTGCAGGTCATCCCGCACGTCACCAACGCCATCAAGGAGCGCATACGCCGCATCGCCGAACAGACGGCGGCCGACATCGTCATCACCGAGATAGGCGGCACGGTGGGCGACATCGAGTCGCAGCCCTTCCTCGAGGCCGCGCGCCAGTTCCGCAAGGAGTGCGGGTCGCAAAACGTCGCCTTCATCCACTGCACCCTCGTGCCCTACATCGCGGCGGCCCACGAGCTGAAGACCAAGCCCACGCAGCACTCGGTGAAGGAGCTGCAATCCATCGGTATACAGCCCGACTTCCTCGTCTTGCGCTCCGACCACGAGATTTCCGACGCCTTGCGCGACAAGATCGCCATGTTTTGCGACGTGGACACCGACGGGGTCTTTGCCTGCGAGGACGCCCCCAGCATCTACGAGATCCCCCTGCGCCTGCACGCGCAGCATTTCGACGAGCTCGTCTTGCGCCGCCTGGGGCTGGACGCGCGCGACGCGGACCTCTCGGCCTGGAAGGGCTATCTGGACGCGTCGGCGGCCTGCGAGGGCGAGGTGGACATCGCCATCGTGGGCAAGTACGTGGGGCTGCCCGACGCCTACTTGTCCGTGGTCGAGGCCTTGCGCCATGCGGGCGTGGCATGCGGCGTGAACGTGAACGTGCATCTGGTGGACGGCGAGGAGGTCGCCTCGTGCGGCGAGGCGAAGACGGCCGAGGAGCTGGGGCGCTTCGACGGCATCTTGGTGCCGGGCGGCTTTGGCGAGCGCGCCTTCGAGGGCAAGATAAACGCGGCACGCTATGCGCGCGAGGGCGAGGTGCCCTTCCTCGGCATATGCCTGGGGCTGCAGGCGGCGGTGTGCGAGTTCGCGCGCGACGTGGCCGGGTTGAAGGGGGCGTCGAGCGCCGAGTTCTTCGACGACCTCGAATTCCCCGTCATCGACCTCATGCCCGAGCAAGAAGACGTCGACGACAAGGGCGGCACGATGCGCCTCGGCGCCTACCCGTGCAAGGTCATCGAGGGCACGCTGGCCGCGCGGGTCTACGGCGACTCGGTGGTCTACGAGCGCCACCGCCACCGCTACGAGGTGAACAACCAGTTCCGCCAGCAGCTCGTGGACGCCGGGCTTGTGGTCTCGGGCGTCTCTCCGGACAACCGCCTGGTCGAGATGGTCGAGGTGCCGGCCCACCCCTATTT
>CAVFDV010000070.1:0-9625 GCA_963621315.1 Oscillibacter sp. MSJ-31
CAGACGGCAGCTGCAGGGCGCCCACGACAAGCGCAAGCGACGCGAGCGCGACCAGCGCCTGGCGCGCATGCCCCGCATGGCGCTCCTTGCGCGTTTTCCTTTGCCGCGGCTTCCCCGCGCGCGTTCCCGTCTCGTCCATAGGACCTCTCGCCCCTCTTCCACATGCACCGCCGCGCAAGCTCGAAGCAGATGGCGGCGCCGTTCCCATCACATGACGCAAGTGCAGGTATTCTAGAACGCGCACCCGCTCCCACCTTGGAAAACGCGGAAATCTCTTTCCCATCTCCATATCCCGCCCACATTTCGGCCCCCGCGCCCGGCTGCGGGTTTGGCTTCTGTGGCGAATCTTTATTTTGGCGGGGAAAAAGCGAAGAGCCCGGGTGTCTAGGCCGGACTCTCCAAAACGTGTGTCCTAAGGAGGGGATCAATCAGCGGTCGGATGTGCCGCTTTTCAATCAGAACACACTTGGAGTTATACACCCTGAAACCTGAAAAGGAATGCGGATGGGCACAATCTCACGAATCCTTCAAAAACAAGCAGGTCAACAGGGTTGATTTTCGCCAAAATGTGTAGGAACGGTGAAAATCCCGCCCTCTTCTCCACCGCGTCTCCACGGAGCTATGCGCGCCCGGAAATAGACTTAGATCCGTCTATATCTCCCCGCGCCGCTCGGCTCGCGCCCGCGTCCATGCTGCCCGTGCGATAGCCCTCCATGTCGAGCGCGACATGGGAAAAGCCCAGTTCCTTCAAGGCTGCGGCCACCTCTTTTCTCGCGGGGTCTGCGGCAAGCCGCGCGATCTCGTCGGGGTTCACCTCGATGCGGGCAAGCCCGCCATGGCAGCGCACGCGCGGATTGGAAAACCCGCGCCGCAAAAGCTCCTGCTCGGCGCGGTCCACCTGCTCGATTTTAGCCGGGTCCAGATACGCCCCCGGGGCAAAACGGGTGTAGAAGCATGAAAAGGACGGCTTGTCCCATGTGGGCAGCCCCTCCTCGCGCGACACGGCGCGCACGTCGGCTTTCGTGAACCCCGCATCGGCAAGCGGGCTTGCCACGCTATGCTCCTCTACAGCCGCGGCGCCCGGGCGCTCCTCGTGCGCGTCGTCGGCGTTCGAGCCGTCGCATATGCACACGATGCCCAGCCGCGCCGCCTGCTCCTCCATCTGGCACAGCAGCGCGTCCTTGCACAGATAGCAGCGCTCGGGCGGGTTGCGCACGAAGCCCTCTATCTCGCGCTCGCAGGTGGGAAAGACGATGTGCTCGACGCCGAAGCGCGCGCACAGCTTTCGGGCGGCTTCAAGCTCGCGCGCGGGCAGCGCCATGGTATCGCCCGTGAGCGCCACGACCTTGTCCGCCCCCAGCGCCTTCACCGCCTCCCACAAGACGAGCGTCGAGTCGGCGCCCCCGGAAAACGCGACGGCGACGCGCCCGCGCCGGGCGAGGCCGGCTTCCAGCTCCTCTTGCTTCACGAGCAAATCCGCCCCCAGATGGTGGTGCCCGGTCTCCATGTGCACGCGCCCCCTTCACCGTCGTATCGCGAAACACGCCGCGGCCGCTACGGCGCGCCCATCCTGCACGCGCCCGCATCCCCCCTCATGGTGCCATATGTGCCTTTGCGGGGAAACGGGATTTGCGGCAGGCGGGGCGCGCCTTTCGTGCTAGAGTCTGGCGCCATGGATATCCCCTCTCTACTCAGCTCGGTGGACGCCTTCCTATGGGGTCCGCCCATGATTGCCGTGCTCTTGGGCACGCACCTTTTCCTGACCGTGCGCCTGCGCGGCATCCAGCGCAAGATCCCGAAGGCCATACGCCTGTCGGTCGCAGAAGACGACGGCGCGGAAGGCGACGTCTCCAATTTCGGCGCGCTCGTCACGGCGCTGGCCGGCACCATCGGCACGGGCTCGATCGTGGGCGTGGCCACGGCCATCATCTCGGGCGGCCCGGGCGCGGTCTTTTGGATGTGGCTCACCGGCGTCTTCGGCATCGCGACGAAATACACCGAGGTCTACGCCTCCATCAAGTACCGCGTGAAAGACCACCGCGGAGAGATGATCGGCGGCGCGATGTATGCCTGGAAGCGCGCCTTCGCACGCAAGGACGGCTCCACGCCCTGGTGGGCCAACCTCGGCGCCGTCGCGTTCGCCCTCTTCGCGGCCATAGCGACGCTGGGCACCGGCTCGGCCGTGCAGTCCTCGGCCATGACGGGCATCATATGCGGCAACTTCGAGGGCCTGCCCGCCTGGGTGGTCGGCCTGGTCATCGCCGTGCTGGTCGCGCTCGTCATCTTCGGCGGCGTGCGCTCCATCTCGCGCGTGTGCGAGCTGCTCGTGCCCATCATGGCCGTGCTCTACGCGGCGGGCTGCATCGTCATCATGGTGATAAACGCGCCCTATCTGGGCGAGACCTTCGCGACCATATTCGAATGCGCCTTCACCCCCAAGGCCGCCTTCGGGGGCGCCGTCGGGTCGGGGATGGTCACCGCGCTGCAGTTCGGGTGCGCGCGCGGATTGTTCTCCAACGAGTCCGGCCTTGGCACCGCGCCCATCGTCGCGGCGGCGGCCAGCTCGAAAAACCCCGCCCGCCAGTCGCTGATCGCCTCGACGGGCACCTTCTGGTCCACCGTCGTCATCTGCCTGATCACCGGCATCGTGCTCGTCTCGACCATGCTCGCGCACCCCGACATCGTCACGGGCGGCAACCTCTCGCAAGGCGCCGACCTGGCAAACGCGGCGTTTGCGACCATCCCCTGGATCGGGATGCCCATACTCGTCGTCGGCATGGTGAGCTTCGCCTACTCGACGATACTCGGGTGGAGCTACTACGGCAGCCGCTGCGTCACCTTCCTCTTCGGCAAGCACGCGGTGCTCCCCTACCAGATCGTCTACGTGCTCGTGGGGCTGCTCGGCGCCGTGGGCGTGGGCGACCTCATCTGGACGGTGTGCGACATCGGCAACGCGCTCATGGCCATCCCCAACATCATCCTCATCTTGCTTCTATCCGGCCAGATCGCGCGCGAGACCAAGCACTACGTCTACGAGGGGCACCTGGACGAGACGGCCGTGCAGGACATCCCCCGCTACGAGGACAAATAGAGCGGTAAATACAGTGAAAGGCCCTAGCGCATGCGCGCGGCGACGTCGGCCTCGAGGGCGTCGAGCAACGCCTCGCCGTCTGCGCGCGTCGTCCCGTTGGCGAAAAGGTAGGCCTTCACCTTCGGCTCGGTGCCGCTCGGGCGCAGCAAGACCTTCGCACCGCCCGAGAGGCGGTATTCGAGCACGTTGGCCGCCGGCAGGATCTGGGGCTTTTCACCCGCTGCCGCGCCGCCCACGACGGGCATCTCGCGTCCCGCCTCGTAGTCGAGCGTCTCGTCTACCGCGCATCCCGCAAACGCCGCAGGCGGCGCCGCGCGAAACCCCCCCATCAGCTCCGCCATGCGCTTCGCGCCCGCCGCGCCGGCAAACTCGTAGCTCAAAGTGCGCGTGAGACGGTAGCCGAACTGCTCGTAAAGCGCGTCCATGCGCGCGAGCAGGTCGATGCCGCGCTCCTTGTAGCGGCGCGTCATCTGCGCGATGAGCATGCTCGCGTTCACCGCGTCCTTGTCGCGCACGTGCGCGCCCGACATGTAGCCGTAGGACTCCTCGAAACCGAAGATGAAGCGCCCGGCCCGGCCGGCGGCCTCGAGCAAGGCGATCTGCTCGCCTATATACTTGAAGCCGGTGAGGACGCGGCGCAGCTCGAAGCCGTGGTGGGCGGCCAGCTCGTCGGCAAGCGTCGTCGAGACGATGGTGGTGACGGCCACGGCCTGCGACAGATCCTCGCCGCGCGCGGACCTGCGCTCGCATATGTAGTCGAGCAGCAGCGCGCCCATCTCGTTTCCCGTGGGCAGGCGCCAGGCGCCGTCGTGGTAGACGGCGGTCCCCACGCGGTCGCAATCCGGGTCGGTGGCGATCAGGATGTCCGGCGAGACTTGCGCGCACAGCTTCAGCCCCTCGGCCAGCGCCTCGCGTATCTCGGGGTTGGGGTACGGGCAGGTGGGAAAATCGCCGTCGGGTTTTTCCTGCGAGGGCACGACGGACAGCTCCACGCCGCCCACGCGCTCGAATATGGCGCGGCAGCACTCGAGCCCGCTGCCGTTTAGGGGCGTGTAGACGATGCGCACGGGGGCCTGCGCGCCGGGTGCCGCCCCGGCGGGCGCGTCCGCGCCGCCCGCGTCCGCGCTTGATGCCGCCGCATCCCCTTTGCCCGCATCCTCTTTATCCGCATCTCCTTCACCCGCGCCGACCGCGCCCGCCAAAGGCTCCAGCGATTGCGCCGCCACCGCATCGACGAAGGCGGCGAGCACCCCGTCGTCCATCCATGTGGCAAGCCCCGTGTCCAGCGCCTCCTCGAACGGCATCGACTTCACGTCGGAAAACGCGTCGAGCACGTCGATCGCCTGCTGGATCGCGCGCGCCTGCTCGGTCTTTATCTGGCAGCCGTCGGCGCCGTAGACCTTGTAGCCGTTGTAGGCGGCCGGGTTGTGGCTGGCGGTGACGTTGATGCCGGCGTCGGCGTGCAGGTGCCGCACGGCAAAGGAAAGCGCCGGGGTCGGCTCGACGCGCGGGTAGATCGCGCAACGCACCCCGTTGGCGGCAAGGACGCCCGCGATGGCATGGACAAACTCCTCGCCCCCGTGCCTGCTGTCGCGGCACACGGCCACGAGCGGCGCCCCGCCGACGCGCCGCCCGCCTGCCTGCGCCTGCGCGTTCAGGTAGTCGGCAAGCCCTTGCGTGGCCTTGGCGACCGTGTAGGCGTTCATGCGGTTGGACCCCAGCCCGAGCACGCCGCGCAAGCCCGCCGTGCCGAAGGCGAGGTCTTGGAAAAACGCGTCCTCGCGCTCCTCGTCGGACATGGCCTCAAGCTGCGCGCGCTCGTGGGCGCCCACGCCCGAAAGCCATTGCTCGAAGCGTTCCTGCGTCGTCGTCATAAGCTCGCCGTTCCTTTCATCGTGCATGCGCGGCGCCGCGCCCCCTCGCAAGGCGCCCGCGTCTCCTTTGCCCTGCTTTCAAAACTCCGTGCCCAGCGCGCGGCCCATCAGAAGCTCGACCGCCTCGTAGGGGTCCGCCTCGTGCTCTATCGTCTTTTTCACCACCGAGATGATGGGCATCTCCACGCCCGCGCGCGCGGCCAGCGCCAGCAGCGGGCCGGCGTTGTGCGCGCCCTCGACCACCACGCTCTCGCCGTGCTCGAACGCCAAAAGGTCGGCGCCTTTCGCGAGCGCCTCGCCGAAGCGCCCGTTGCGCGAATGCGGCGAGCAGCAGGTGACGTTCAGATCGCCGATGCCCGCAAGCCCAAGGCAGGTGCTCTCGGCGCCGCCGCAGGCCAAGACCAGCCGGCGTATCTCGGCGATGCCGCGCGTGATGAGCAGCGCCACCGTGTTGTCGCCATATCCCAGGCCGCGGGCCACCCCGCAGGCGATGGCGATGACGTTTTTAGCCGCGCCGCACAAGCTGACGCCCGCGACGTCGGCGCTCGTGTAGACGCGGAAAAACGCGCACGAGACGAGCTCTTGGAAAAAGGAGGCGCACGCGCCGTCTGCCGAGGCCACGACCGCGCCGGCATACGCGCCGCGCACGAGCTCTTCGGCGTGGTTGGGGCCGCTGAGCAAGGCGATGCGCCCCGGGTTGCCCAAAATCTCGCCCGCCACCTCGGGCAAGAGCCGCCCGCTGCCCGCGTCGAGGCCCTTGGACAAGAGGAGCACCGGCGTATCCGGCGCGAGGGCGCCCGCAGCGGCGCGGGCAAGCTCGGCTACGGCAAACGAGGGGACCGCCACGACGAGCGCGCGCGCGCCCTCCACGCACGCGGCCAGGTCGGCGGCGGCGTGCACATGCTCCAGCTCGACGTCTGCAAAACGCCTGGGGTTGCGATGCGTCGCGTTCACCGCTTCGGCATCGTGCGCGTTGCGGCACCACAACGAGACGGGCAGCCCCTTGCCGCCCAGCAAGGAGCACAAGGCGGTGCCGAACGCGCCGGCGCCGGCGACGGCTATGGGCTGACGGTCCATCGAAGGCGTGCGGGGCGCGCGAAAAAGCGGCCCTACTCCCCTTCTTCTTTCACGTCGTTGAGGTACTCGTCTTTCTCGGAGTCGTAGAAGACCGGCTGACCGTTGTTCCACGTGCGCCAGCGCACCTTCCACAGGTTCTGGTCGCCCTCGCCGCATATCGCGGTCGTGGGGCTTGTGAGCTTGTTGGGAAACGCGAGGCTCGTGACCGTGTGGCCGCGGTCGAGCTCGGCGCGGATGTACTCGTGGGCGCGCACGACGGTCTCGACGAAGTTCTTTGGCATGGCCTCGAACTTGCCGTCGTGCATGAGGTTGATCTCGATGTCGTTGATGTCGCGCACGAGGCGGATCTGCGAGAGCCAGCCCTCCTCGTTCGCGTTGCTCAAGAAGGCCTGGCGGACCTCGTGGATGGCGGTCTTGATGCAATAGGAGGTGAAGTCCATGGTGGCGCCCGACGGCATGTCAAGGGTCAGGGCCACGCGCAGGTCTGGGTCGGTCTCGTCGGTCTTGTGGCCGCGCGAGATGACGACGAAATCGTTCGAGATCGCGTCGCGCACCGCCTGTTCCAGCTCCTCGGTATAGCCCGCGCCCGTCACCTCCAGCACGAGCTTGACGTTTTGCTCGCGCAGCTCCTTGCGCTTCTTCTTCTCGGATTTATCGAGTTTCGCCATGGTGAGGCCTCCGCCCTTCGTCGTGTTCCCGTGCAGGCGCGCGGCGTATGTGCCGGCGCCCCCCTCGCGCCCGTGCGCGATTTGAAACCTGCGGCGATTATACCGTGCGGGGCTGCGCGCACCTGCGGCGCCGTCCGCGACAGCACACAAGACCCACGTAAACGGCCCGCGCGCGTGTGCGCGGCCGGGCGGCGCGGTGCTTCTGCCCGTCGCGGCGCGACGCGGGCCATGGAGTGGGAGCAAGGCCGCCGTCGCCCGGGTCTGCGTGCGGGACGCGGAGGGGGTAAAGCCCCGCCGGGCCGAGATCCGGTGCGCGGGTCGGATTGACGTGCGGCGCATCAAACGGCACGCGCCAACCCGAAGGTCAGGGTGCCTTCAGGCGCGGTAGACGGCGCGGTTGTTCGGCGTCTCGTCGCACTCGACGCTTGCCACGGGCAGGCCGCGCGCGCGCAACGCCTCGAAGATGGCGCGCGCGAGGTTTTCGGCCGTCGTGCGGTAGGGCACGGGCTTCAAGGTGAAGCCCTCGCCTTCGAGCGCCGCGACCGTGGCCGGCGCGAGGCTTCCCTCCTCGACGATGAAGGTGTGGTCGAAGGCGCGCACCTCCTCGCGCAAGGCCTGCTTGAAGGCGGAGAAATCGCAGACCATCCCGCGCTCCGTGCCCTCGCGTCCCAGCTCCTCGACGGCGATGCGCGCCACGACCTGCCAGCGGTGCCCATGCAGGTTCTCGCACTTGCCGTGGTAGCCGGTGAGGAAATGGGCCGCGTCGAACGCGGCGGACGCCTCGAGCTCGTACATGGTGAAACGCTCCTCTCCTCGCACATGCTGGCCAAGCCGCGCCGCACCGCGCTGCCGCGCACGCGAAAAGGGGGCACGCCTTTTCGCGTGCGCCCCCTTTGAAAAACCCGCGGGCGAAAGCCGGGACTCGGAGGGGCAAGCATAGCACCTGCCCCTCCAGACGCGCGCCGCGCGCCAGGCGTTCCATGCTCGCGCCCGTGCGCTCCACACGCCGCGCACGTCCCGCGCACGTCCCGCGCCCGGGTTGCACGTTGCGCGAACCCCGCGCCCCCGCGCCCGCGCGCCCTACATGTACCCGCACAAGGCGCACATGGCCGGCAGCAACGTGACGGTGAGCAAGACCGTGACGAGCGTGGGGATCCACCCCACCTTCAACATGTCGACCATGCGGTAGTAGCCCTGCGAGTAGGTCAGGATCGGCACGCAGTCCAGCGGCAGCATGTAGGCAAGCGAGGCCTGCCATGCCACGACCATGAGCATGCAGTACATGCTGATCCCGAAATCGCCCGCAATCACCCCGAAGGGATAGGCGATGATGCTCGCGACGGCAGGTCCCACCGGCACGACGTTGTGCACGAGGGCGCCCACGACGGACAGCACGGCAAGCACCACGAGCGGCGCCTTCCAGCTCTCCGGCAGCGCGCCCACGACCGCCGAGACGATCCAGTCGCCCGCGCCCGTCGAGACGACGAAGTGCGCGACCGAGAGTATGCACATGATCATGAGGAGCACGCCCCAGTTCATCCGCGAGACGAGCTCTTTGAACTCGAGCGTCGAGCAGCCCGGGACCGAGAAGGCCACCGTGGCGAGTATGGCGACCATGGCCGTGTTGAAGATGTCGAACCACGAGCTGAGGATCCAAAAGAGCATGGCGAGCGCGATGATCACGCAGGTCATGACCTCGGGGCGCGTGATCTTGCCCATGTCGGAGACCTCGGCAAGCGTCGCGTCGATGGACTCTTGCGATATGGGTTCGGGCTTGAAGAAGCGCGTGATGATGAACCACGAGGCGAACAGCATGATGATGCAGAACGGAAATCCCAGCACCGACCACTCGACGAAGCTGATGTTCACGTCGAACAGCGACTGGAACAGCCCGACGGTCACCACGTTGACCCCGTTGCCCGTCATGACCGCGCAACCGCCCGCATACGACGCGTAGGGGATGGCGATCATGATGGCCTTGCCCATCTTCGACTTGAGCTTTTCGGCGTGGTTTAGCTCGAGCAGGCGCTTTCCCACCGAGATGAAGATGCCGCAGGCCGCGACGTCGGACATGAAAAAGGACAGGAAGGCCGTGGCGGCCATGAAGCCGAGGAGCATCTTGTTCGTGTCCGTGCCCGACCAGCGCAAGACGAACGCCGCCATGCGCGTGGGGATGGTGGTCGCGTCGAGCGCGACGGTGAAGGCGAAGGTGCCCATGAGGAAAAAGACCGTCGCCCCCATGGAGTTGGCGTAGGCGTCGGCAAACGAGCACACGCCCGTCAGGGGCATCATGACGAGGATGAGCAGGGCGGTCGCCGGCAAGGGCAGCGATTCTGTCATCCACAGCAAGACGCCTGCCACAAGTATGGACAAGACCATGCGCCCCTCGTGCGAAAGCCCTGCCGTGTCGGGCGCGAGCTGGGCGGCGACGATGATGAGCGCCGCGATGGCGATGAAGACGACGCTGCGCGGACGAAGAGCCGCCCCCTTTGCGAGCTCTGACATGCCGCTTTCTCCTTTCATGTGGATTCTTCCCGCCGCCTATACAGGTGATAGAACGGCGAGCCTAAAGGGGCAGCCCCCGAAAAGCCATGCGTTCGGGGCTTTTCTCGGGGGCTGCGAAACGTCGATTGCGCTCCTTTCTCACGCCGCTCCGACAAGTGGCGGGATGATCAGAAACGCCGCGCTGAATATGATCATAGCCGCGATGGTCACGGGCACGCCGCCTTTCCACATCTCGTTGAACTTGTAGTAGCCGCCCGCGTACGAGACGAGCAAGACCGAGTCGAGCGGGACGATGAAGGCGTAGGCGCACCACAAGGCGATCATGAGTATGGTCGCGGTGTAGTTGCCCGAGACGGCGCCGACCAGACCCAGCACGGGCGCCGTGACGAGCGCGGCCAGGCCGGGGCCGG
>CAVFDV010000071.1:0-9461 GCA_963621315.1 Oscillibacter sp. MSJ-31
CGGCAATGCAGCGCCGGCTCGCCCTCATAGTCGACGGCTACAACGTCATCCGCAACAACGCGCGCTACCAGGTCGAAGGCCAAGACGACTGGAGCAGCGAGGACACGTGGAACAAGGCGCGGCAGACGCTGGTAAACGACGCGGCCTTGCTCGCGAGGGAAAGCTACGAGCGCTGCACGGTGGTCTTCGACGGGGCGGGCAACACGGCCTCGACAGGCCAGGCCAAAAAAATCGCCGGCATCGACGTGGTCTTCTCGCCTGCGGGCATAAGCGCCGACAGCGTAATCGAGCGGCTGGCCCACGAGGCGCGCGCCGAGGGGCTGGAGGTCGTCGTGGTGAGCAGCGACTACACGATTCAGACCACCGTCTTCGGCGGCGGCGTCACGCGCATGAGCGCACTGGGCTTCGGCACGGCAAGCGAGGCCGGCGAGCAGGAATGGCACGAGGAGGCGGGCAAAGCGGCGGTGGGCAAGCGCACGCTCGGCTCGCGTGTCGGCGCAGACGCGTTGGCAAAGCTGCAACAGATGCTGCACGAGAAAAGCTCGTAAAGGAGAAGCGCGCGGGCGCCTTTTACCCGGGTATCTTTTACGTAGGCGCCTTTTACCCGGCCGCGCTCCCTTCAGCGCGCGACGTTCAACGGCACGCAGGCGCGCACCGTCTGGCCGCTCGGCACCTGCACGTCCATCACGTAGGCCTCGGCGTTGTAGATATGGCGCAAGACCTCGGTCGTGATGCACTCGTCGGAGGTGCCCTCCTTCAGCACGCGCCCCTCGTCCATGACCACCACCTTGTCGGCGCAAAAGAGCGCGTGGTCGGGGTCGTGCGTGACCATGATGACCGATTTTCCCATGCGCGAGAGCATGTGCATGCGCGAGAGCACGAGCTGCTGGTTGCCGAAGTCGAGCGCGGCGGTGGGCTCGTCCATCACGAGTATGTCGGACTCCTGGGTCAGCGCCCGCGCGATCAAGACGAGCTGCTGCTGGCCGCCGGACAGGCTCGTGTAGTCGGTGTGCGCGAGCGGCGTGATGCCGAGCAGGTCGAGGGCCCCCATGGCCACCTCGCGGTCGTGGTGCGTCGTGCGCGCGAGCAGGTTCACGTAGGGGGTGCGCCCCATCATCACCACGTCGGCCACGGTGAAGGGGAAAGGCGGCGTGTGCGCCTGCGGGATATAGGCGAAATGCTGCGCCCGGGCGCGCTCGTCCATCTTGGCGACTTCCTCGCCGTCGAAGGTGACCGAGCCGCCGAGCAAGGGCAGCAGCCCCATGATGGACTTCAGCGTCGTCGTCTTGCCGCAGCCGTTCGCGCCGATGATGCACACGAACTCGCCCGCATGCACGTTAAAGCTCACGCCGTGCACGATCTCGACCGGGTGCTTCTTGCCATAGCCGCAGCGCACGTCGCGTACCGAAAGCATCGAGCCGCGCCGTGTCGGACGCGGCGGTTGCGCTTCCTTCGGAGATTGCGCCTCTTTCGAGGTGTGCGCCGCCCGCGCCTCCCGCGTCTCCTGCGCCTCATGCACCGTCTCTTGCGCCATCAGTTCCACCCCCTCATATTCTTCTTGAAGATGAAGATGAAGAAGGGCACGCCCAAAATGGAGGTGAGTATGCCGATGGGGATCTCGACGGACAGCAACAGGCGCGCGAGATTGTCCACGAGCAGCAAAAACGCCGAGCCTATGAGCATGGAGGTGGGCAGGAGCACGCGGTAGTTCGGGCCTACCACGGCGCGCGCGAGATGCGGGATGACCAGCCCGATCCAGCCGATGATGCCCGCGACGGCGACCGACGCGCTGGCAAGCAGCGTGGAGGCCAGGATGACGATGGCGCGGGTGCGCTTCGTGTTGATGCCCATCGCGCGGGCTTCCTCGTCGCCGAAGGAGAGCACGTTGAGCTTCCACGATTGCACGATCAGCAAGATGAAGCCGAGCGCCATGGGCACGACCACGAGCGCGTCTCGCACCGTGATGTCGTTGAACGAGCCCATGAGCCAGAAGGTGATCTCGGGGAGCTTGTCGTTGGAGTCGGCCAGAAGCTTCACTATGGACATACCGCTTTGGAAAAGGGTGGACACGAGTATGCCCGCCAGCACCAGGCCAAGCGTCGGGTCGTAGTCCACGAGGCGGTTCAGCCACACGGCCATCCCCACCGCCGCAAGCCCGCCGAGGAAGGCCGCGAACTGCACGCCCTCGCCGCTCCAGTTCCACAGCAGGGCAAGGCACGCGCCCAGCGACGCGCCGGCCGACGCGCCGAGCAAGTCCGGCGAGGTCAGCGGGTTCTTGAACATGCCCTGGTAGCTCGCGCCGGCGACGGCCAGGCCCGCACCCACGAGCATGACGACGAAGACGCGCGGAGCGCGGATGAGGAAGAGCACGCGCTCGGGGTCGGTGATGTTGATGTCGTCTACCGAGTAGAACGCGGGAGAGGAGCCGTCGGGCAGGGAACCGGAGACCCACCCGCCGATGAAGTCGACGAGGATGTTCAGGTTGGTCCACGCAAGCAGGCACAGCTTGGGGATGTAGGATGCCGCCGCGCCGACGACCTCCACGGGGTTCATGCTGTAGCGCCCGAGGAAAAGCGAGAGGAAGACGGCGCCCACCACGAACAGCGCGACTGCGAGCTTCACGGAGCGCTTCACCTTCGCGTGAAAGACCGAGTTGACCTCCTCTTCGGAAAAGGCGTCTTTGGCCGCATCGGCGGACGCGCCTTGGGGCATGTCGGACGCGTTTTGGGGCGCGTCCCCCCTTCCGGGCTCGGCCTGCGCGCCTGCCTGCGGCGCGTCTTTGCCCGCGTCGCCGGGCTCTTCTATGCGCTTCCCGTCGTGGCCCACGAGCATCTCTCCCCTATTGCCCCGACGAGTCCGACCCGTCGCTTTTCAGGTCGTCTTCGGTGACGATGTAGACCTTGCCCGTCTTGGGGTCGCGATATGCCGTGCCCGCCTGCTCGTAGGCCGAGCCGCCGTTTTGGATGTCGCTTTCCACGTCTTCCGGCTCGACTTCTTGAAGCTCGGAGTCCTCGACGGTCTCGACCGATTTGAGGTCGATGTTCCAAAACGACATGAGCGCGACCATGAAGCCGCAGGCCAAGACGAGCATGCAGTCTGCCAGGTTGACGATGTAGGCCGACGGGTTGACGTCTTCGCCCACGTCGTTGTGCGAGCGAAAGCGGCTCTCGCGAAACGAACGCGCCATCTCTACTCGCCCCCTTGCGCCTTTTCCGGCGGCACCGCGCCCTCGGCTGCCGGCTGCGCTGCACCGGGCGCCTGCTGCGCCGCGCCGGACGCAGGCGATGTGCCCTCAGCCGCCGCCTGCGCCGCGTCTTTTGCAGGCGCCGCCGCCCCGGGCGCGCAGGGCGCGTCCTTTTCAGCCGGGCCATGCGGCTTTTGCAAGGACTCGACCTTCGCCTTCACCGTCTTCGGCCCCGTCCCCGCAGGCACCTGCTTTTTCTCCGCCTCGCGAAACTCCTTCATCACGTCGCCCTCGTAACCCTTGGGCAAGGCGATGCCGAGCGAGCGGGCCTCGGCCGCGCGTTCCATGACCACGCTCATGATGGACTCGAGCGTGTTGATGTAGGCGGTGTACCAGCCGGAGCGGATCTTCGAGATGATGAGCGAGATGGTGGCGCACACAAGGCCGCACACCGTCGCGTCGAAGGCGAGCAAAAGCGACGAGGACAGGGCCGAGACGTCGTTTTTGCCCAGCGCGACCATGCCAGGCCCCAGCGGGATGAGCGTGCCCATCAAGCCGAGCAGAGGGCCTATCTTGGAGATCGTGTCCGTCCAGGCCATCCTGAACTTGTAATGCTTCTCGGCCTTGCCGATCTCGATTTGCGCGAGCGCGAACAGCGAGTCGTCGGGCAGCCCCATGTTGCGCGTGCAGGTCATGAGCGCGGCCTTCTGGAAACGCAGGAGCTTCGAGTCGCAGATCACCCGCTCGATGGTGTCGTAGCTCGCCTCGTGTATCTCGTTGACGATCTTCGGCATGTTTTGCTTGTAGCTCTTGCGCTCGGTGAAATACTCGAAGACGACCTGCCCCACGAAAAAGAGCGTGACGGCCAGGAGAAGCAGCAAGGCCACCATCGTGGGGATGAGCAAGCCTTGCGCGATGGAGTGGAGTATGTCGGGCAGGTAGGTGTCCGTCATCTGCTGGGTGAACTGCTGCATGGATCTCCCTTCAACGTCGCGCCCGCCCTGCTGCGGGCGGCGCGTGCCTTCATCGCCGTGCCTTCATCGGCGCGCTTTCACCGCCGTGCCCGCCCCGCAAACCCGCAGCCGCATCGCCGCGCGCGGGGGCGCGTCCTACCACTTCCTCACGGGGTAGCTGTCCCCGAGTATGCGTTTTGCCTGGTCGTCGTCTATCTCGATGTGGTACACAAGGTTGTAGAAGTACTTGGCCTCCTCGACCATGTCCACGTCATAGCGGTCGGGATACATCAGGTTCGCGAGCCACTGTATGCCCAGCCAGCGCTGCACGCCGTTCGGGCGGTCGCACCAGGCGAAGGGCAGGTTGGGCATGGCGTAGACGCGGTCGTTTTTCACCGCGTCGATCGAGGCCCAGTCCTTGCTCGTCTTGATGTGGTTGACGGCGCCGCCGCGCGTCTCCTCGTCCCACGAGATGACGATCTCCGGGTTCCACTGGATGATCTGCTCGAGCGAGACGTTGCTCATGCCGAAGCTGGCGGTGGAGGCGGCCACGTCGGCGACGTTGTAGGCGCCGGCCACCTCGAAGGCCTTGGCATGCTGCGAGGATTCCGGCTCGGTCGAGGTGCCGAAGGTGCCCTCGGCGTAGTAGAGGCGCCTCTTTTGGTCTGTGGGGATGTCGCCCACGGCCGCGGTGACGTCGTTGTAGACGCGGTCGAGATAGGCCGAGATCTCGTTGCCGCGCGACTCGCAGCCCAAGATGTCGCCCAAGAAGCGGTAGGCCTCCTTGATGTTGGTGAACGACCCGTCCACGAGCACGGCGGGGATGCCCGTGTTGCCCTGGAGCTTTTCGGCGTCGGAGATGTTGGAGGCGGACAGCTCGACGCCCGAGACGCTGAAGACGACCTGGATGCCCTCTTGCATGAGCTGCTCCTGGTCGATCTGGCCGCCGTTGGAAAGCGAGCCCATGGACTTCAGGTCGGCCATGTTTTCCGGGAGGAACTCGAGCTGGTCGCTGTTGTACTTCGCGCAGGTGCCGCCCATGACGTCCGGGTTGAGCGAGAAGACGTAGATCTGCGCGAGCGGCGAGGTGTAGTAGACCTTCTTCAACTCGCCTGCCGTGGGGATGGTCAGCTCGCGGCCGGCATGGTCGGTGATCTTGCGCTTGCCGCGGAATATCTCGTCGCCCAGATCCGAGGTGCAGCCCGCAAGGCCGCCGCCGAGCAAGGTCGCGGCCAGCGCGCCGGCGGAGCATTCCATGAACCTGCGGCGCGATATGCCGCCCGGCCCCTTTACCGTCTTTCCGTCGTCCATGGCCGCTCGATCCCCCCTGTCGGATTGAAGCGATGCCGTCGCGCGGCGCCTGCGGCACAGTGCCATACCGCAGCAGCCGCGTGCGCAACGCGATGCACGCATATAAGCGCCTATTTTAACCTACTTGCAGATGCACCGCCTTGGAAACGAGAGCTTTGCAAGTATAAAGGGCGAAGGGGCAAAGCGGCGGGCACGGCGGGTGCCGGCACATGCTTCAAACAGGGCTTTTCATGGCGAAACGCAATGCGGGGCGCACAGGTGGAGACAGATGGAGACAGGCGGGCGGCCTTGAAAAGGGCCGCGAAAGGGCAGCGCTCATGCCAGGAGACGCTCGAAGAAGGCGTCGGAGAGATAGGCGGAAAGCTTCTCGCGCGCCTTGGCCGAGGGGTGGGACTCGGGGCGAGCGCCGCATTGCGCCCAGGCCTTGCAGCACCACGTCGTCGAGCGCAGCGCCGTCATCGCGCGCCATGCCGGGTAGCGCGCGTCAAAGTTGCCGCGCGGGATACGCCTGTCCATCTCGCGCCAGTACATCTCGACGAAATCGGCCTCCTCTTGCGCGGAAAGGAAGCGCTCGCTGTCCCAGAAGGTCGTCGTGGGCGCGGTGAAGTAGGCGAGGTCTTGGGCAAGGTCGCCCACGAGGGGGCGTTCCCAATCGATGAAGGAGCCGGGGTCGGCGGGGACGGGGGTGGCCGGGTCGGCGGCTGCGGCGGCTGCGGCGCTTTTTTCGGGGATGAGGAAATGCGAGGCGAGCGTCTCCGTGTTCACGATGCACGGCGGCGTGTCGGGGGCGGGCGCGGCCTCTGCGAGGGCGCGTGCGCGGGCGGCAAGCTCTTCGGCATAGCGCGAGATGCGCGCGTCCGCATGGCCTGAGACGCGGTAGGCCTCGTAGCGCGCCATACACTCCCCGAACAACTCGCGCAGGGGGCTTTCGGGGCGGTGAAGGGGGCAGTCCGCGCGCACGGGCACGGCGTGGATGTCGGCCATGACCTTTGCCGCGCAACGCAGGTCGCCCGGGCGCAACGCGTCGAAGTCGAGCATCTGCCCCTCGCAAAACGAGATGACGAGCACGCCGGCGCCCAAGGCGGCATCCGAGCTGTCGCGGTAGAGGGCGCGCGGCACGCGCCCGCTTTCGGCAAGCGCGCGCAAGGCGGCCTCCTCGTAGGCCACCTGGTCGGCATGGAAGGGCTGGGGCGCGACATTCACCCGCAAGACGTAGCGCGTTGCAGAGGGCGCACCCGTCGGCACGCCGGCCGGGGAGCCTGTCGGAGGGTCGGCCGGAGAGCCTGCCGCCGGCACTGTCCCATCGCAGGCGGCGGAGAAGACGTAGTTGTCGTTGTGCTCGCCTGCGCCAAGCGGCTCGCAGGACACGTCGGCGCCCGCCGCGATGCCGAGCGCGTCGCGCAACTCTTCATTGCCGCGCAGGTAGCGCCTCGCCCGCTCCAACTTCTCCGCCGCGTCCATGTGCCCCGCTTCCCCGTTTCTTTCACCATGCCCCGCGCCCCTTTTCTGCGCGCGCTAAAGGCCCCTTCGGTTTCACCCGCCCATTCTAGCGGGCGCACGGCGCCGGGCAAACACGGGCAAATGCTGGCGAGCGCTGCCGAACGTTGCAGATTGTCCACGTTTGCACCCGCGCACCTTGCCTTTCACGCGCGGCGCGCATACCCTTTTCCCGTGTGAAAGCGCCGTCGCCGCATCGCGCTTGCGGCCATGGCGAAAAACGCGCGTTGACAACGCTCGAACACCGGGGGCGACTGGTTTCGACACTGATAGCTTCGAGAGGGGCAGCAGGCCGTGGTCTCCTCACCACGCAAAACAGGGGTACCGCCAATTAAACGGCAACAAAGTTGTTTCTTTCAAGGGTGCGCAGGCTCGTCCTGTCGCCCTGGCTGCCTAATCTAGGTCCAGCCCTCTCGCCCGCCACGTGAATCCCCGCGCGGCGTGTGCGGGATCAAATTCAGGGGATTGCAGCCGCGGACGTAGCCGGTATGCCGCAGCCCAAGATCGAACCGGCAAGGACGCGCGACGTCTGTCGCCTGTTCCGAGCGCGCCCTCACCGAAAGGCGACTGAGCCTGGAGACACCTCTCGGGAAGCTACCGTGGACGAGGGTTCGATTCCCTCCGCCTCCACCAAGCCCGTGGACGAATCGCAAGGGTGGTTCGTTTCCATATAATACGCAGGAGCAGGGAATCGAACCCTGCAGGACGCAACAGCCCGGTGGGCTGTTGCGGGTCGAGCGCCCCGCAGGGGCGCGAGGCCTCCGCGATGCGCAGCGCCCGCAAGGGCGCGAGCAGGCGCGTCGATTCCCTTTCGCCTCCACCCCCCACCCCTCTTTTCACCGGAAAGGAAAACGCCGGGGCAAAGTGTTGTAATTACAACAAACAAAGCACGCAAAGCGGGATATAACAAGGGCGACCCGACGAGAGGAGCTGTCATGAAACGACGCATCATCGAGATAGACCGCGACAAGTGCAACGGCTGCGGCGCGTGCGCGAGCGCATGCCACGAAGGCGCGATCGGCATGGTAGACGGCAAAGCCGAACTGCTGCGCGACGACTATTGCGACGGGCTGGGCGATTGCCTGCCCGCCTGCCCGACCGGCGCCATCACCTTCGTGGAGCGCGAGGCCGCCGCCTACGACGAGGCTGCGGTGCTGGCGCACCAACAGGCGAAAAAAGAGGCGGCGGACGATGCGGGCGCGCACGCATCCGAAGGCGGCTCCTCGCCATGCGGCTGCCCGTCGAGCCAGCCGCGTGCCATCCGCCGGGCGCGGACGCAACGGGACAGCCCCGGCCCCGGCCGGTCAGCCAGCTGCAGCAATGGCCCGTGCAGATCAAGCTCGTGCCGACGCGCGCGCCCTACTTCGACGGGGCAAAGCTCCTCGTCGCCGCCGATTGCACGGCGTTTGCGTACGCGGCGTTTCACGAGGACTTCATCAAGGGACACATCACCCTCGTGGGCTGCCCCAAGCTCGACGGCGAGGACTACTCGGAAAAGCTCGCCGAGATCGTCCGCGAAAACGACATCCAAAGCGTGACCGTCGCGCGCATGGAGGTCCCCTGCTGCGCCGGCCTGGAGCACATGGTGAAGGCCGCGTTGCAAAAGAGCGGGAAGGCCATCCCGTGCGACGTCGCCATCGTCTCCATCGAAGGCGAGTTGTTGAACTAGCCCGACGCAGGCAAAGGGTATGCCGCCTCTTCAGGTCTTAGCGGCCTTGGGCGGCATGCGCGAAGCCGGCTTCGAGGGCGCGCGCGCGGGTGCCGTGCCCCGCTATCTCGATATGGCGCACGGCCTCGGCGCCATCGTCTGCCGCGCCCAGCGAAAACGAGATCTCCAGATAGTCCTCGGGCAGCGCCTCGGGGAACTTGTCGCCCCATTCCACCAGGCATACCGCGCCCGATTCGAGCATCCCGAAATAGTCGATGTCCTCAAGCGCCTCGGCGCTTTCGAGCCGGTAGAGGTCGAAGTGCAGCAAGGGCAGCTCGTCGCCCACGTACTCGACCATGATGGTGAAGGTGGGGCTCGTGACCTCGTCGTCTACCCCAAGTCCTGCGGCAAAGCCCTTCGCGAACTGGGTCTTGCCCGCCCCGAGGTCGCCCGTCAAGACGACGACGTCGCCGGCGCAGGCCATGGCGGCAAGCTTTCGGGCGATCTCGACCGTCTCTTGCGCAGATGCGCTCGTGCAGCTCAACATATGCGTTCATCCTCTTCTCTCCCGACGCACGCGCCGCCCGCACCATGCCCGCCATGCCCGGCGCCCTTGGCGCCCTTGGCGTCCCCAGCGCATCCGGCGCCTTTGGCACACCCGGCGCCCCCGTCCAAGGCGATGCGCCCGGCGCGCATGTGGGCAAGCAGCTCGCCTAGCTTGAGGAAATCCCCGCGCACAAGCTCCGTCTTCGAGCGGTCGTAGATGGCCGCCGCCGGATGGAACATGGGCACGACGGCGCATTTTCCCACGTGCCAGACACCGCCATGCAATGCGGTGATGCCCTCTCTCGTGCCCAGGACAAGGCGC
>CAVFDV010000072.1:0-9257 GCA_963621315.1 Oscillibacter sp. MSJ-31
GATGAGAACGAAAGACGGCGCAAAACAGCGGTGCCGCCGCTACAGGTCCGCCCGTCTCGACGTGATGCCCCACGCGCTCCAAGCGCTCTTCCAATCGTAATTGCTGCCGGCGATGTCGAGCAAGTCCTCGTAGGAGCCGATGGCGCCGTTTTCCGTGCTGTAGGTCTGCCCGTCTTTTTCATAACTCAGATATTGCAGGTATTTGTCCGCGTACTCGAAGCTCTTGTCCGTGTCGACGTACTTCCACACGTCGTAGGCCGGGCGCTTCGTCTTCTCGTCCTTTTCCGTCAAACCCGGCTGGTCGTTGCTGTCGTCCGAGTTTCCATATCCGGTAAGCGGCCAGTACTCGATCGACTTCACGCAGGGCAGCAACGCGAAGCGGTAGTACATCCACGCGGCATAGCCCGCCTGGCGCCCAAGCTCCTCCTCGCTTCTGCCCTCTGCCGAGGCGGCTATCTCCGTCAGGCGCACGGTGCGGATCTGCCCGTTGTAGAGCGCCTTGGTCTGCTCGAGATAGGTCTCCACGATCTCGAAGTTCAAAGGCCCCATGTGCGCGCTCGTCTCGAAATCGGTGCTCGCGCCGCCGTCGTTGAAATTCTTCAATTCCCAGTAGAACATGTCCGAGCCCGAGATGCCGTTGTTGGCATACGGGTGCAGGGAAAGGCCCCAATCGTAGTCGCCGCGCGCCGTCTCGTGCGCGAACAGCCAATCGAGCTGGTCTTTCGGGGCGTAGCTGTCGAAACCGTAGTCGTATTCGGTCAGATTGCCGCTTTTCGCGTAGGAGTCCGCCCATTGGTTGGTAAACGAGATGCTGACCGTCAGATTGCTGTTGTATTTCTTCACCGCGAGGTTGCCCAGACGCAACGTGCGCGCTATCTCTTCCATATAGGCGTCAAGCGAGAGGGTCTCGTACACGATGCGCCCATCGGCGTCCTTGTGCCACGAGGCGATATGCTGCCAGGCAAAGGCCCAGTCGATCTCGTTGCCGATGACGAAGTTGTGCACGAGGCCGTGCTCGGCGTCTTGCGACCAGCGTTGCGCGAGAAACTCCATAGTCGCGAGGAAATATTTCTCGCCGATCTCCGTGGCCGTGTTGTAGCCCAGGGTCTCGCCCGACCAGAACATGTCTGTCGAGGACATGCCCTCCTCGCCTATGTAGGTCAAGGCCTGCGGATACGTTTTCCAATCGGCGCATCTCTTGGAAGCCGCGAGCACGACTTGCATGTTTATGTTCTTTTTTGAATACGCTTGTATGATGTCGTCGTATTTTTTCAGGCCGGCGTTCGAAAAACGGTACGTCGTCCCCTCGTACACGAAGCTCGTCGTGTTGTCGTAGAGCGCCTCGTCCACGGGGGAGCCGTCCATGTTCTCGTTTTTCACAAGAACATCCCCCAGGTTGACCGCCACGTTCGTCCAACCGCAGCCCAGATCGGACATGATGTCGGCCGAGCTGGCCTTGGTCCTGCGGTCCCTGTTCGCGCCGCCTTTTTTCGTCGCGGTGGAAAAAGTCACGGACGTGTCGGGCGCGTCGACGTTCGTCGCGTAATACGGGCCTGCCAAAAGCCTGCCGTCTTGCACCACGTAGTACTTGCTGTAGAGATAGTCGTGGCCGTCGGCGCCTTTGCGCGCGGCATGCAAGACCTGCGTCGTGCCGCACTCGTACTCGCCCACGGCCTCGCCGTCCGTGCCGCCCGCCACGACGCCTTTCAGCGGGTCGTCGTCGTGGTAGGCGTTGGCCTCGTAGCGCAGCACCTGCGCCGTGCCCGAGGCGCCCACGTTGCGTATGGTCAAGTCGATGGCGTCGTCGTGGGCCGTGACCACCACGGCGCCGGCCTGCTGTCCGGATTGCCCCTGCGCGCTTTGAAGGCCGGCCGTAAGAAGGCAGATGCAGGCGACGGCGAGCACCGCCACGGCGCAGGCGGCCGCAACCGCCAGCATGCGCCCGTGCGTGTTCGCCTCTTGGATGTCGATGTGCATCTCGTCCATTGCCCGGGCATTATCCCCCATCGCCGCGCGTCTACGCGAAACCCCACGGTTTCGCCACGTCCTTTCAGGTTCGCGCATCAAAAGCGGGCGGGCGCATCAAGGGGCGGGCGCGGCGTGGCAAAAGGCGGCGGGGCGGCGCGGCGCGGCGAAAGGCGGCGGGGGCGGGCGCGGCGTGCCAAAAGGCATCCGCCGCACGCGGCCCTAAAGCCCGCTCACTTGTCCTCGCTTTGCCCGAGCGGCGTCATGTCCACGGAAAGCTCGTTTCCCGACGGCGTCGTGACGGTGTAGGACAAGGTCGCGCTTTCCCCCGGGGAAAGCTGCACGACGCCAAACCACACGTCGCGCCCGTCGTAGCGCACAAGGCTCATCCCCTCGCCCGGATCTCCCGCCAGCCCCGCTTCCTTTTCCACGTCGGCCACATCGGCGAAGCTCGCGTTTGCGGTCATGTTGGCCACCGTCGCGCCGGCGGGCGCGTATATGTAGGTCCACAAGGCCATGGTGCCGGCTGTCGGACACACGCCGGAAGTGTTGCTCGCCGCGACGTATTTGGGCAGCTCGCCTTCCTCTTCCTGCGTCATCGTGTTCGTCATGGTCGTCGTCACGCGGTAGCTCGTCGAGCCGTCGGCGTTGTGCGAGCCGGCCCCTATCTCCGTGTCCGCCTTCAACCACCAGCTGAGCTTCGAATACGAGCTGTTGTTGAAGTAGACGCCGATGGTCGGGTTCGCCACGTCGCGCGACACCTCCCCCGAACAGCCGAGCGCGCAGACGATGTCCTCCTCTTGCTCGTCGGCCATCCACACCTGCAGGCGCCGGTTGTCGAAGGCCCGCCCGATGGCGGCGAGCGCGTCGACGCCGTCTATCGAAAGGGACGGGTTCATGAGCTTGTTGAAAGCCCCTTTCGCCACCTCGGCGAAGAAATCGTCTTGCTCTTTGACGGGCAGGTCGTAGTACACGTCGTGCTCGAGTATGCGCGCCGCGTTCGTGCCGTCCACGACCGTGCCGTTTTGCGTCGTGATGCCGCCCGTCAAGGAAAGCACCTGCTGCAAGAAGACGGGGTCGAGGGCGACAAGTCCTTGCACGTCGGGTTGGCCGCAGCGCACCCACATCTCGCGGTAGCGGCTTGCCGCCGTGGGAAAATCGGGGATGAAGTTGATGTCTGCCGCTATAAAGCAGATGCGCTCGCCGAACAGGACCTGCTCCTCTTCCGTCTCGGAAAGCGCCGCGCCGTCCGGCAGGTAGTTGCTGACGCGGGCGCCGGAGGAAAACTCGCCCAACTCCAGCTTGCCGTTGCGCATGTAGACAAGCCCGGCCGAACCCCAAAAGCCCCCCGTCGAGCGCACCTCGGCGTTTTGCTGCGCGACCAAAAGATAGCAGCGTTCTCCGTTCTCGCCCAAAAGGCCGGGCAGGTCGTCGGCCACGGCCTGCGCGTTGCCCGCGATGCCGTCGAGCAGCGACAAGCCGGTTTTCGCCGCACGCAAAAGCTCGTCCACCCTGCCTATCGAGGCCCCGCCCATCTGGTCGACTTCCTCGGCGGAGCGCTTTATGGCCGAGCTCGCGCTGCTCAAAGGGCGCACGAGCGTCGCAAGCGCCGCCGCGTCGATGGACTTGTCCGCACGCACGAGCTGCACGCCGCCGCCTTCGGGCAATGCCTCGACGTAGGGCACGAGGGCGTTGTCGCACAAATCGACGCACACCACCGCCATGCTGCGCAATTTCGCGATGTCGCCGCCGACGGCGGGCAGGCAGGACAGCGCCGCCCACACAGGACCTGAAAGCTCCTCGGAAAGCCCCTCGACGCTTGCGGCGATGGAGGCGGCCGACGTGCGCGCCGTCGCCTTGTCCCCCGCGCTTATCTGGCTTGCGAGCACGGCAACCTGGCGGCCCGTCGCCTTTGCCTGGAACGTGAAATGGGCCACGCTGCCCGCGACCACGCACGCGACGACGACGAGCACGGCAAGCAGCGCCAGGCAGACGCGGACGGCGATGCGGGCGCGCCCGGAAAGGCGGCGCGCGCGGCGGGGGGCGGAGGGCAGGGGCGCGGGCGCGGCATCGTTTGCGGTGCCGTTTGCGGCGGCGCTTGCGGCGTCATCTGCAGTGCCGCCTGCGGTGCCGTTCGCGGCGGCGTCTCCTGTTTCCTCTCCGCCTTCGGCCTTCTCTGCGGCGTCCGTGATGCCGTTTTCGGCAGCGTCTGCGGCCTTCTCCGCGGCCGCCCCGCATGCCCCGGCGCGCAGCACTACCCCGTCTTCGGGCGCGTCCCCATCGGCATGGGCGGCGCGTGTCTCGGCCGCGTCTCCAAGCGCGCCGTCGGACGCGGCGGCACCGTCTGCGCAAGGCGCGTCTTCAGGCGCGCCTGCCCCGTGCGCCACGTGCCCTTCTATGTCGTCTGCGCGCTTCATATGGCTTGCTTCATGTGCCTTTTCACGTATGGTTTCAACTCGGCGGTCCGTGCGGGAAACAAGAATATTACCCGTTTTCGCGAAATGGAGAAAAAGTCCGAATTGGGGCGGGCGCACACGCAAAACCCACAAGTAGGCTACACTCGCACATCGGATTCAAACGACGCGAAAAGGGGAAACGTGCGCGAGAACGCTTCAGGCCGCGACGGCGGCGCCTCGAACCACGCAGACGCATCTTGCAAGGCGCCGCGCCCGGCCGTCTCGGTGGTGGTGCCCGTCTACAACGCGCTGCCCTACCTGCGCCCGGCCCTCGAGTCGCTGGCCGCGCAAACGCTCGGGGCGATCGAGTTCGTGTGCGTAAACGACGGCTCGACCGACGGCTCGCTTGCCGTGCTGGAGGAATTCGCGGCCCGCGACGCGCGTTTCTCGGTCCTCGACCGCGAAAACGGCGGCTACGGGCGCGCCATGAACATCGGGATGGACGCGGCGGCAGGCGACTACATCGGCATCTTGGAGCCGGACGACGTCGTGCCGCCCGAGATGTTTGCCGAGCTCTTCGCCGACGCGCAGCTTGAAGACGGCAAGCGCGCCGACATCGTGAAATCGTCGTTTTACCAGCTCTACGACGGCGACGGCGACCACCCGATGCACCTTATCGAGCGCGACCTGCTCGGGATAGGCCTGCCGCGCGACAAGCGCGTCGTGCGCGCGGCCGACATCCCCACCGTCTTCATGAACCACCCTTCCATCTGGACGTGCATCTACCGTGCGGATTTCCTGCGCGAACGCGGCATACGCTTCGTCGAGGCGCCCGGCGCGGGCTGGGTGGACAACCCCTTCCTCTTCGAGACCTTCTGCCAGGCCGAGACCATAGTCTGGGACCCGCGGCCGTTCTACCGCTACCGCCGCACGAACGAGAACGCCTCGTCGTACCTGAAGAACTGGCAAATCCCGCTCGACCGCACCGACGAGATCTTGGACTTGCGCGATTCGCTGCCCATACGCGACCGCTACATACGCATGATCATCGCGAAGCGCTCCTTCTACTACTACCAAAGCATCCTAAACGGCATGGATTTCGACGCCTTCGACCCCGCGCTGTGGGAGCGCATGAGTGCCGAGCTGGCGCGCTTCTCGCCCCGCGAAGTCATGCGCAACCCGCATTTGAACCGCGACCACGTGTGCTTCTACCGCGACATGACCGGACGCAGCCTGAAGAAGGTGAAGCGCCGCAGCGCCGCCGCAGCCGGCGCGCCCGTGCGCCTGTCGGTGGTCTCGCACGGGCGCAACCGCTGCGCCTATGTCTACGAGCACCTGGAGGGTTTGTTGCGCACCGCGCCGGGCGAGGCCGAGTTCGTATGGCAAGACGAGGGCGGCAGCACGGACGCCACACGGCGCTTCGTGGAAGAGATCGCCTCGCGCGACGGGCGGGTGAGATACCGCACGGCGCCGGACGCGACGCTGGCCTGCGATTTGGCGGGCGAATGGGTCTTGTTCACCGCGCACGGCACGCAGATCGCCTCGAAAAAGGCGCTCGGGCAGGCGATGGACGTGCTGGCCTCGACGAAGGCCGGCCTCGTCTGCTTCGGCGCGTCGCGCACGGCCGACAAGCGCTGCGGCTTCATGGAGCAAGACGAGGCGCTGGGGGTGCTCTTCGATTGCGCAAACGGCGCGATGTCGGATGTGGCCGTGCGCCGCGAGCTGCTGGCCGGGGTGCTGGCGGATTTCGGTGAAGACAGATGCGGAAAGGGGGCCGGCGCCGATGGCGCGGGCAACGCCGCCGGCGGCGGCGCAAATGCCGGCAGCCTTCTGGCCGACGGGGGACGCGAGCTGTTCGCCGCGTTGGCGCTGAGCGCGCGCGACGGCATCGAGTTCGTGGAACGCCCCGTGACCAAGCACCTGCACCGCAGCCCGAAGGTGCCCTCCATCGTCTTGCCGCCGCAGGCCGCCGACATCGCGAAGACGCACGTCCCCGTGCTGGGCCGCATCCAGACGCGCATCCGCCGCCATGTCGAGGCGGCAGACCGCGGCGCCTGCGCAGGCAGCAGCGCCGGCGCAGGCGCGGCGGCGGGCGGCGCAGGCGGCGGGGCATCCGACGGGAAAAGCGCGGCGCCCGGTGCCAGCCTTGGACTTGCAGCGGCCATGGAGGCAAATTTCGCCGCCTACGCCGCCCGCCTCATGGTGGCCGACCTCGACGCGGCCGAGACGCACGGGGCCTTCGCCGACCTGGCAGGCCTTTTCACCGAAAAGCACATCCCCGCGCTCGTGGGCGACATCGAGCGCTTCGCCCCGCTGCAAAAGGGCAGCCCGCTGGAGCTTTTGTGGCAGCTGCAACGCGGGCGCGACCTCTATCTCTACGCCCGTCCCGAGGCCGTCTACCTCGACAAGCTCGTCGGCCGCAAAGCCCTCGTGCAACGCGTGCGCGGCTTACTCGTCAAGTTCTCCTGGATGCCCGGCCCCACGTATTGGTTCCACACGCTCTCGCGCCGCGTGAGCGGCCTGTAGGAACAGGCCCGGGCGCGAGATGAAAGCCGCCGCCATACGCATCGCCACCGCCTTGCTCGCCGCCTTCTACAGGCTGTGCCGGCTTTTGCCCGCGCGAAAGCGCATCGTCATGCTGAGCCGCCAAAGCGACACCCCGCCCGTCGACTTCACCCTGCTGTCCGGCTGGACCCGGCGCACGCACCCCGGCTGGAGCTGCGTCGTGCTGGCAAAGAGGCTCTCGGGGGCAGGCTATGCCTTCCACATGCTGCGGCAGGTCTACCACATCGCCCGCGCGCGCGCCGTCGTGCTCGACTCCTATTGCATCGTCGTCAGCCTGCTGGACGCGCGCATCGCCGCGCCCGTCTTGCAGATATGGCATTCGCTGGGCGACATGAAGAAGTTCGGCTACATGGCCCTCGACACGCCGGGCGGGCGCAGCTCGGCGACGGCGCGCCTCATGCACATGCACGCCGGCTACGACTCCATCCTGTGCTCGTCGCTGTCCTTCGTCGACAAGATACGCGCCAGCTTCGGGGCGCCGCGCGAGAAGATGTACGAGGCGCCGCTGCCGCGCGTGGACCTGCTCGTGGACCGGGGCGTGCGGGACAGGCGGCGCGCGGAGATCCTCGCGGCATACCCCGAGTTGGCCGGCAAGAAGACCATCGTCTACTGCCCGACGTTTCGGCGCGGTGCTTCCGGCGGCGAGGAGGCGGCCGTGCGCGCGCTCGTCGACGCCGTCGATTTCACCCGCTACAACCTCGTGTTCAAAAAACACCCTGTCAGCACCTTGCGCATCGACGACACGCGCGTGCTGCAAGACTACGACCCCGCCCTCGACATGCTCTACGTGGCCGACTATGCCATCAGCGACTACTCGACCGTCATCTACGAGGCGGGCCTGCTCGAGGTGCCGGTCTTTCTCTACGCATACGACTGGGACGACTACCGCAGGCGCCCGGACCTTTCCATCGACATCGAGCACGACGTGCCGGCGCTGTTTTCCGCCGACGCGAAGGCCGTCATGGCCGCCATCGAGGCAGACGCCTTCGACGCGGACGCCTACCGGGCCTTCACCATACGCAACGTGGCCGTGCCGGCCGGCACGAGCTGCACCGAGCGCGTGGGCGCGCATCTTTTCGCCATGGTCGAGCAGGGCAAGTGCAACCCCCGCTAGCCGCGCTTGTACACCTCGCTGCGATGCCCGATGGCAAAAACCTCGACGACGAGCCTGCGGTCTTCGATAGTGCACAAGACGCGGTAATCACCGACCCGGTAGCGCCACTCCCCCGCCCGGTTGGCGCCAAGCCCCTTGCCGTGCACGCGGGGGTTCTCGCAACCCTCCAGGTTCTTTCCTATCCACGACAAAATACGCCCGGCGTCGAAGCGGTCCATCTTCTTGAGCTGTTTGAGCGCCGCTTTCGAGTACTCGACATGCCAGGCCATCTACAGCCCCAATTCGGCAAGGACCTGCTTGTGGGTAAAACGCGTGCCATCGTCTTGTGCCACCGCCGCGCGTAGCATTGCAAGGTCTTCCGTGTCCTCGATTTTCTCGAACACGGCATCCCGCATGAAATCGGAGATGGTCTTGCCCTCGAATGCCGCGTACTTGCGCACCACGGCCGCGTCGAGGTCGTCGAGGCGCATGGTCATCGTCGACATGCCGGACTCCTTTCCGCTAGGTGAATACAATGTATTCTACTACGAAAACCTGAAATGCGGCAGCGTTTTCCCGCAATGAACCCCACAGGCGCGCTATCGGCCTGCCTGTCTGCTCTTGCAGCCGAAGCGGCAAGTCGCCGTGCATGCCCGCAGGGTCGTGGCACGAGCCGGGTCGCGGGCGTCGTTTCACGGCGCTTCGCGTGCGCGTTGCGGCGGCGCGCCTAGACGCTGTACATGAACTTGAAGACGTCCTCGCGCTGTATGCGCACCTGCAACCCGAGTCTCTCGCCGTCGGCCTCGAGGCGCTCCTGCACCTCGTTGAAGCCGGCCACCTCCTCGTCGAGCGTGACGAGCATGGTCATCGAGAAGATGTCCTTGAGCACGTTTTGCTGGATGTCGTCGATGTTCGCGCCGCATTCCGCGAGCGTCGTGGCGATTGTGGCGACGATGCCTTTCGTGTCTTGCCCCAACACGGTGACGACGGTATGCGTTGCCTGCATGTGCGATTCCTCTCCACGAGTGCTTCCCTTGCCGCGCGGCTGCGCGCGTCCGCGCGTGCCCGCCCGCTTCACGCGCGCCCTGCCGGACGGCCTTTCGCGTGTTTGAAAGTATACTAAATCGCGAAAAGCCGCCGAAGGCGCGCGCCCGGGGAAGCCGGCGTTCTGCGGCGGCCCTGAGGCGTTCAGTCTTGCGGCGGCAGGCTGGGCAAGGCGACGATGAAGACGGCGCCGG
>CAVFDV010000073.1:0-9026 GCA_963621315.1 Oscillibacter sp. MSJ-31
GCGCTTGGCCATGCGGTCGGGGTGGAAGACCTCGAGCGACTCGGGCTTCTCGCCCGCCGAGACGAACTTGATGGGCTTGCCCGTGACCTCGCGTATGGACAGCGCGCCGCCGCCGCGCGCGTCGCCGTCCATCTTGGACATGATCACGCCGTCGAAGTCCACCTGCTCGGCAAAGGCCTGCACGACGTTGACGACGTCTTGGCCGGTCATGGCGTCCACGACCATCAAGATCTCGTCGGGCTTGACCGCGTCGCGTATGGCCGCAGCCTCCTGCATCATGTCGCCGTCCACGTGCAGGCGGCCGGCCGTGTCGATGATCACCACGTCGCGCAGGTTGTCGATGGCGTCTTGCACGCCGTCGTAGGCGATCTGGACGGGGTCGTGGCCGTTGCCGCGAAAGACCCGCACGCCCTGTTCGTCGCCCAGGGCTTGCAGCTGGTCGGCGGCCGCGGGGCGGTAGACGTCGCAGGCCACGAGCTCGGGCATGTGCCCCGCGGCCTTCAGGCGCCACGCGAGTTTCGCCGCCGCCGTCGTCTTGCCCGCGCCCTGCAGGCCCACGAGCATGACAACGCCCGGGATGCGCTCGCCGAAGCGCAGCTCCTCGGTCTGGCCGCCCAGCAGCTCGCCCATCTCGTCGAGTACGATCTTCACCACGTTTTGGCCGGGCGTGAGCGAGTCCATGACCTCGGCGGTCAGGCACTTCTCCTTCACCCGGGCGCAAAAGCCCTTCACGACCTTGAAGTTCACGTCGGCCTCGAGCAAGGCCATGCGGATCTCGCGCACGCCGGCGTCGATGTCCTCCTCCGTCAGGCGTCCCTTGCCCTTCAGGCCGGAAAAGACGTTTTGCAGTTTCTCTGACAGGCTGTCGAACATGTGCCGTCCTCTTCTTCGTCTACGTCGTCTCTACATGCTTCCACGTGTTTCCACGCGTTTCCATGCGCTTTCCTTTTCACGCGCGCCGCGCCCTCGCGCGCCGCCTCGTCGCGCAATCTACCAGCCGAAACCGTCGTCATACACGTCCGCGCCGCGTGCGTCCGCCGCGCCCTCGCGCGCCGCCTCGCCGCCTTCGCGCATCTCGCCGAACAGCGCCTCGGCGTATTCCAGCGCGTCGAAGGGGCGCAAGTCGTCGATGCCCTCGCCCACCCCCACGCGCAAGATGGGCAGGCCCAGCTCGTGGCTTGCCGCCACGGCGATGCCGCCTTTGGCCGTGCCGTCGAGCTTGGTCATGACGATGCCGTCCAGATCGAGCGCGCGGTCGAACTCGCGGGCCTGCACGAGGCCGTTTTGGCCGCAGGTCGCGTCGATCACGAGCACGCAATACACCGGCGTCTGCGCGCGCTTGCGCGTGACGGAGACGACCTTTTGCAGCTCGCGCATCAGCTCGTCGGAGGTGTGCAGACGTCCGCTCGTGTCTATGAGCAGGCAATCGGCGCCGCTTTGCTCGCCGCGCTCGATCACGTCGTAGCACACGCTGGCCGGGTCCGCGCCGCGCTCGCGCTTCACCACCTCGACGCCGCTGCGCCTGCCCCATTCGTCGAGCTGCTCGATGGCCGCCGCGCGGAAGGTGTCGGCGCTGCCGATCAGCACGCGCCGCCCGTCGTCGTGGGCATGCTTTGCCAGCTTGCCCACCGTGGTCGTCTTGCCCGCCCCGTTTATCCCCACGAACAGCACGCAGGTGGGGTTTGCGTCGAAGGGGTCGTCCCCGCACGGCGCGAAAAGCCCCGCCACCTGCTCGGCCAGCAAGTCGAGCACCGCCCACGCGTCCGGCAGGGCGCGCCTTTTGGCAAGGTCGCGCAGCTCCTCGACCGTCGCGTCTGCCGCGCGCGCGCCCATGTCGCTTGCGATGAGCGTCTCCTCGAGGTCTTCCCAGAACTCCTCGTCGAGCTTCGGGCCGCGCCGCAAGATGATGTTCATGCGCTCCGAGAAGCGCTCGCGGCTGCGCTGTATCCTATCGCGAAATCCCATTTCCGCCCTTCACCGCCTTTCTTCCCTCACGCCTACCTCGCACCCGAAAACGAGTCGACCTCGGGCGCGGCGGGCGCCTCGTGCGCCTGGCGCAACGCCTGGTCGAGACGCTGGCTGACCAGCTTGGACACGCCGTCGTTGCGCATCGAGACGCCGTAGAGCAAATCGGCCATCTCCATGGTGCGGCGCTGGTGCGAGATCATGATGAACTGCGTGGTGTCGCGTATGGTGTCGAGGTAGCCGAGCAGGCGGCGCAGGTTCGTGTCGTCGAGCGCGGCCTCGACCTCGTCGAGGATGTAAAACGGCGTCGAGCGCACTCGGTAGGTGGCAAAGAGCAGCGCCATGGCCACGAGCGACTGCTCGCCGCCGGAGAGCAGCGACTGCTTGCGCACTGCCTTGCCCTTGGGCTGGGCATGCACCTCGATGCCGCTTTCCTCGGGGTTGTCCGGGTCCACGAGCGTGAGGCTGCCGCGCCCGCCCGGGAAAAGCGTCGCGAAGATCTCGGCGAAGTTGTCGTTGACCGCGTTGAAGGTCTCCACGAAGCGGTTGCGCATCTTGCGGTCGATGGCGCCGACGATGCGCTCGAGCGACTTGCGCGCCCCGTCGAGGTCTTCGGTCTGGGTCGCGATGAAGTCGCGCCGCTCCTTCAGGCTGCGGTACTCCTCGACGGCCACGGGGTTCACGGCGCCGAGATGGGCGATGCGGTTGCGCAGCTTGTCGCCCTTGCGCTCGAGCGCGGGGCGGTCGTCGGGAGCGGGCATCTGCAAGGCGATGTCGAGCAAGACGCCGTGCTCTTCGGTGATGGACGTGACGGCAGCCTCGACCTGCACCTCGAGCTTGCCGCGGTCCACGCGCACCTGCGTAAGCGTCTCGGTGGAGCCGTCCACCTGCGCCTGCGCGGACTCGACGGCCTCGCGCGCCTTTTCTATGGTGGTGCGCAAGTCGCCCTGGCCTGCCTGCTCGAGCTGCGCCTGGTCGCGCAAGATCTGCGCTTGGGCGGCCACGCCGTCGTGCAGCTCGGTGAAGACGCCGTGCAGCGGCTCGACGCGCAGGCGCAGTATCTCCAGGCTGCGCTCGGTGTCGCGCGAGACGGCCAGAGAGCCGCGCAGGTTGCGCACCTCGCTTTTCAGGGAGTCTATCTGGTTGGCCAGATGCAGCGCGCGCTCGCGCACGGTGGCAAGCTCGACGTTTGCCGCCGAGACGCGCGAGGTGCAGGCGCTTTCCTGCTCGAAGAGCGACTCGCGCTTCTCGCGCACGGCGGCAAGCTCCGTCTCCAGCCCGGTCTTCTCCTCCTCGTAGGCGGCCTTCTCCTCTTCCAGCGAGGCCACCAGCTCGCGCGAGGCGGCGGTGTCTTCGACTATCTTCTCGCGGCGGCGCTTCACCTGCTCGGCCTCGGCCATGAGCGCGGTGATGTTGTGCTCGAGGCGGCCCGTCTCCTCGCGCAGCGAGTCCAGCTCGCCTGCGGCCTGGGCCGTCTGCTGGGCCAGCTCGAACTCGTCGGCCTGGGCGGCCTGCAGCGCGTCTTCGGCAGACGAGACGGCCAGCTCCGCCTCGCCGAGCTGCGCCTCGCGGGCGGGCTCTTCCTCGCGCAGGGCGTTCATGCGGCGCTTGCGCCCGAGCACGCCTTCGGTATCGGCCACCTGCACGCCGATGGTGATCTTTCCATCCGGCCACACGACCACGCCCTCGTCGGTGACGAAGCGCGCGCCCGTGTCGTCTTTTGCCTGCGCCTCGATCGCGTCTTTCACCGAGGGCACCACGTAGACGTCGCCCAAAAGCTCGTCGGCCACCTGCGCGTAGGCGCCGTCGTAGTCCAGCTGGTCGAGCAGATGCGTGCCGGATGCGGCGCGCCGGCGCTTCGCATGCGCGCGCCCCTCGGCCGGCACGAGCGAGATCTCGCCGCCCGTCACGCCCGAGGACAATATGCGCTCGGCCACGACGGCGGCGGCGTGCACGTCTTGGGTCATCAGGCCGAAAAGGTCGCTGCCCAAAAGATGCTCGACGAGTTTTTCCAGGTGCTCGGGGGCGGTGAATATCTCAGAGAGAGGGGTGACGATGCCCGCAAGCTCGTCGCGGTGGTCGAGCGCCCAGGTGAGCAGCGGGCTGGCCTCGTCGAAGGCGCGGTCGACCTCCTCCAGGCCTTTCAGCTCGGCGCGCAAGGCGGCCAGCTCCTCGCGGGCGGCGTCGTGCTTCACCCGCGCGTCGTCGAGCAGGCGCAGGCGCTTCTCTATGTCGGATTTGGCCAGCTTGGACTCGCGCGCGAGCTTTGCCGTCTCGGCTTCGAGCTGCTCGATGCGCGCACGCCGCGCGGAGAGGGTCGAGCGCGTGGCGGCAAGCGACTCCTCGATCTGCTCGCCGCGCGAGACGAGCAGCCCGTCTTCGACGTCGGCGGTGCCCAAAGTCTCGTTGGCCTTCATCCCGCGCAGATTCGCCGCGTCGATCGCCTTTTCCTTCGCGCGCACCGACGAGGCCAGGCGCGCCACCTTCTCGTCGGCCTCCTTGCGCTCGCGGCGTATGCCCTCGGATTCCTTTTGCAGCTCGGAGAGCTGGGCATGCAGCTCGTCGCGGCGGGCGATCGCGTCGCGGCGCTCGTCTTCGCCCGATTCGAGCTGCGATTGCGCCTCGGACAGGCGTGTGTCGGAGCGGTGTATGGACTGGCGCAGCTCGGAGAGGCGCGAGACCATGTTGCGCCCCTTCTCCTCGAGCAAGAGCATGCCGGAGTCCAGGCGCTCGAGCACGAGCTGGCTGCGGCGGCGCTGCTCGGCCAAATCGCCGACGAACAGGCCCTTCTCCTCGAGCAGGCGCTGGTATTTCTCCAGCTCGCGCTTCTTCTCGTCGAGACGGAACTTCGCCATCTCGACAAGCGAGTCCGCCTCCTTCTCCTTGCGCCCGACCTCCTTCCATTGGGTCTGGAGCTGGCGCAGGTCGTCTACCGCAAGCGTCAGCTCCACCTCCTTCAAGTCGGCAGAGAGATGCTCGTGCTGCTGGGCGCGCGAGGCCTGGCGTTCGAGGGGCTTGAGCTGCCGTTCTATCTCGGCGGCGATGTCGTGGACGCGCGCAAGCTCGGCGTCCATGTTCTTCAGCTTGCGCCCGGCGCGGTCCTTGCGCATCTTGTGCTTTAGGATGCCGGCCGCCTCCTCCACGAGCACGCGGCGGTCCTCCGGGCGGCCTTGCAGCACGTTTTGCAGCGAGCCCTGGCTGATGATGGAGTGCGCGTCGCGGCCAAGGCCCGAGTCGTTCAATATGTCGATCACGTCCATGCGCCGCGAGGGGCTGCCGTTGATCAGGTACTCGCTTTCGCCGTTGCGGTACATCCTGCGCGTGACGACGACCTCGGTGAAATCGAGCGGCAGGGTGCCGTCGGAGTTGTCGAGCACGAGGTCGACTTCCGCCAGCCCGACCGCCTGGCGCGCGGAGCTGCCCGCGAATATGACGTCTTCCATCGACGAGCCGCGCAGCTGCTTTGCGCTTTGCTCGCCCAAGACCCACAAGACCGCGTCCGCGATGTTCGACTTGCCCGAGCCGTTGGGGCCCACGACCACCGTGAGGCCCGGTTCCAGGCGCAAGACCGAGCGGTCCGCAAACGATTTGAAACCCTTCAGGACAAGAGATTTGAGGTACACGAAAGCCCCTTGCGCACGTCGCTACATAAACCCCGAAATGGTACCACGAACAGCGCGTCAGGACATGAAGCCCAGCTGCTCGATGGCGGCGGCGGCGGCGGCGGCCTCGGCGGCCTTCTTGGAATGCCCCTCGCCTGCGGCCAGCTTCTCGCGCCCCACGTAGACGGCCGCCTTGAAGACGCGCGCGTGCGGAGGGCCGCTTTCCTCCACGATGCGGTAGCTGGGCGCCTGCCCGTGCGCCTGGAGATATTCCTGCAGCGTCGATTTCGGGCTTTCCGGCTCGGCGGCGGCGTCGCGGTCGATATGCGGCCCTAAGGTGTCGAGCACCCAGCGGCGCGCGGCGTCCAGCCCGCCGTCCAAATAGAGGGCGGCCACGAGCGCCTCGTAGACGTTTTCGAGCGCCGAGTGCAGGCCGCGCCCGTGCGTGCCGGCCTCGCTTTCGCCGAATATGATCAGCTCGCCGATGCCGATGGCGTCTGCCACGCGCGAAAGCGACTTGCCCGAGACGAGCGAGACCTTCACGCGCGTAAGCCCGCCTTCCTCCAGGTCCTCAAAGCGCTCGAAGACCTCGTCGGCCACGATGAAGCCCAGAATGGAATCGCCCAGAAACTCGAGGCGCTCGTAGTTGAAGGTGGTGGGCGTGTGCATGGCCGCGGACGGATGCGTGAGCGCCGTTTCGAGCAAGGCCTTGTCGGTGAAGGTGTAGCCCAGCATCTCCTCGGCGCGGCGCACCACGTCCGCATGCGAGACGCGGGCCTTTCGGCGGCGCGTGTGCGCGGCGGGCATGGCGCTACTCCCCTTCGGCGGCGTCGGCGGCGGCGTCGGCGGCGGCGCCGGTGTCGGGCGCGGCGTCGCCGGCGGATGCGGCGGCGCCGGCTTTACCCTCGGCAGGCGCCACGCGCCCGGCGTGCGAGGCGATTTCCGCGGAGACGCGCGCGGGCATGTCGAAGGCCACGGCGTCGGCAGTCGCGAGTATGCCGCTTGCGATGGCATGCGCGTTTGCCGAGCCGTGCCCTATCAGGCATACCCCCTTCACCCCGAGCAGCTGGGCCCCGCCGTACTCGTCGGGCGAGACGGAGGTCTTGAGCTTTTTCAGCCCGTCGTAGACGAGCGCGGCGCCCAGCTTGTGCTTCAGCGAGTCGCCCATCACGTCTTTCAACGCGCCGAACAGCGCCTTGCCCACGCCCTCGAAGGCCTTCAAGGCGACGTTTCCCGTGAAGCCGTCGGTGACGATCACGTCAAAGCCGCCGAGCGCCACGTCGCGCCCCTCCGCGTTGCCCGCAAAGCCCGCCACCTGCTCTTTCAGCAGCTTGTGGCAGGCCTGCGCGAACTCCGAGCCCTTCTCCTCCTCCGCGCCGATGTTCAAAAGGCCGATGCGCGGGGACTGCACCCCCAGCACCGCATGCGCGTAGACGGCGCCCATCAACGCGAATTGCACGAGATACTCCGGCCTGCAATCGGCGTTCGCGCCCACGTCGCACATGACGGTCTTGCCCGCGGGCGAGGGTATGACCGTCGCGATGGCCGGGCGCTTCACCTTCGGCAGGCGCCCCATGAAAAGCGTGGCCGCCGCCATGCACGCCCCGGTCGAGCCGGCCGAGAAAAATCCCTGCGCCAGGCCTTCCTTCACCAGCTTGCAGCCGACGACGATGGAGGAATCGCGCTTCTTGCGCACGGCAAGCGCCCCGTGCTCGCCCATCTCGACGACCTCCGAGCAGGGCTTTGGCGCGACGCGCGGGCGCGAGGCGGCAAACGGCCCGACCGTCTCGGGCAGGCCGCAGAGCACGATTTGCAGGTCCTCGCGCGCGGCAAGGGCCTCGTCCACGCCCGCCAAGACGGCATCAGGCGCATCGTCTCCGCCGAACGCGTCGACGGCTATCTTCAGGTTCGACATGTTTTCCCGGGCCTTCTCTCCATGAAAAAAGCCGGCCTTTTCGCGGGGAAAAGCCGGCTTTTACGTGGCCGCGAAAACGGCAGGCACAGATGCGCCTAGCCGATCTCGACGACCTCCTTGCCCTTGTAGTAGCCGCACGAGGGGCACACGCGGTGCGGGAGCTTGACCTCGCCGCATTGCGGGCACACGGAACGCGACGGGGTCGCGACCTTGTCGTTTTCCGAGCGGCGCTGATGCGTGCGGATTCGGCCTGTCTTGCGCTTGGGTACTGCCATCTTCTATCTCTTACCTTTCCTGGACGGCAAGGCCTCGCGGCCTGCCGCATCCTTCAAACACACGAAAAGGAATGATAGCACGCGGCGCGCATATGTGGAGTGGCGAATTGGTGAAAAATGCCGGCAGCGGCCTAGGCGCGCGCGCGGTTTTTGCGGCGCGCGAACAGCCAGCAGGCGCCGGCCGTCGCCACGAGGGCGGCGCCTCCCGCCGTGAGCGCGATCGTGCCCGTGCCGCCGGACAGCGGCATAATCCACTCCTTGTAGTTGGCCACGGAGTAGGCGCCTGTGTCCGCATCTCTCTTGAAGGCGGGCGGCAGGTCGTCGCCGCGCGCGACGATGGAGACGGTCTGGGCGGCGGCGTCCACATCGACCATCCACTGCCCGTGCGGCAGCCGGTAGCCCGCAGGTGCCGCCGTCTCCACGAGCATGTACTGCCCGCTCGGCAGCCCGCCGAAATCCACGCGGCCGTCCGCGCCGCTCGTCGCCGTGGCGAGTGCCTCGTCCACCTGCCAGCAGCAGCCCGCGTCGTTGGTGGCCGTGGCCGAGTGGTCGACCGCGGAGCTGTGCGCGCTGTTTCCGCAGGCGTAGAGCGCGAAGGTCGCGCCGGCCAGCGCCGCGCCGCCCTCGTCCGCCTTCGTGAAGGTGAAGGGTATGGAGGTCTGCTCGTCGTAGACGGACAGGTCGCCCGTGGCGTAGTCGCCGCTGAAGGCGGGCGTGCGGCTATCGTCTGCCGTGACCGTCACGGTCTGGGCCTCGCCGTCCACCACGACGGTCCAGCTGCCCGCCGCGGCCTCGTAGCCTTCCGGCGCCGAGGTTTCCGTCAGGGTGTAGGTGCCGTTGTTCACGTTGCCGAAGTCCACCTTGCCGTTCGCGTCGGAAGTCGCGGTCTTCACCGCCGTGCCGCCCGCCGTCTGCTCCAGCTTGAAGACGGCGCCCGCCAGCGCGTCGCCCGTGTCCATTGCGGTCTTGGTGAACGAGAAGGGCGCGGCCAGCGGGTCGTCCTTCACGTTCACGGTCAGGTCGTCGTAGGTGGTGGACCCCTTCGCGACGTAGGAGTACGTGTTCACGCCGTCGAAGGGGTAGACCGTCGTGTCGAGCGCGTAGCCCGGCGCCGCCGTGATCTCCTTCAGGTAGTAGGTGGTGTCGTAGATGAGCGCGCGCCCGTCTTCGAGCACGTAGGCCGTGCCGTTTGCGTCGCAGGTGGCGGTGTAGATCTGCGTCGTGCACGCCTTGTCCGAGTAGACGCCGTAGACCGCCCCTGCGCGGCTT
>CAVFDV010000074.1:0-9024 GCA_963621315.1 Oscillibacter sp. MSJ-31
GTCTACATATATATGGAAGACTCCTCGATTGACAAGAATTACGCAACCGGCGAAGGCGGCGGAATTTTTTGCAATAACGACGCGGCGAGAATCACCATGGAGAAGAACTCCACCATCGACAGCAACAGTTCGGGCAGTTCAGGCGGCGGAATTTACTTTTACTACACATATTGCAGCGTCATCTCAAACGACAAAACCGCGTCCGTTTCGCACAACAGGACCAGAAGCGGCGGCGCTGGCGGCGGGATTTTCTTCGCGGAAGTGCGCGCCGCCCAAAACGAAGGCGATGTGAGAGGCGTGAAACTGGCGGGCAACTACGCCGAGGGCAGGGGCGGCGCCCTCTACATCAACCAGAAATGGGTGCGCGTGAACGACTGCACGATCGACAGTAATACGAGCGCGAATTGGCACGGCGGCGGCGTGTACAGCATGAAGTCGAACGTCGGCTACTACAACTGCACCATCACCAACAACAGCGCGGAGAGATGCGGCGGCGGAATGTATCTTGAGGGAGACACCTACGTCGAAGGTTGCACCATTGCGGGCAACAAAGTCGCCAGCGGCGAAGGCGGCGGCATTTTCATCGACTCGTTTTACGACATCAACCTCAAAAACAAGGTGGTTGTGAAGAACAACACGCGCGGCGGCGGCTCGGCCGACGACCTGTTTTTGGAGGACGGCTTGACGAGCACCGCCTATATCAAGGGCAGCGTGAGCGACGACTCCGAGATCGGCATTCGCACGGGCGCCTCGGGCAACAGGCTGCTTGCCAAGGACGTGTCCAGCTATACCGAGGGCACCTACTTCATGGACCTGGACGGCTTCTACATCTCGCATGGCACCGACCACAACGGCGACTTGTGGCAGCGCAAGGGCGCGAGCCGCTGGGCGGTGCGCCTGAACGGCAAGATTATGGGCACCTACAATGCGGACGCGACAGTCGCGCTGAACGGGGCGAGCGCGGACCTGGACAAGGTGTTCTGGCGCTGGTCTGAGGCGACTTCGGAAGGCCTTTCGCCGTTTTCCGACTATATAAGCAATGCGACAAATCCGGCTGTAACGTTCAAAATGCCGAAAAACAACGTGAATCTGAACGCCGACTATGTGAGCTACGCAAGCGACTTCAAGTTGGAGGTTGCCAAGCCCGTTGCAGGCGAAACCCTGCCCGAATCTGCCACTTTGCGCTATACCAGCGACGGTGAAGCCAAAAGTCTGGAAGTGAACGGCATACGCTGGCAAAACGGCGCCGGCACCATAGTGACGAAAGCCGCATATGCTGAAAAATACCGCTTCTACTTCGTAATGACCGACAGCAAGGCGGTCGGCCTTGTGTATCCCAAGGATTTGAGTGCCGCCGATGTCGAGCTTGTCTGCACCGGAGGCGAGGCAAGCCCTGGCATCCAGGACGTGCATGTGGACGGCGAGAAATACCTGAACGTCACCACGGGCTATTTCGAAACCCTCGCCCCGGCGATCGAGAGCGTGGAAGGCGCCGGCGTGACCGTCACCGCGGGGACGTCGGCCGCCGACCTGGAGGCGCTTTTGCCCGGGCATGCCCGGGCGCACGTGCAAGGCGGCACGACCGTGGAGCTCGTGATCGACGACACCATCCCCATCTCCTGGCCTTCCGGCCTGATCAACGACGACGGCGTGGTCGCCGACCCCGCAGGCGACAGCCAGGACTACACGTTGGGCCTGCCCCTGAAAGACTCGGACAAGGTCGCGAGCACGGAGGGCAAGACCCTGCCTGTGACGATCACGGTCGTGCCGAAAGCGACCGTGGCCGACCCCGTCCTAAGCCCCATTTCCGGCACCTACACCAAGTTCGACAAGACGATGCTCCTGGGAGAAGACAACACGCTCAGGGTCGAGGCGTCGTGCGCGAGCGACGGTGCGAGCATCAAGTACACGGTGAACGGCGGCGACGTGAAAGACTACGACCCCGACGCGGGGATAGTGCTCACGTGCCCGCAAGACGGCAGCGGATCCTACGAGCTTTCCGTGTGGGCGGTGCGCGGCGAGCTGGCCTCGGGCAGGGTCTCGGGCACCTACCGTCTCGACGACACGCTGCAAAAGACCATCCAGATCGGCTGCACGGACACCGCGCTTTACGGTGAAGGCGACACGCGCTGGTCGGCCACCATCGACGTGACGGCAGACCTCGGCGCCGCGACGGTGGTCGCGGCCCCCGCCCAAGAGGGCAAGGTCTTCAGCCGCTGGGTGTGGCCCGGCGCGCCGGCCAGCGCCGACCTCACGCGCCCGACCCTTGCGATCGACAGCTTCTCGCTTGCGCTTTCCGGCGAGATCTCCGCGGTGTACACGCCTGTGATCTCGAAGATCGGCGTCGGCTTCGTCGTCCCGCAGGCGCACCAGCCCTTGCCAGGTGTGGCCTCGTACGTGCAGATCGGCACGGCGGACGCGGAGACGATGCTCGACGTGACGGGCTACTTCAAGGACAAGACGGAGGCCGGCGTCGCCCTTTCCTGGCTGCCCGAGGCAGACGGCGAGGCCGCGCACCTGACGAGCTACACGGCGTCGCTGCCCCTGAACCTCTCGCTTCCCGAAGGCGTCGCCTACGTCCTGTCTGACGCGGCGGAGGTCTCGTTGAACAACGTGCCCCTCGACGGCTCTTTGGCCTACGTGGCAAGCGGCGAGGACGGCGTGAAGACGCTCTACGTGGAGACCCCGGACACCGGCCCTTACGAGTACAAGTCGTATACCCAGCCCCAAGACGTCGAGATGACCTTCCTGGACGCCTGCGCCTACCAGCAAGAGCAAGACGACGGGAAAAGCCCCGGTTGGGACTTGCCCAGCGAGATGGAGGTGACCTACGTCTGCGGCGAGACCGACCTCGTGGACATCTCCTGGCAGGCGCCGCAGGGCTTCGACAAGGACAACCCGACGGCGCAGCACCTGAGCGTGACGGGCACGGTGAGCTACCCCTCCTACGTGGACGACAGCGGCGCCCCCGAGACCGTCGAGCTGACGATACACATCGTCGCCCCCGAGCTGGTCTCGGAGCCGACGAGCAACCCGGCCCCCGGCACCTATACCGAGGCGCTGTCCGTGGACCTCGTGTGCGAGACCCAGGGCGCGACCATCTACTACACCACCGACGGGACCGACCCGGACGAGACGAGCGCGAAGTACGCGGGCGACCCCCTGAAGCTCTCCGCCACGACGACGGTGAAGGCCCGCGCGTATCGCGCCGGCATGAGGGCGAGCGGGGTCTCCACCTTCGCCTACACGATCGAGGCGGAGCCGACGCCGACGCCCGAGCCGGCGCTCGTCTACGTCACCTTCGACTCGCAGGGCGGCAGCGATGTCGCCACCGCCTGCATATCGAGCGGCGAGAAGTGCCCCAGGCCCGAGGCCGACCCGACGAAGGCCGGCTGCACCTTCGCCGGCTGGTACACGGACGCGGCCTGCAGCGAGGGCAAGGAGTTTGCCTTCGACGACGAGGGCATGTCGGAGACCGCGCTTTCGGTGGACACGACCCTCTACGCCAAGTGGACGTCTTCCACGCCGGCTCCCGCGCCCGCCACGACCTACACCGTCAGCTTCGAGACGAACGGCGGGAGCGCCGTGGCAGACATCACCGCCGAGGCCGGCTCGACCATAGAAAAGCCCGAGGACCCGACGAAAGACGGCTTCACCTTCGCGGGCTGGTACAAGGACGAGGCCTGCACCGAGGCCTGGGACTGGGAGGCCGACGTGGTGTCCGGCGACACCGTCCTCTACGCCAAGTGGACGGAGGCCGCCGCAGACGACGAGGAGGACGCGGACACGGGCGACGATAGCGGCGCCGCGAGCGCGAGCTACGGCGAGACCAAGAGCGTGGACGACTCGGACGCTAGCGCCAACAAGACGGCCGATACGGGCGACGAGCTGGCGAACTCGCCCCTCATGGGCGTGCTGACCGCCCTTGGCCTGGCCGCCCTCGCGGGTTGCGTGGCATCTGCCCTCTATACCCGTCGCCGCCTGCGCGAGGAGGAGAGATAGGGCGCATCGCCGCGCCGCGCGACGCGGCCTGACGCGCGCAGCTCCAAGCGCATCTGCACGCCGCGCGATATAGCCTGCCGCGCGCCACATAGGGTTTCGATTGCGGGGGAGCGCACGTGCGCTCCCCCGTTTTTCGCGTTCGCGAAAGGCACCTGCAACTTTTTTGAAAAAAAGTTTGCATTGACTAACTTTTTCGTGTAGAGTGCTCCGTGAAGTTAGGTATGACTAACTTTCCTCTCTCTTAGCGGCTCGCGACGCGCCACCCCCTTCCGGGCGCGTGGCGGGCCCTCTCGTTTCAGCTTGCATTGCCGCCTGCGCGTTCACCATGTGGTCTTGTCGCCGGCTCCGCCGTCCCGCATCAGCCGCAGCAGGTGCCGCCTGCTCTTCTTCACCCTGCGTCTTTTCCGCGCGTCTCTTGCGCCCTTCACGCGCCCCTCCGCGTGTGTCGCTTGTGTCGTTTGCAAAACGGCGCGCATCTGAAAGTGAAAGTTCGCGTACTATAGACGGCACCGAGGGGTTGAATCGCCGCCTTCCGCGCACGGGTTGCGCGCAAGACGGCGCAAGGCCGCGCCCGCGCGCGGCTGCAAAAAACGCGAAGGAGCGCACGGTGAAAGAACAACTGGCAGATTTCGGCATCAAGTCCGCGCTGAAGATGGTGCACAAGAACCCGGACAAGAACATGCCCAAGCTGCTGAACTTGCTGATCAAGCTCGGGAAGCGCACCTTTCCCTCGCAGATGGACATCCTAAACGACTACCTGGGCAACCCCGAGTCCAACGTCTACCAGCTCGTCTTGCGCAGCCTAAAGCAAGTCGACCCGGCCGTGCTGGACCGCATCATCGAGAACTTCTACCTGCACGTGAACGTCGAGGGCTGGCAAAAGCAAGTCGAGCTGCGCGAGAAGTACGACTGCAACATCCCCTGGGCCATCCTGCTCGACCCGACGAGCGCCTGCAACCTGCATTGCAAGGGCTGCTGGGCGGCCGACTACGGCAACCGCATGAACCTGTCCTTCGACGACATCGACGACATCATCTGCCAGGGCAAAGAGCTCGGCATCTACATGTACATCTACACCGGCGGCGAGCCGCTCGTGCGCAAAGACGACATCATCCGCCTGTGCGAAAAGCACGAGGACTGCATCTTTTTGTGCTTCACCAACGCGACGCTCATCGACGAGGCCTTCTGCCAGGAGCTCTTGCGCGTGAAGAACTTCGTCCCGGCCATCAGCCAGGAGGGCAACAAGGAGACCACCGATTTTCGGCGCAGCGAGGGCGTGGACTACAGCGTCTACGAGCGCGTCGAGCAGGCCATGGGCCTGATGAAGGACGCGGGCCTGCCCTTCGGCATCTCGTGTTGCTACACCTCGGAAAACTACGAGGCCGTCTCCAGCCCCGAGTACATCGACCAGCTGATCGACTGGGGCGCCTTGTTCGTGTGGTACTTCCACTACATGCCCGTGGGCTCGGACGCCAACGTCGATTTGATGTGCACGCCCGAGCAGCGCGAAGGCATGTACCACAAGATTCGCGAGTACCGCGAGCACAGCAAGGCCATTTTCCCCATGGACTTCCAAAACGACGGCCAGTTCGTCCAGGGCTGCATCGCCGGCGGGCGGCGCTATCTGCACATCAACGCGGCAGGCGACATGGACCCCTGCGTGTTCGTGCATTTCAGCGACTCGAACATCCACGAGGTCTCCTTGCTCGAAGGCTTGCAGCGCCCGCTGTTCAAGGCCTACCACGATGGCCAGCCCTTCAACGACAACATGCTGCGCCCGTGCCCGTTTCTGGAGAACCCGGACGCGCTGCGCGAGCTGGTGCACGAGACGGGCGCGCACTCGTCGAACCTCGAGGCCGTCGAGACGGTGGACGATCTGTGCGACCGCTGCAAGCAATACGCGTCCAACTGGCAGCCCACGGCAGAAAAGCTCTGGGAGGCCGACCACAGCATGGGCACGTTCAGCCACTAGGTGAAGGACACCGCCGCATGATGGACAAACCCGCAGGCGCGGCTCAGGCGCGCGTCGTCGCCCCCGAATTGCGCTCCTACGAGCGGGTCGCGGCCTTGCGCTTCATCGAGCAAGGCTACCCGCACCCCGACCCGCGCTCGGCGGCCTACCGCCCCGTTGCGGGCGGCGGGCAGCTGCGCTTGCGCTTCAACGAACCCGAGTGCCACGACGAGGAGCTGGACGAGGCGGGCGCGCGTGCCTACATCGCGGCCCTCGACGCGCATGGCGCCTTCGACCTCGACCGCGTCTACCGCCCCGTGCAGGGCAGCTTCTCCCTCGACCCGCAGGAATGGCGCCTGGAGATCGAGTTTTCGCCGGACGCGGACGGCGTGGTGCCCGAGCCTTACGTGGCCGAAGGCGAGAACGCCTGGCCGGACGCCTACGAAGAGCTTGCCCTCGCCCTGCTGAACTCCCTGTAGCGCCCCTGCGCCCTTTTTCCAGCCCCCACGCCCTTTTTGCAGCGCCCCGCGCAGCTCCCTCCCCTGCGCCCTGCGCACCCACTCACCTGCGTGTTTCTTTTCACCGCATGCAACGCCCGCACGCTCGCTTGGCCGCGCGTCCGCATCCGTTCACCTGCGCGCCTTCGCGTCCCTTGCATACCCCCTTGCGCGGCATGTGGATGCCCGCGTCGCTTTTCGTGAAGTATTGGTGGGCGTGCTGTGCGCGCGCCACGCGCGGGCTACAATACCGCGTGAGGTCAAGAAAGTTAGAGGGAACTTTTCTTTGGGGGTGCGCGGCACGCTATGGTCGAGCACGTGGGCAAAAAACGGCGCAAGGAAGTGCAACGCGCGGCGTCCATGCAGGCGCAGCTGCACTCCGTCGCGGTCTGCATCGTCGTCTTGGCCGCCCTCCTCGTCTTCGCCGCCGCCGGCACGGGCATCCTGGCCGCCCGCGGCCTCCTCGAAATGGACAGCGCCCTTTTGCAGGCCGGCCGCCTCGCGCTCCTCGTCTTGCTCATCGCCTGCCTGGCGAACCGCGCCTTGCGCTGGAAGGCCATAAACGAGAAGTGCCGCCGGCATTGCGCCGAGTTCAACATCACGCAAGAAGAGATCGCGGCGTTGAAGGCCGAGGACGCGAAGGGCATGGCCGCAAAGGGCTAGGCGCTCCTGCGGGCGCAGGTCGTGCGCCCGCCGCGTGCCGCACCCGTTGCACATTCCGCGTCCGCGCATCCCATGCTCCGCACCCCGTCGCGCGCCGTGCGCACGCATGTCGCACTCTGCATGCCCCGCGCGCGCCGTGCCTGCACGTGCCACACTCCGCATACCCCGCGCCCCATCGACAGGGCCGCCGCGCGCGTGCTCGTGCCGCGCGTTTTCCCTGCCGTTGAACGTAACGGTTTGGCATTTATTCCCATTTACGATAATGAACGCCGCGCCCCGGTGAGATAATCCCGCAAACGAGAAGAACGCCTGCTGCTTTCCCGTTTCGCCCGCTGCCATGCCCTTTCCCGCATGCGCCGCGCGGGCCCGGGAAAAAGGGCGGCAGGCGGCGAGCACGAGGGAGACGACACGATGGCAGGATGCGGCGAGCGCGACTACGGTGACTACTCGATCCACCCCAAAGACGATGGCCCGAAGATGAACGAGGGCAGCTCGGCTGCGCGCATCGTGGCCGTCGCGAGCGGCAAGGGCGGCGTGGGCAAATCGCTCACCACCTCGCTTTTGGCCTGCGAGCTTGCCCGCCGCGGCTACACGGTCGGCATACTCGACGGCGACATCACCGGCCCTTCCATCCCGCGCTCCTTCGGCATCCACAGCCTCCCGGACGTCGACGAGAACAACAAGCTCGTGCCCGCGACCACCAAGACGGGCATACGCGTCGTCTCGACCAACATGCTCACCGAAGACGAGGCCCAGCCTTTCCTGTGGCGCGGCCCGGTCTTGAACAGCGTGCTCAACCAGTTCTACAGCGACGTGGCCTGGGGAGAGCTCGACTTCCTGCTCGTGGACATGCCCCCGGGCACGGGCGACATCCCCATGACGGTCTACCAGCAGCTGCCCGTGAACGGCGTGGTCGTGGCCACGGCGCCGCAGGTGCTCGTGAACATGATCGTGGAAAAGGCCATGCGCATGGCCGAGGCGCTGGAGATCCCCGTCGTGGGTCTGGTCGAGAACATGTCGTATTACGAGTGCCCGGATTGCGGCGCGAAGCACGAGATCTTCGGCAAGAGCGAGGTGGAGTCCATCGCGCAAAAGAAGGGCATCGCGGCATGGACGCGCGTGCCCATGGACCCGCAGATCTCGGCGATGGTCGATGCGGGCAAGGTCGAGGACATAGAGGGCACGTGGATGGCGAATATCGCCGACGAGCTGGAGACGCTGTAGCGCGCGGGGCTTGGGCAAGAAGAGAAGGGGAGACGAGAGCATGGCCGACAAGAAGAAGACGGGCGCGGGCATCGGGCAGGGCACGTTGGAGCTGCCCGTCTACGAGCTGTCCTCCTACGAGCCGGTGGAGTTCGAGATGCCCACGGCCGAGATCGGCGACGAGCAGGTCGAGGCGCAGATGCGCGCCGCCGCCGACCAGATGGCCGTGAACTACGTCGAGGCCGCGCCCCGCGAGATCCAGGCCAAGGACACGGTGAAGATCGACCTCGACGTCACGCGCGACGGCGAGACGGTGAAGGGCATCAGCTCGGAAGGGCGCCTCTTCACCATGGGGGAGGGCTTCATGCCCATAGGCTTCGACCGCGCTTTGCTGGGCATGTGCCCGGGGCAGGAACGCGAGTTCGACTTCGACGCCCCCGACCTCACGCCGGGCGCCGACGGCCAGGAGCGCTCCTTTCACGCGAAGGTGAAGCTCGTGGCCATCATGGAGAAGAAAGACCCCGAGTTCACCGACGAGTGGGTGCGCGAGCATCTGCCCCTGTTCAAGAACGCGGACGAGTTCCGCGCCCAGACGCGCCACCAGATGGAGGCGCAGATGGCGCAAAACATCGAGCAGGAGAAGAACATGCGCGCGGTGCAGGCTCTGACCGAGCGCTTCGACGGCAGGATAGAGGACCGCTTCTACGA